>USCC01000066.1 GCA_900553035.1 uncultured Rhodospirillaceae bacterium | reverse complement strand
CGAAGGGTGAAACATGTGGTTGTCCTTCGGGGCAGGTCGCCAACGGTTCGGGCGGGTGCGAGAAGGTTGATGCCTGTGCGAATTTGACCTGTTCGGCTGGGAAGAAGTGTGTCGGCGGTGTGTGTACGAACTGTGCGAAGGGTGAAACATGTGGTTGTCCTTCGGGGCAGGTCGCCAACGGTTCGGGCGGGTGCGAGAAGGTTGATGCCTGTGCGAATGTGACCTGTTCGAAGGGGAAGAAGTGTGTCGGCGGTGTGTGTACGAACTGTGCGAACGGGGAGTACGCGGGATGTAACTGTCCGACGTTGACGGATTCGACGACGGGCAAGCAATACATTACGGTTGCGACCGGGCGGGGTTCGTGTCGTCATCCGTGTAATGGGCATAAAGCTTATAATGAGGGCCTGGCGTGTTTCGCTCCTGGGCCAGGCGACAACTATTCCTTCAACCCAAGCAATCCTTATCAGTCCCTATATCAGCCGTGTGCGTGTAATTCGGACTGTAACAAGTTTGGGTATGGCTCGAAGTGTCTGAAAAGGAAAGGGTCTCAACACACCTTCTGTTATACGCCCTGTACGGGTCTAGATGGAATTAGTGGTGGGAGCGGTTGCTGGATAGATACTTTTGGTGCTTGGGAGCTGGCCCACACATCGTCCAACGACTCCTCCTCAAGCTTCTGTGGTAGTAGTAATAGCGCCTACTGGAACCAGCAGGAGATCTGTTTCACTAACACACAAGACGCCTATTATTTCACCGATATCATGTGTAGTACGATGATCCAGACTAAGGATGGCAACCAGTACTGTCAGCAGTACCGAAAAGGAGATAAAAGAAGGAGTATCTGCTACAGTATGCCGGTCGGGGATGATCAAGGCCACAAGATGAAGCATATAAACGTCTGCGCTTTTGAGTACAATTACGATATGATGCTCTCCCCTTCCTCGTGGGGCCTCCCGGACAAGGGGAATTTCTGGGATCCGAAAGGTACAAATGACACATACTACCAGTACAGCGATTACGAAGAACTGTCGACGTGTCCTTCGGGTTATCCGAACAATTATCGCTAGGATGATTTGTTCCTGCCTGAAAAAAGACCCCCGCGTAAACCGCGGGGTTCTTCATAACCTGAACGGCTTTGCACCGATCTTCCGGCCGACAGAAAAGGACAAAAAAACGCCCTCCTGCAGGCGTTTCCCTCCGTATCTTTATAAAGTATTCCTTACCGGCCGGACGCGGCCCGAACCGATGTCAGGTGAACGGAACTTTTCAGCCTCAGCGCGCTTCTTGGCATCTTTCAACTCTGTTCGGCCAGTTCAATGCGGCGGACAGCCAGAAGGGAAATGGCCGGCGCATAGGTCGCCAGCCCGACGATATCCCCCAGCGATTGTTTCAGTGCCGCAGGGGTGATTTCCCTTTTCCCCTGGCGCGCGGCCTGATACCCGGCCAGAATGACCGCCGGTTCGTTCCAGCGCACGTTCCCCGGCATATCGTTCAGCGAACGTTCCAGCGCCGCGGCCGTCACGTCGTTTTCTCCGGCCAGCTCAGCCCTTCGGGAGGCCAGAAGAACTGCCGCGTAAGCCCATTGCGCGTCTTCAGGCAGGTCTCCGGCCGCCGCCTCGATATCGCTTTTTGACACCCCGGCGGCCTTTCCAAGTTCGGCTCGCTTCACAGCCAGAAGAACCGCCGCCGCGCTTTTAGAGGCCGGAACCGAAACATCATGGGAAGCCGCCCGGACATCATCTGCCGTGACCTCGACCTTTCCGGCTCGCTGCGCCCGGAATCCGGCCAGCAGAACCGAAGACGTGCTCCACGGCGGGGTCACCGGAATATCCCGTGCCGCCCGCGAAATTTCGATCACGTCAATGCGTTCCCCGCCGCCCAGCTCAACGCGCCGGGAAGCCAGAAGAACCGCCGCGCGGCTCAGAGCCGGCTCGACAAGAATATCCGCTTCGGCTTTTTTCAGAGCCTCTGCCGGAACTCCGCCGTTGCGGACATGAACGGGGACAAGACGGGAGATGTTTTCGATAAAGCGTCCGTTTTTCGGTTCAAGACCCGGCTCTTTTTCCAGGGCCGCGCCGCCGGAAAAAACTTTTATCTTCTCAGTTTGGAGAAAAGAACGCAGGGTCATTACGCCATCCTTCATCAAACTTTAACGCATAGTTAATAATTGCAGGCCGGAAGCCCTCTTGTCAAGGAGAAGGGCTCCGAAACCCTGCTTTTATAAGGAAATCTGTGATAGCTGTCATGCCTTCGGCGCTTAAAAGTGACGCCGGTCACAATATCGAAAGAAGGCCGCGCCCGATTGTCCGCCCGCGTTCCGATTATTCGTTGGAATCGCCCTGTCGTTTTTCATGCAAAAGAAGGAGCCGACAAACACTTCAGGACGGAACGGCGTATTTTTTCTTCCATCCCCTGACCGCCCGGTTGTACAGGCGCGGCGGTTCATCCGCCCCCTTCTGCCCGGCGATCTTTTCCGTACCGTAATGCCGCATCAACTCTTTAAGCTGTGCGCCGCCGCCCTGAGACGGAAAAACGCAGATGCCCGAAACCGTCGGCGAAGTGCATCCGGTACTTTCGGGATACGAAAAGGGCTCGCCCGTGATACGGCAGAAGGCCATGTCCGCAAAAATCCGCGCCTCCATGTACGTGCCGCTGTAGCCGAAAACGTCCGACCATTCGACAGACGGCTCTTTTGCAAAACGGCGGCGGACGGCGGCGAAGGCGTCTTCATGTTCCGGCAGCACGGGGCCGCGGCCGTTCAGCAGGTCTTTGAAATCCTGCAAGCTCAGCGGATTTTTCCATCCGCCGCCGAACAGCAGGAAGGCCGACGGCATTTCAACGTCTTCGGGCACAAAGGAAAGCGCGTGCATGAATGCGTACGCTCCAAGATATTCGGCGGTGCGCAGAACGTTTTCAAAACGGAACTCCTCCGTTTCCGGCGGCAGGCGGTACCATGAAGGATCGGAAGAACGCGGCGGCGGCTGCAGAAAGAAATTCTCTCCGTCGCTGTTCACAGCCGAGCCGTTGAACATGATTTTCAGCAACTCCGGCGTTACCTGCCCCAAAGCACCATACAGGCCGTCCCTGTCGCACGCTTCGCGCTTATGACTCCGCATCAGCGCGTCGGGAAAATGATTGAACGGCCCCGTATCCCATCCCAGAACGGCCGGATGGCTCGCACGCTCTGAAATAACGGCAATGTTGCCCGTATTCCCCGCGTTGCAGAAAGCAATCGGGAACAGGCCGCGCGCCTTCAGATCCTCGGCAATATGGCGGTTATGCACCGGGGCAAGCGGAGCGCCCTCCCCGCCGTTCATCACATCGTCGGAACGAAAATCGTAAATGACCGGTATCCCCGTTCGATCCGCCAGCAGAGCCGCGTCTCCGACCTGAACCGTATACGGCTCTTCGCCGCGGGCAATGGAAGGCGGGAAATGATCGCACGTCTGTCCGTGAAAGCCGATGGCCGCAATATCGGAAGCAGACCGGCCGCTGTGGCGCATCAATTCATGAACGGCCTGCGCGACCAGCTCCGTGTACGCCCGCACGGTGCGGCGGAAAAATCCGTCCCGAGCCGCCGCTTCCATATCGGCGCCTTTTTCCGCGATCAGACGGCGGACACGGCGGAGGTTTTCGGAAACCGTTTCCGAAAAAGGCAGGCTGTATCCTGCGACATCCCGCATGCCGCCGTTTTCAAACGATGTCAGGACAACATCCGCGCCGTCCAGTGAGTTGCCCGTCATAACCCCGATTGTTTCAGTCATGCTTTATGTTCTCCATTCCCGGGACGCAGGAAAAAGGCCGGCGGATACCGGTAAAAAACGAAGTGATTCCCTTCGATTTCCTCGACTTTTCCCCAGGAACGCCTCTGGTTTTCAAGGGGGATGACCTGATCGCCCCGCGCGGCGAAAACGCGGTCAAAGCGGAAGGCGTGCGGTGCCGGGTTTTGAGCGTACCTTTCCAGAGCCTCCAGCTCGGCCATTGAATCCTCAACCGTACGCAGAGGCTGATTTTCGTTGAACCTGTGGAATTCGTCTTCGGTTTCGACCAGATACTCGCGCCGGAATACCAGATAGTTGTCCGGACCGATGCGGCGGAAAGTGTCCACCGTCCGAGCCGGCATTCCCTTCTGTTCATCAAACAGATCCGGAACGCCGTTTACGGCCGCCGCCCATTTGACTTCCGGCAGGCGCTCCGCCAGATAAGGCGCCATAAAAACACCGCAGGAAAAAGCCAGAAGGCGGATGTCCGTCCACGGGGAAAAATCAAAATCAAGTTCCGGCGATACGTAATTATACACGAACAGAACGTTTTCCTTCCCCGCAACCGGGAGCACAGGCCGTTCATCCATGCCCCAGCCAAGCAGGAAAAGCGTCAGTGACCGGGTATCATTCTGTTTTAAAAAGAAAGTCTGCATCTTTGTTTCATCCTTTTCTCATATATAAAGGCAGTTTGCACGAAACGGCAACAGCTTTCTGCAAATCACACAAAACAAGAAACGGAGACAACAATGATATACGGCTATATCCGCGTCAGCAGCGACAGACAGACAACCGAAAACCAGGAGTTTGAAATCAGATGCTTTGCGCAAAGAAAAAAACTGACCGTTGACAAATGGATCAAGGAAACCATCAGCAGCATGCAGGATCTTGAAAAACGCAAGCTTGGCGGCCTGCTGCAGGATCTGCGTGACGGAGACATTCTGATCGCTTCAGAGCTGTCGCGCCTGGGCCGCAACCTGCTTCAGGTAATGAGCATCCTCCACCACTGCATGCAGGCGGGGGCACAGGTCTGGACCATCAAGGACAATTACCGCTTGGGCACCGATATCCAGAGCAAGGTTCTGGCCTTTGCCTTCGGGCTGTCCGCGGAAATTGAACGGAACCTGATTTCACAGCGGACAAAGGAGGCGCTCCAACGCCTGAAAGCCGAAGGAAAAGTGTTGGGTCGACCCAAGGGAAGCCCCAACAAGACAAGTAAGCTTGCCGGAAATGAAGAACGTATCCGCCTGTTGCTGAAACGCAAATTCACGAAAACCCGCATCGCCCGCATCCTGGGCGTCAATCCGCAAACCCTGAATCGTTTCCTGAAGAAACATACTCTTCCCGACCTTTAAGGGGCCGGCTTGCAATATACCCAATCCTTTGATAGCCTGAAAAACGAATCAGAACAACTTTCGAGGCGAAGTCATGATTTACGGCTATCTTCCCCCTTCTTCCGGCTCGGAGAAAGAAACGGCGGCAGAACTGCAGGCTTCAGTCCGAAGCGGCGGCTTTCAAATTGAAGGCTGGCTTTCTTTGCCGGCCGGGGACAACACGCCCGAAAACCTTCTTGAGCGTCTCGGGCCGGGCGATATCCTTGTCGTACCGGATATCCCAAGCCTGGGGCGCAGTCTGGATCACATCATGCTTTTCCTGCAGCGAGCCATGGAAAACGAGATCCAGGTATGGACCGCAAAAGAGAAATACCGTCTGGGCAGCCCTTTGTTTTCCAAAGCGCTGGCCTATGCCTTTGCCCTGTCGGCGGATATCGCCCGCACGCTGGCGTCCCGCCGGACAAAACAGGCGCTTGAACGCCTGAAAACAGAAGGAAAAGTATTGGGACGTCCCAAAGGACGGAAAAATAAATCCCTGAAGCTTTCAGGAAAGGAAGAGGAAATAATATCTCTTTTGAATCGAAACATTCCCAAAATACAAATTGCAAAAATGCTCGGCGTTAACCGCCTTACTATACAAAACTTCATAAAAAACAACCTTAAAATCAACAAAAATAACGAGCGTTTTTTATGTACATTTTTTCTTTTCTACAGAAATGCCTGAAAAAGTCAAGCGCTAAATAGCTGTTCGGTTGAAAATCACCTTTAAATGCCCTCCGGAATCGTCTGAGAGGTTTTTTCTTTTGTTTTCAAAGCATTAGGCTTTTTTCTCCGCCCCTTCTCCGGTTTCTCAAAAAAACGCTCGTTTTTTATAAAGGAATTTCAATTCGGGAAGCCGGACCGTGACAGGAAAAAACTTGAACCAACATCAATCCGTCCGCACATTCCGCCGATGTCCGCATGAGGCGCCGTAATGACGGAATGTGTCAAACGCATTGATTTCAACGTGTGCGGCGATGAACGCGGAAGCCTGGTCGCCCTGGAAAAAGGGTGCAATCTGCCTTTTGACGTCAAACGTGTCTACTATATTTTCGACACCGGCCCCGACGTCACGCGCGGGTGTCACGCCCACAGGAACCTGAAACAGATGCTGGTCGCTTTGTCGGGACGCGTCGATGTGACGTGCGAATACGGGGATCGCAAGGAAACCTTCACGCTGGACGACCCGGCCTCCGGGCTTTTGATTGAAGGCAGGGTCTGGCGCACAATGACGGGATTTGCCCCGGGAACCGTCCTGATGGTTCTGGCCAGCGAATATTACAATGAAGCCGATTATATCCGCGATTACGGGATCTTTTTGAAAAAGAAATGAACATGCAGAAAAAACACTGGAACGTCCTCGTTTTTCCGGGCGGCATGGAAAACGGCATCGAAATTTACAACAGCCTGAAATACTGTAAGGAAATCTCCCTCTTTTCAGCGTCAAGCCCCGTCCCCAACCAGGCTTTCTATCTGTACCGGGAAAACGCCGTCGTCCGCGATGTACGCGAAGACGGCTGGATTGACGATCTGAACCGCGTCATTGAACGCAACGCCATTGACCTGGTTTATCCGGCGAATTCCTTCATCATTGACGCTCTGAACGCAAAACGCCGCGAACTCGGGGCGCCGGCGCTTTTGCCGGAACCGGAGATTCTTGAGCGGACACGCTCCAAGAAAAAAACCATTGAATGCCTGAAAGATAGCCTTCCGGTTCCGCAGACATACGCTTCGGCCGGAGAAATACGGGCTTTCCCCGTTTTCGCCAAGCCTGACAACGGATACGGGGCTCAGGGGACTGTTCTGCTGGAAAAAGAGGAAGACGCCCGGAAAATCGATTTTTCATCCTGCGTCGTTCAGGAATTTCTGCCGGGACGGGAATATACGGTCGACTGTTTTTCGGATCGGGACGGACGCCTGCTGTTCAGTTCCGGCCGCGAAAGGTCGCGTATCCGGATGGCGACCTCCATGCATGCCGAAAAAGTCGGCGATGAGCTGGATGCCCTGTTTGCCGACTACGCACGGAAAATTCTGTCCCGCATCAAAATTCAGGGCGCCTGGTTTTTCCAGATGAAGGAAGACGTTTCGGGCGTTCTGAAGCTTCTGGAAATCGACGTCCGGATTGCCGGGACAATGTGCTATGACCGTTGCAAAGGCGTGAATTTTCCTCTGCTGTCGATTTATCAGTTTTTCGGCCTTCCGGTTTCCCTGTCGGTCAACACGGCGGATCTGTCGCTTGACCGGTGCCTGCGGAACCGCTACATCCTGCACTTTGATTATGACAGAGTTTATGTCGATCTGGACGATACGCTGATTTTCCGCGGCCGGATCAATACAGACCTGATCCGTTTCCTTTATCAATGCCGCAACAACGGCGTCAAAATCATCCTGCTGTCGAAAAACACGGAAAAAGACAGAGAGGCGTATCTGCGCCGATACAGGATTTCCGAATTGTTCGACGAAAAAATCTGGCTTGAGGAAAGCGCCGTCAAGGCCGCGTACATCATCCCGGAAAAATCAATCTACATCGACGACAGCTTTTCACAAAGGAAGGAAGCCGCCGACAAACTGGGCATACCGACGTTCGACGCTTCCATGATCGAATGTCTGAGCGATGAGAGGATATGATGATTCACGATTATACATGGCAGAAGAAGGGAAAAGTTTTCAAACCGGAGCATGAAGCGCCGTGGTGGTCGTCAAACGCCATGGCACCGGCGCCGGTCATGTACGGCAACGATACCATCCGGGTGTACGTCGGCGCATGGGATGAAAACGGCATTTCCCGCATCGGATATATTGACGTTGACGCGGACGACCCGCTGAAAGTCCGGAATATCTCCCGAGAATGCGTCGTCGATATCGGCCGGGATGGATGTTTCGATGATAACGGCGTTTTCCCCGGGCACGCGTTCAAACATCCCGACGGCCGGGTTTTTCTGTATTACACAGGCTTCCAGCAGCTTCACAAAATCGCCTTTTCCAATTTTTCCGGACTGGCCGTCAGCACGGACGGCGGCGATACCTTCCGCAAAGTCAGCGAAGCCCCCGTCATGGATCGCGCGGACGAAGGGCTGTACACCCGCGCCGGCGTGTCCGCAATTTACGAGGACGGCCGGTTCAAGTGCTGCTACTCGGTCGGATCGGGATGGTACACGATTGCAGGCAAGGAACGGCCCGTTTACGAAGTCAATTACATTGAATCTGCGGACGGGCTTCATTTCGGCGCAAAGGGCGAAAGTGCCGTCAGGGTTGATCTTTCCCGGGAACACGGACTGGGACGGCCTCAGATTGTCAGCTTAAGAGGCGAAACGTTTGTCTTTTACACGCGCCGGACTTTGGATTTCAAGTATTCCATGGGATGCGCCCGATTCAGCAACGGAACCTGGGAAAGGTGCGACGAATGGCTGTCTTCCGTCCGGCACGGCGCTCCGGGAGAATTCGACAGCGAAATGGTTTATTTTCCGGCCGTCATTGATACGGGGCGGAAAATCTTCCTTTTTTATGTCGGCAACGGCTACGGCAAAGAAGGCTTTGGATGTGCCGAGCTGATCCGAACCGAAACCCGTTGAACTCTTGAGTTTTTTTCACGCGCCCGAAGGGATTAAGGAGCCTGTTCAAATGGAAGTGATTGAAGAAACAAAGGAAAACTATACCCGTCTGCTCACCGCTCCTTTTTCGGTGTTTGACCGGGCGGAATTCTGTGAATTGAACAGAAACAAGGTCGATGAATTAAAATATCTGATTTTCAACGACGGCAAAAACCGTTTTGCGCTGGCGGCCGGCCTTCGGGACGGCGTTGTGCGCCTGCCGTTTTCCGCCTCCTTTTCCTGTTTCAGCTGTATTACGAAAAACAGCAAGATTATCTGCTACCACGAAGCGGTTCGGGCTCTGGTCGAATGGGCGCGTCAAAAACAATGCCGCGAAATCATCTTTTCCCTGCCCCCGCACGGCTATGCCCCGACGCATTTGACGGACACCTACAACGCTCTGTGGGGAAACGGCTTTGTTTTAAAGGAAATTGAAGTCAATTTTGAATACCTCCTGGACAACTTTCGCGCCGACGATTATGAAATGAATATTGATCCCAAAGCGCGCCAGAAGCTCCGCGCCGCCCGGAAAAACGATCTTCATTTTGAAAAAACGGACGATCTGGCCACGGTTTACGACGTCATCCGGCGCAACCGCGAATACCGGGGGTTTCCTCTGCATATGAGCCTTGACGACGTTCGCCGGACAGCGGCGGTTCTGCCCGCGGATCTGTTCCTGTTGCGTGATGCGGAAGGCGTCCCGGCGGCTTCGGCCCTGATTTATCATGTCACGGACAGTATCCTGCGCGTCGTGTATTGGGGAAATACGCCCGAAAGTGAAAGCCTGCGCCCGATGAATCTTATGGCTTATGAGGTTTTCCGACACTACAAACCCTCGCCGTTCAAAATGATCGACATCGGACATTCAACGGACGACAGCGTCCCCAATTTCGGCCTGTGCGATTTCAAACAGTCCGTCGGGTGCGTCAGTTCGCCGAAATTTGTTTTCACCCGTAGCCTCTGAGACGCCGATGGCCCGAATACTCCTGTGCTTTTATCAGAACATCATTGAAAATGATTACCGGAATCTCGGCCTGTTTTATGAACAGCTGAGCACGGAATTCGCTACGGCGGGAAATGACGTCCTCGTCCTCAACATGGGGAATTTCAGAGAAAACTGGATATCTGACAAAGTCTTTCATGAAAACGAACTGAAAACCGCTGTTGAAACGTTTGACCCGGACATTGTCATCGCCTTTAACAATCAGGTCTTTCCGTCCTTGTTCAACGCCGTTTCCTGTCCCATTGTGATCTGGACCGCGGATACGTTGCCGTATTTTCCGCACAGGGATTTAATTGCAGAACACCTGCCGCGCTACCGGGTCGTCTCAACGAACCGGGACACCGACGATTTTCGGAAGGCCGGTTTTGACGCCGGGCAGATTCTTCACCTGAAGCTCGCCACATCGCTCAAAAGCGAAAACCTGCCGCAGGATAAGGAGATATCGTTCATCGGCACGAAATTCGGCCTGGATCAGAATCTTTTTAAAAGAAACACGCCCGCGGCTCTGTCAAAAGCCTACCGCTGTTTTCTTGAAAGCCATGCATATGATTACAAAACGTTTTTCGACGATAAAACGCTGTTAAACGAAGACGTATGGAACTTTTTTGATCTGAGAAACATTGTCCTGACCGCCCTGACTGAATTTGACCTGCATCTCTACGGTATCGGATGGGATTCGCTGAAGGATCATCTGCCTCAGCTCTACGGCTGTTTTGAAAAAAAGCGTGTTTTCTCTTTGCGGCACAATCAGGACATCTACAATTCTTCAAAAATATGCCTCAGCGTTTCACATCCGCAGGCGCAGGGAAAAGCTTACCCCTGGCGCATCATGGATATCATGGCGTCGAACGGATGCCTTGTGACCCAGTATTCGTCCCAACTGAAAGAGGAAACGGCCGGATGGGTTGATCTGCCGATGTATCATACGCCGATGGAAGCACGGGATTTATGCGCGACCCTGTTGCGCGATGAATCCCGGCGGCGGGAAATTGTCAAGGCGTCTCAGAAATACGTTGAGGCGAACGCCCGCTGGCCGGCGCGGATAAAACAGCTCGGGGACTTCTTGAACATCCCGCTGATCAACGCATCGCGAAAAGGAGGCGTTGAAATCATTCCTCCCGTGCAAACCTTCTCTGCTCTTCAGCCGCTGTACCTGTATCTGCAATCCAATCAGGAAACGACTTCATACCGTCTGCTGCGTCTCCTGTTCCGCGGAGCCGTCTGTCTCATTCCGAAGAAAGAACTGCGCCACCGCCTGCGGAAAGACTTTTCCTTGACAAAGGCCAGAACATGATTCGGAAATTCCTTTCCCTTCTCAGGCGTTTCCGTGAAAAAAGCGCCGGAGCTTCCTTTACGCTCGGCTTTTCCCCGGAACCGTATGCCGCCAAACGCGCCTCTTTCACCAAGGTCGCCGGAAACGTCCGGACGCTCGCCTTTGGTTCTTCGCACGGCCTGTACGGTTTTCATGCCGGCGCCGGGGAATTTAATTTCTGCGAAGTCTCACAGGATCTGTATTATTCCTTCCGGCTTTATGAAAAACATGCCGGAACAGCCCGCCGCCTTGAAAAAATCATCCTTTTCTTCTCGGTTTTTTCGGCGGGTTTCGAGCTGGAAAAAACAGGCGAAAAGGAACGGTGCGTTTTCTACAAAACCATTTACGGCCTTCCCTATAAAAACCGTGAATTCATGCCCCGGGACGAACGCCGCGGAAAAGAAAAACAGGTTCGGAAATTCTTAAAAGGCGCCACGCCCTCCGGCGATCCGGCCGGCAACTGCAGGTATGATTTTTTCTTTGCCCCCGGAACCGACGTCCGGGCCAGAGCCGAAGCTCATCTGCAAAACAGCCGGCGGGAAAACGACCAGATGCTTTATTTTAAAAAACTGTGTTCGCTGGCTCGAAAGAAAGGCCACGCCCTTTTCATCGTCATTCCCCCGGCACGGACGGATTACAAAAGTTTCCTGCCGTCGTCTCGGATAATTTTTTATAATCTTTTCAATAAGTTACCCCCCCC
>USCC01000065.1 GCA_900553035.1 uncultured Rhodospirillaceae bacterium | reverse complement strand
GGCGGCCGTCCGGATTTCCTCTGTCTTTGGGGAGGCGGCCGCCGGAAGAGGAGCCGGAAGAACAGACAGAGGCTCTTCAAGGATGGTCTCTGTCGACAGCAGAGAGGCATCGGCTTCATTTAATAAAGTCGTTCCCGATGAAATCAGGTCGTCAAGGGAAACGGCCTCTTCCGCGGACGGCGGGGGAAGCGGCGCCGAACGGACGGCGGCGGTCAGAATCGGTTTTTCGGGAATCGGTGCCAGTCTTTCCGCGGGAACAGGCTCTGCGGTAAAGCGGCGGCCGGTGAAACGTTTCGCGGCATAATCAGGAACCGGAGCAGGGGGAAGGAGAGTCTCCGCCGCGGGAGCTTCGCGGGAGCCGCTTTCCTTTTCGGGGGCGTAAAATACGGCGGGAGCATCCGTTCCCGGAGCGTTCAGCGCAACGTAGGAAGGGGCGGTTTTTGCCGAAGGGCCGGTATACGGCTGGACATCGACATAGGTCTTGATGAAATCATCCCGGGCAACGGCACTGCGGTGGTTTTTCAGGACATAGAATGAAAACTGGCATAAACCGGCGATCAGAATCAGGCATACGGCGACAAACAGCATTGTTCCAGCCGTGACGGGCAGGCGGCTGCCGCCTTTTCCCTCTGTTTTTTCCGCGGGGGCCGGAAAAGATTCCTTGTTGTTTCTGGGTGTCAGCATCATAATTTCTTTATGTTCCGTAGACAGTACGCACTTCTTTCTTAAAGATATTCACATAGAGCTTACCTGTAAAGTGCTTAACTATAAGTAAATTTCCGCCTGTTTTTCATCAGGACAGCAAAAAACGGCCGATTTTGCGGACTTTGAAAAGTTTCAACTTCGTGACAGTTTTTTGACGGAACTGTCATTTTGGGATAAAACAGTTTATTTTCAATAAGTTGTTTCATTTTCGGGGTGCGAATTTTACTGTGGACATTGGGTGAGGTTTTTCTTATTCTGAAATTATCGAGAACAAGTAAGCTTCAAACTTAGACAAGGAGAATCGATATGTTGAAACTTTTATATTTGGCTGCTGCCGTCCTGCTGGCAACCTCTTCCGAAGGTTATGCTGACGCTTTTTCAGCGGTGACCGGCAAGGGTACGGATTTGTTCCAGGCCGTTAAGAAAGTCGTCTTTGTTATGGGCGGTTTCGGTCTGGTTGGTCTGGCCGTCGGCGCGATCTTTGGTGCGGTTAAGTGGAAATGGTTCGCTTCGCTGGCGTTCGGTCTGGTCGTTCTGGCCGTTGCCGGTGCTATCGTCGACTACATGACCGATGCCGGTACGCCTGACTTCGCCGATACGATTAAGTAAGAATCGGCTTTTACTGAAACAACGTATTGCCGCGGGAGCTTTCCCGCGGCAATATTTTTTTGTGAAAAGCTTTATTTCCGGGGCATCCGCTCTTATAATAAATACGGATGTTTAGATTTTATTTATGTTTTACCGTTAGGATGGTTCCGGAAAGGAAAGGAAGATGAGAGAGCCGCTCTTGAAAGCCGTTGCAATGCCCCCTCGTTTGTTCTGGGCGCCTTTTTTGCCGGCCGGGGCGAACATGGGGATACAGTTCCCGATCATGTTCATCGGAATGGGCGTCTTTGACATGAACCCTTTATTGTTTGTCTTTCCGATTGTTTTTGTTCATATTGTTTTGATCATTTACGGCGCACGCGAACCGCATCTGTCCGCGATGGTTCGCGCCTATGGGCCGATGGCCGGCGGATCACAGAACATTTATAAGAGTAAAGGAACGAAACTTGCCCCCTGAGAGTATTTTTTCCATTTTCATTCAAAGTCTGGGGACGGGCGCGGTCCTGGTCAGTATCCTGGGGATCGTCGCGGCGTCGGCGTTTGCGGGCCTGCTGGCGACGAAGCTCGGCGAAATCATTTTGCCCAAGCCGAAGGAAACTCAGGTCAGCGATTTTCTGCCGTTTGAACGTCTGAAGGACGACGGGACGACCATTGAATGCCACGACGGTTCTCTGGTGCGGGTTTTTGCCGTCAAGGGGGCGGATGTCGCTCTGATTCTGCCCGAAGCCCGGGAAAACATGCTGGACGCACGCAAAAGCTTCATTGACGCGATGGCCGACCTGAACGTGACGGTTCGCGTCCTGACCATGCGTGAAATGATCTCTCTGCGTGACGAAACACGCCATGAAAACAGGCTTCTGGCCGCAATCGCGGACGAATGGACTCATAATCTGAGCCGCGTTTTCCGCAACAAGCACTACATCATCCTTTCCGTCAAGGAACGTAAAAACCATGCGCGGGATCTGGCTCAGGCGGCTCAGGCACTGACCGCGATTCTGGACATGTATGAACCGACACAGCTGTTTGAAACGCGGGAGAGCGACCTGGAAATGAGTCCTTTCACCCTTTTCGCACGTCTGTGCAGCCCGCTGACGGCGCCCTATCCGCGTGTTGGAAAGCTGGAAGGCGCTGAGCTTAAGTCTCTGCTGACGGCGGACTACATCCATTTTACGGGCGACGACGGCCTGATTCGCTTTTTCTCGGGGGATCATGAACTGTTCTGTATCGTCATGGGCATCCGTTCGCCGGGCGACTACATGGATGAACAGATGGTTTCCGACCTGCAGTCCATTGATGTCGAAATCAACATGCTGCATACGGTGACGCCTATTCCCAAAGTCAAGGCTCTGGCTGTTCTGATGCAGCAGAAGCGCATGGCCATGGTCACCAGCTTTTCAACGTCAACCGCCGAACAATACGATGAAGCCATTGAGCTTCTGGACAGCGCGGATAGTGAAACGCAGACGCTGTGCCATTATTCAATGACCCTGTTTATTTACGGGTCTTCAAGGGATGAACTGGAATTCGGACAGATGGAGGTTGAACGCATCTGCCGCCTGTACGGTGTGACGCCGGTGCGCGAGGGATGGATTGCGCAGGCGTCCTTCTTTGCCCAGTTCCCGACCTATGACATTTACCCGCGGACGTATTCCTACCTGTCCCGCGCGGTCGCGACGGCCATCGGCCTTGAAAGGGCGGCGGAAGGCAATGAAAACAGCGACTGGGGCAAAGGCGCGATTTCCATTTTCCGGACGGTCAGCGGGACAGCATACCGGTGGCAGTTCCATGTGACGGCGGCGGCCAACGCGGTGGCTCACTGCATCCTTTTGGGTTCAACCGGCCAAGGTAAAACAACGCTTCTGGCTTTTCTGGCCGGACAGGCGATGCGCCACCGGGATCTGCGTGTCTACTTCTTTGACCGCCACCGCGGTGTTGAGGTTTTCACCCGAGCCATTCAGGGGGCTTACGTGAATTTCGACGGCGATAAGGATTCGACGTCAATGAATCCGTTTTCATGTCAGGACAATGCCGAAAACCGGGCTTTCCTGCGGCGCTGGCTGAAGGCGATCACAATGGTGGAGGACGCTGTTTCCGAAAAGGAAATCGCGCGTGCGGTGACAACGGCGTTTGAGTACCTGCGGCCCGAGGAACGGACACTGAAAAACCTGCACAAAAGCTGTTTTTCGCCGACGGGCGCAATGCGACGCGAACTGTTCCGCTGGGTAAATGACCAGCAGTACGGTATGATTTTCAACTCGCCGAACGATACGCTGGACATGACGGCGCGCTTTATTGCCTTTGACTTTACGCATATTTTTGAAGACGAAATCCTGGCACCGGCGGTCATCAGCTACATCATGCAGCGTATTCACAGTGTTTCGGGGTCGACCGGGGATCCCAGCCTGATCATGATCGACGAAACCGCGCCGATGCTGAAACACCCGATGTTCCGCGACCAGTTCATCATCGGCCTGCAGGAAGGCCGTAAGAAACGGCAAGCCTACCTGTGTGCCTTCCAACAGCCGAATATCGTTGATTCCCTGGGGCTTGGCGAAGTAATTCGCGGCCAGTGCCAGACGGTTATTTTCTTCCGTAACCCGCAGGGGATGGAAGAGGATTACGAAAACTGGCGTCTGACGCCGCGGGAACGCGACTTTGTTTTCGGCCGTGCTTTCAAGGAATTGAAATACGCCATTCTGGTGGCTCGGCCGGCGGTTGGTGAATCCGTCATTCTGGACGTCAACCTGGGGGGCCTCGGGCCTTTCCTGAAGCTGTATTCCTCGGGTCGGAAACACGTGCTTCTGGCGGAACAGCTGATGAAGGAATACGGACCGGAGGCGTTTATCGAGAAATATCTGGAAGTTGCCTGAGTTCTCCGGCCGTTTTCCGGTTTCCACGGAAAGGACTCCGGCTTTCCCTTTGTTCGTGCAGGATTTTTTTGCGCCGCACCGCGGAACCCAAGGCCGCGCGCGGCGTATTCTGTCTTTTTTTTGTCACAATTGCCACAATGAAAACCATTGTTTTGCCACAATTATATGTTTAAACTTAGATATAAAGGGTTAAAAAACACGCCACAGGGTAAAGGCAGAAAGAGGAGGCTTTTATGAAGCAATTACGGAAATCAGCATTTTTGGGATTAATGGCGGCTTCGGTGATTTTTCATGCCGGTTCGGCTATGGCTATTCCTATCCCGACCATCGGCGCGGAACTTCCGAACCAGATCGCGATGCTTCAAAAGCATCTGGAAGAGCTGAAAAAATTCAAGGATCAGATTACCAACGGCATTGATCAGGCAAAATCCATGGGGGATAAAATGAGCATGGATGCCTTGAAGGGGCAGTTGACGAGCATGGCCAAGGAAGGCGGTGTCAATAAAATCCTCGGCGATGGCCTGAAGGTTCCCGACAGTATGAAAAAAACGGGATACAGTGATGATGTCGCCAAAGACCCCGACAAAACAAAGGGCTGGATCGAAAACAACATGAAACAGGAAGAAGGCAGCTACGATCCTGAAAAACAGATCGAATGCCAGACGATGAAAAACGAACTGCAGGACGAAATCAATACGTCCACACTGGCGCGCAGCTTGGCATTGCAGAACAATCTGGCCGGCGGACAGGATTTCGCCGACGCGCAGCAGGCCGCTTCGGGGGCGACCGACCAGATGCAGCAGATCGGCGCAAACACAGCCGTTCTTCTGAAAATGTATCAGGTCAAGGCCACGGACACGAGCCTGATGGCGAACGAGGCCGCAAGAACGTCTTTGAGCGGCATGTGCCGGTAAAGGGCAGACGGAGAAACCGAATACAAACGGAGAAAAGTCATGTTAGGAAAATCAATGCTGTTTCTTTCGCTTTCGGCTCTTTTGGCCCTTCCGTCTCCCGTGCGCGCACAGACGACGATGGATGCCTCGATGCAGATACAGGTTCTTCTGGACCAGTTTTCCCGCATTCGCGCCGATCTTGAAATGGCGCTGTCTCAGGGAAACATCGCGGATATGGCGAAAAACCTGGGCGACACCGATGCCCTGGATTCCCTGCGCAAGGGAGTCGGATCGGCTTTCGGGAAAAAGCAGGAAGACCGCGGTATCAGCAAAATGCAGCCGGTTCTGACGCCGGAAGTGGCGGCGGTCGTCGATGACCCCGAAAAAACGGCGGTGCTGATGCGCGAAATGCTGATCATTCCCGAAGACGAAAGCGTCGATAAAACAATTGCCGCCAATAAAAAGCGGAGTGAATTCGAATTCGTCGCGCGGGCGACCGGTTACGGAAAAGCCGTCGTGATGCGCAAGGAGCTTGACAAGATCTGGAATGAAGCGGAAACGCTTGCGGCCAAGGCGGAAAAGGCGAATTCCGAAATGGAGTTAACCGATCTGTCGAACGAGCTGGCTCTGCTGAAAGCGGATCAGAACGACCGCATGCAGATGCTGAACGCAACGGCGCGCCAGATGACCACGATTGATGCGACGCGCGCCATGGCCCGCGATAAAGAATCGCAGAAAAAACTGTAAGGCGGGGAGGAAAACATGGTGAAAAAACATAAAATCCTTATCGGACTGATGGCCGGCGTTTTCCTGATGTCGCCGTCAGGAGCCAAAGCCCAGGGTTGGCCGACCTTTGACGTTGCCAAACTTTCGGCTCTGGTGATGAACCTGGCCGGACGTTACCAGCCGATTCCTTCCGGGCTTCAGCGAATCAGCCAGGTGAAGGACATTCAGTCGCAGGTCAAAGGCGTTGCGGCCGGTGAAATTTCCGGCGAATTGAAATCATTCGGCAAGGAAGCGCTGAAATCGGTTCAGGGCGATTCCTTCAGCTTCGGCAAAACGGCTGTGGCCAAAGCCGGAGACAGCGGGGCGGCCGCCGCTTCCAAAAAAGCGGAGGAAACCCTGTTCCTGAAGGGGAACGGACAGCCGACAAGCGAGCAGATCGCCGCGATGAAAGCGGCCCGTGCCGAGGCGAACGAACTGGCGCTGAATCAGCTGGCGGCCAAATCCGTGTACATGATTTCAAACGGACCGAAGGAAAATGCCGAACGGATTGAAAAAGTCATGAAGGCGGACGCGGATGCCGCAACGCTGCAGGACAAGGTCAATGCGAATACGATGGCGGTCATGGCGAACAATGTGGAAATGCTGAACCAGATTTCCCTGCTGATGGCAAAGATGGAATATGACATTTCAACATACATCAATGACATTCCGCCGACCGGGTATACGAAGCCGAAGGCGCCCGTGATCGAAGGACCGTCTGAATACAACGATTCTTTTGAAAAGGATGAAATCGATGTGGACCTGGAATAAATTCAAAAAACTGATTTTTGCGGCGGGTCTGTGTTTTGCTCTTCCGATGCCGGCGCAGGCGTGCATTCCTCTGAACCCGATTTGTCTGTTCCAGATGATTCTGAAGGTTACGCCGGGAATGCCCGTTATGGACTTCGTTTCCATTCCGGCCGTCATTCCTCATATTCCGGCGGCTGTTCAGAAAGAGGCCAATGCCAAAATCAAACAGATGGGCGACGAGCTTCTGAAGAAAATCCGCAGCCAGGAAGTTCCCTCGGCTTCCGATATGGACGTGAAGCCGAAAACGCCGGAAGTCGAAACACTGGCGGAAGGTCAGGTCAATCCTTCTCTGGAAGGTTTCCCGAACATTGATCTGGACGACCCCATTGAAGTCGCCAAGGCCATAGAAGTCATTTATGTCCGTCCCGGCTGGGATTCCAGCCCTGACTTTACGACACATGACCGGGCGTTGCTGGAATACCAGCGCAACCAGTTCATGTACAACAACGTTATTGAAGTCACGGGATATCTGGCTTCCATGCAGAGCCGGCTGAAGGATCTGTCCGTTTTCGTCGAACACGTCCAGAAGCAAATCGACGAAGGAAAAGACCTGAACGACGCAATGCGGGCGAATTATACGGCAAACTATATGGATTATAAACTGATGATCATTTACAACCAACTGCTGGCTGCCCAGCTGCAGATGGATACCGCAAGAAGGCTTGCCATCGCCAAAACCGTTCTGGATGAACCGGTTCTGGGGTCCGGGAAATAAAGAGTTGCGTTTTGCAGAATAACAAGGGTAGGAGAAAGACAATGAAAAGTTCTTTGAAGATGACCTTAATGGCTTTTACAGTATTATCGGCGGGTTTCTTGCCCTTGGCCGCGTATGCCGCGGGAAATTATACCAAGCCGGCAAAGAAGGATATTACCGTAAACAAGGATTTCGATCAGTATGCAAAGCTGACGGAAGTCAAGAAAGAGGTGCAGGAGGCGGTTGACCTTCATGAAACCGCCGTCACGTTGCTGAGCGACAAGAAAGTTCTGGAAGAACACAAAAAGAGCATTGAGCAGTATAAGGAAATTGTCCGTCGTCTGAATGCGAACATTTCATGCAATAAACAGCAGCTGGGCGAATACTTCTCGAATCCCGACGCCGTGTGGAAAAAGGTTTCCGCCTGGGCCGAAGACAGTGCCCGCACGCTTCTGGCAGAGGCTTCTGATTCCGTCGGCGACAGCGAAACGACAGCAACGCTGAAAAAGATGAATGCCGAGCTGAACGCGGGTAATTCAGGGACTTCCGGAGTTGAAATGTCGTCCGGTGCTTCGGCAAAGCTGGATGAAGTCACGAAGCAGAACGAAGGCATTGACCTGAACAATATTTCCGAAGACGCTTCGGACATTGATCTGGATTCAATTTCAAAATTTTCAAAGATCCGCTGGGATATCGGTGCGGAAGTCCTGAAAGACCTGTACGCCAATCCGTCCAAATGGGGCAGCGTGAAAAAGAAATTCACGCCGTGGGTTGACCAGCAGCATGTTTACGACGTTTATCTGAATAAACGCTACGCTCAGATGGAACAGGCATATGCTCTGCCTTTGGACATGACGTATCCGGCGCGTCCGCGGGTTTCGTCGGGTAAGGAAGGGGCGTACCTGCCGGAAACGTACTATAACGGCGAAGTCCCGAGCGCTACGGCAACAACGGCGGCGTATTCGGAACAGACCGCAAGTGTTGACGACGTCTGGTGCGGCAAAACAGCGGCGAACAGGAAAAAACAGTGCGCCCGCGTCAATAAGGGCGACCTGATGACGAAACATGCCGCTTATGTTGCCGCTCTTGAAAAGTTGCCTCTGAAGGAAGGAGCCTCACGTCCCGACATGTCCGCGCCGTATCTGCCTCAAGCGCCTCTGCCGCCCTGGCGTGAATCGGTGTATATCCTGAACGTCGAAAAGGAAATTCCGGAGCTTGGTTCAGAGTTGCCTGATCCGTGGTTCAAGGTGACACAGTCGATTGATAACTTTACGGCGGACGGCGAACTGGCGAACCTTGTGTCCCGCAAGGGCAACACGATCCAGTATCATAAGGACGCGTACGATGAAGCAACCGGCGAAATCAAACTGGATAAGAACGGCAAACCGATGCTGGCCATTCCTCTGACGGTCAACCGCATCAGTTCGTACCTGGCGCTGGTCAGTGCTGAAGAAGAACAGCTGCCGGTGAAGGAGCGCGCCGAAGCATCCATCAAGCAGATGAACGACAGCCTTCTGGCAACGTTTGCCAAGGCCGGCTATACACCGCGCCAGGGCTTTGATCTGGCCAATGATACGGATTACCAGGAAGCGCTGACGAAACTGCGTGAACTGGAAAAGGAAAAGGTGAACGCTGCCAAAACGGAAATCGCCGCCATGCGCAGTGAGTTTTCCGGGAAGCTTCTGCCTTCCGTCGAACAGAAGCTGAGTCAGGAGCTGACGGTAATGGATGCTCTGAACGCCGACACAAACTCTCTTGTCCGTGTGACGCATGAAAATGCGGGTGAAATCAACGACCTGATCCGTGAAGCGGTCGCCGATGCCGAAGCCAACAAGGCGTATGAAGAGAATGTGGCGAAGCAGATGGCCGATACGGATCCGGTTCCGGATGTCGGTTGCCCGGTTCTCTAATCCGTTTTCCGTGAAAACAAAGCCCCTTATGTTTCGGCATAAGGGGCTTTGTGTTACGGGTCCTTTTATTGCTTCGGCGCGAATCGAAGCAGGATGTGATTGATCAGAACGTTCAGGAACGTGCCGACAACAACGGCAAGGACAACGCTGTTTGTCAGGAGAAGCCTGAGGAATATGGGCAGGTTTTCGGTAAAGCGGGCGTTTTCGGGAGCGTTGAAGTAAATCGGCGTTCCCAGAGCGAACAGAAGCGTCAGCCCGATGACCATTTTGTTCCCGTCGGTCTGCGGAACGGTGTGCAGAAGCTCCAGCCCCGCAATCGTGATGGAACAGCAGACAAGAATAAAGACGCCGCCCTGGACGGATTGGGGAATGATGGCCAGCAAAGCCGCGAATTTGGGGCAAAGACCGTATAAAATGATGAAGCAGGCGCCGACCTGGATAACGAAACGGCTGGCGATGCGTGTATTGGCAATCAGTCCCGAATTCTGGCTGTAGCTTGTGACGCTGACAGATCCGAGAAGGGGAGCGATCATATTGCATATGCCGATGGTTCGGACACCTTTGTTCATATGGGACACCCGGTACGGAATGCCGCAGACGGCAGAGGTCGCGGCAAAATCGCCCAGCATTTCGACGACCGAACCGATAATCGCAACCATCAGTCCCAGAATGGCTCCTTCCATAAAGGTCCACCCTTTGAACGGATGGCCGTACGGGAAGAATTCGGGGAAGGCGAACCAGGGCCGTGCGGCGACTTCATGCCAGTCCAGGTTTTCGACCAGAGGCGCGACGACCAGGCCGATCAGCAGAATGGAAAACAGAATAGCCCCTCGGGACAGGATTCCCTTGAAAACAGAGGGAAAAAGGAATTTGAGAATACAGGTGGACAGGATGACGGCAGCGCCGAGCATGATGTCCACTCCTTTTGCTTCGGCAACGACCCATGTGACGCCCAGCATTCCCAGATTCAAACCGATGCATGAAATGACCAGACCCGCGACGGTCATGGGAAACAGAACCCGGATGTATTTCAGAAGCCCTGTCGAACCGACCAGAAATTCGATGAAACCGCAAACGAAAATGCCGCCCCAGATGGCCGACGCCGGAAACAGGGTTGTCATGGAGATGATTGTTGCGCCGGTTGTGCTGCAGGGACCCTGAATGACGGGAAGACGGTTGCCGAAGGTTGACTGGAGCAGGGTGCTGATCCCCATGACGAACAGGGTGGCGCTGATCATGGCGATGCTCTGTTCGGGCGTCAGGCGCAGAGCCGCCGAAACCGCGATTGGAAGAACAAGAGGCGTCCCCATGTCGATCAGCGTGTGCTGCCATCCGTAAAGCAGGGTTTCCCAGATGCTGTCAGGTTTTTCGTCAACCTTGTAGATGGGCTCGACCAGACAGGGAACCTCGTCCCAGACCAGTTCGTCCTTGTCCGCCGGTGTGCATTTATTCTGTGTCACGTCGCGTCTCCGTTGTTTTACATAATTTTCCAGCATAGCTTTTTTCAACGCTCTGTTCAAATGCTGTAATGAAAAGAATATTTAAAAATAAACACTTCAGGGAAACGTTTGCTGTTTTGCCGTCCGTTGTTTTTCCGCGTCCAAAGGACGCACCGTTGTGCGAAAAATCGGGAATGGGGGATGAATCCGGGAGGGATTTTTATGAATTATTCTGTTTGAAGAACGGTCGGTTTGTTGATATAAAGAAAGACTGACCACAAGAGTAGAAACGGAATTTGACGGAACGGAAGGTTCAATGTCAACAAAATCGACAAGCAAAATTGAACTGGCGAGGCGTTATGCTTCCGCACTGTTTGAAGATGCCCTTGAAAAAAACGCTGCAGAGCCGGCGGCCGGAGAATTACGTGAAATCCGGCGCCTGTCGGAGGAATCCCCGGAACTGAAGACGCTTATGACATCACGGATCATTGGCCGCAAGGAGCGTGTCGACGCCATACTGGCCGTTGCGGAAAAGGCCGGATTGTCGGGGCTGGTCCGGAATTTTTTGGGAGTTCTGGCTGAAAACGGACGTTTGTACGCTTTTGACGCCATTGCCGCGGAATACGATCGTCTGTATGAGGAACACATGGGCATTCTGCCGGTGTCTGTCGTCGCCGCACAGGAACTGGATGAAACGCTGTCGGGGCGCCTGACGGATGTTCTGGGCGGGATTTTCGACCGACAGATCCGGCTGAACGTGTCGGTGGATTCACGTCTGATCGGCGGCATGACAATCCGCGTGGGATCGCGCATGGTCGATTCTTCCATAAAATCCAAACTGCAGAAATTGAATTTGATTATGAAAGGTGCTGGGTTATGAATCTCCAGGCAACGGAAATTTCTTCATTATTGAAAGAACGTATCGAAAATTTCGGCACGCAGCCCGATACATACGAAGTCGGACAGGTTCTGTCCGTCGGGGACGGCATCGCCCGCATTTACGGCCTGGACAATGTGGAAGCCGGCGAGCTGATTGAATTTCAAAGCGGCATCAAGGGCATGGCTCTGAACCTGGAAAGCGACAATATCGGCGCGGTGGTGTTCGGGCAGGACTCTGATATTCACGAAGGCGATACGGTGAAGCCCACCGGCACAAAGTCGACACACACACCATTGCGCAAGGTCACCTGCCAGTTG
>USCC01000064.1 GCA_900553035.1 uncultured Rhodospirillaceae bacterium | reverse complement strand
GAAGGATGCTTTTGAACGAAACGAAGCGCACAGCCTTCTTTCCTCTCACAAAGCCGGACGGGATTGCTCCGGTCTTTTTTTTTGCAAAGCCCTGTAAACGGGATTTATCTGATCGAACACAGCCGGCCAGTGTTCTATCCGGCTCTCAAGATAATGTATCGCCTGCCGGAAGGATGCTTTTGAACGAAACGAAGCGCACAGCCTTCTTTCCTCTCACAAAGCCGGACGGGATTGCTCCGGTCTTTTTTTTTGCAAAGCCCTGTAAACGGGATTTATCTGATCGAACACAGCCGGCCAGTGTTCTATCCGGCTCTCAAGATAATGTATCGCCTGCCGGAAGGATGCTTTTGAACGAAACGAAGCGCGCAGCCTTCTTTCCTCTCACAAAGCCGGGCGGGGTTGCTCCGGTCTTTTTTTTTGCAAAGCCCTGTGAGTCTTCCCTCCCCTGCCTTCTAACCAAATGGCGGTCTTGACAGTATTTTCGCCCGAGCCTAGTGTTAAGCGTGGTTTCGAAAGGGGCGCGCCATGACTGTTTTTCCCTCGCTTAAATTCAACAAAATTCAGTTTGAAGAATTCAAGGAAATCTTCATCAACCAGTTCAATCCGTGCTATCTGGTATCGCTTCTGATTCTATCCCTTTTTTCGCGCCAGATTTCGGCTCTGCTGGACCCGAACACGACAATCATCAGTTTTTTCATTCTTTTGCCCCTGATTGACGGCATCCTGACGGCTGCGGCGGTTTATGGCCTGCACATGCTGTTCGACAGGATTCTTTACAGCTATCATTATCAGAACCGGAAACAGGTTCTGATCGTATCCTTCATCGCCGGTTTTTCCACAATTTACAGCGCCATGCTGCCTCTGTGCACCTTTCTGACTTTCGGTATTGTCATGTTCGTCACAATCAGCAATATCCGCGCCTTCATCCGAAAGCTCGGTATTTATCTGGAACCCAACAAAATCGTCACAAAAGAGGACCTGTTCAATCTGGCGGCTTTTTTCACGTCCCTGATCACCGCCTTCATCGTTTTAAATCTGACGATCGAATCTCTGCACAATTTCTTCGGCGTCGGACAGGCGTTCAATTTCAGCCCCGGCGTCGAAGGCATTCTCGATTCCGTGTATTTCACGTTCATCCTGATGACAACGGTCGGGTTCGGCGATATTGTCCCCCTGACGCCGTTTGCCAAAATCATGGTGTCGTTTGAATGCATGACCAGCTACATCATGTTCGCGCTGATCATTGGTATCGTCAACCGCGGCATTACCAAACTAAACTAGTGTCCGTACCGTCTTTGTTCTTGCCCTTCCCGCCCGTTTTGAGTACAACAAAAGGACGAAAGGGAAGGAAGACATGACTCAGCCGAACACCATCGAAAGCCGCCTGAACCCCGAACAGAGACTGGCCGTCGAAACAACCGAAGGGCCGGTACTTGTCCTGTCCGGCGCGGGGACAGGAAAAACGACCGTACTGACCGAACGTCTGGCGCATATCATCCGGACAAACAGGGCGCTTCCGTTCCAGTGTCTGGCCGTCACCTTCACCAATAAGGCCGCCGCGGAAATGACAGCCCGGCTTGAAGCCATGATCGGCGGTGAAGCGTCCAACGTCTGGCTTGGGACGTTTCACCGCATCGGGTTGAAAATCCTGCGCCGCCATTCGTCCAAAGTCGGCCTGGGTTC
This sequence comes from uncultured Rhodospirillaceae bacterium, assembly GCA_900553035.1. GTDB lineage: Bacteria > Pseudomonadota > Alphaproteobacteria > CAAGCB01 > CAG-977 > CAG-977. The sequence continues at coordinate 10,770 of USCC01000064.1, read as the reverse complement.
CGATTTCACCATCCTTGATTCCTCGGATCAGGAACGCCTGCTGAAACAGATTATCGCCGCCGAGGGAATCGATCCCCGGGAAAATCCGCCGGCCATGATTCTGAGCCAGATTCAGCGCCTGAAGGATCTGGGGCTGACTCCGGAAAAAATGCGCGACGCCGCCGCTCGCGTCAGTCCGGCGGCCGAACACCTTTACCCGCTTTATCAGAAGCGCCTGCAGACCATGAATGCCGCCGATTTCGGCGACCTGCTTCTGTACTGTCTGGAACTGTTTCAGAACAATCCCGATATCCTGAACGCTTTCCGCCGGCAGTTCAGATATATCCTTGTTGACGAATATCAGGACACGAACGTCGCTCAGTATCTCTGGCTTCGCCTGCTGGCGGGAGGACACAACAACATCTGCTGTGTCGGCGATGACGATCAGTCGATTTATTCCTGGCGCGGCGCCGAAGTGGGCAACATCCTGCGTTTTGAAACGGATTTCCCGAACGCTTCCGTCATCCGGCTGGAAAGCAACTACCGTTCGACGGAACATATTCTGGGCGCGGCGGCCGGACTGATTTCCCACAATGAACAAAGGCTGAGCAAAACACTGCGCGTAGCGCCGGGTCGCGACGGAAGCGGTGAGAAAATCACCCTGTCCGGCGTATGGAACGGTGAAGACGAAGCCCGCCGCATCTGCGACGGCATTGAACGCGAACAACGCCGGGGCATCAGCCTGAAACAAATGGCCGTCCTTGTCCGCGCAAGCTTTCAGACCCGCGCCATTGAAGAACAGCTTCTGGCTTACGGCCTGCCCTATAAGGTCATTGCGGGGATGCGTTTTTATGAACGCGAGGAAATCCGCGACGCCATCGCCTATATCCGTCTTCTGGTTCAGCCGAAGGATGACATGGCCTTTTCCCGCGTGGTGAACAAGCCGCGACGCGGCATCGGCGATGCGGCGCTTCAGCTGATCCACCATAAGGCTCGGGAAACAGACACCTCGCTTTACGAAGCCGGAGAAATGCTGGTACGGGAAAAAGGTCTGAGAGGTGCGGCCAAAACCGGGCTTGAAAAGTTTTACGCTCTTTTTGACGACTGGCGCCCGCTGCGCCTGACGCTTCCCCCGGATGAGCTTCTGCGCCTGATGCTGGAGGAAAGCGGCTATCTGCGCATGTGGCGGGAGGATAAATCGCCCGAAGCGCCCGGCAAAATCGAAAACCTGCAGGAACTGATCGGCGACGTCAAGGAACGCTTCCCGACGTTTGACGCTTTTCTGGAACATGTCAGCCTGGTCATGGACAACGACGCCGAAGCGTCGGGCGGCGAGTACGTCTCTGTCATGACACTGCATGCGGCCAAGGGGCTGGAATTTGACGTTGTGTTCATGCCCGGATGGGAGGAAGGCCTCTTTCCGCATCAGAAATCGCTGGATGAAGGCGGGTTCAGCGCCCTGGAGGAAGAACGCCGGCTGGCCTACGTCGGCCTGACGCGCGCTCGGCAAAAGGTGTATATTTCCTTTGCGGGATCCCGCCGCGTTTATAACCAGTGGCAAAACAACCTCCCCTCGCGCTTTATTTCCGAAATTCCGCCCGAACATGTGGAATCGGACGGCCTGCGCATGGACGGGTATGCCGCCCGGCAGGGATATGATTATCAGGAAGAAGAGCCGCAGGACGCCTATGATTATTTTGCCGGAGAAAGCACAGGCGGCCGGTCACGTTTCCGCGACGACGAATACGGCGCCGCGTATCAAGATAAAGGCTATACAAACGCGCCGTATTCCTATAAAAATAATTTCAGCCGCCGGAAAACAGGATTTTTCACCTCAGGTAAAAAACATGCTTTTCAAATCGGCGCAGACGTTTATCATAAAAGCTTCGGACACGGCAGGGTCATCGAAGCCGACGGCAACAGCCTTCGGGTTTTATTCGACGAAGCCGGCCTGAAAAAAGTAATGGCGGATTATTTGGAAAGCGCATCATGATGACAGAACCGGCCAGCAACTGGCAAATTTCCATGATTCTTCCGGCGGAAGCGGTCCCTTTTTATGAACGGGCTCTGGACGCGGATGACGCGGCTCTGCTGGCTTCGGAAATCGAAACAGGCGAGGACAAAGGGAAATGGACGCTTGAGGCCATTTATCCCTCGAAACCCGACCCGGCGCATCTGAAAGCCGCTCTGGAAGTGGCGGCCGCTGTTTCGGAAACCGCCGTGCCACCCTGCGAGATCAGGGAACTGGCCCCGCGCAACTGGCTGAAGGAAAGCCTGATCAGCTTCCAGCCTGTTTCTGTCGGCCGATACTACATTTACGGTTCGCATATTACCGAACCGCCCCCGATGACGAAGCTTTCGCTGAAAATCGACGCGGCGACGGCTTTCGGTTCCGGGGAGCACTTTACGACCAAGGGGTGCCTGATGGCGATGGGTGATCTGGCGCGTCGGTTTGCGCCGGAAAAAATACTCGATATGGGCTGCGGCTCCGGTATTCTGGGGCTGGCCGCGGCGCTGACGTTCCGCAAGCCTGTCTATGCGACGGACATTGATCCGGAATCCGTCCGCGTCACGTTGGAAAACGCGCGGAAGAACCATGTCGCCTCCTATCTCCGCGCCTGGGTCGGGAATGGCTACAAACCTGCGGAAATCCGCCGGAACGGGCCGTATGACCTGGTGTTTTCAAATATTCTGGCGCGGCCGCTGACATGGATGGCCAAAGACCTGGCTCGCAATTTGTCATCCGGCGGTTTCGCCGTCCTGTCGGGGTTGCTTTACCGCCAGGAACCCTGGGTGCTTGACGCTCACCGCCGGGTCGGGCTGCATCTGAAAAAACGCTACCGCCTTGAGGGGTGGAGCACTCTGGTCGTCGGCAGATAAACGGGAGAACGGCATGAAAGAAAGACTGACCGCCCTGCGCGAATGGATGCTGAAAAACGCCCTGTTCGGTTTCGTCGTCCCGCGTTCGGATGAATATCAGGGAGAATACGTCGCCCCTGGGGCGGAAAGACTGGCCTGGCTGACCGGCTTCACAGGCTCTGCGGGCGAGGCCGTTGTTCTTTTGGACCGGGCTTTTCTGTTCGTGGACGGGCGCTATACGCTTCAGGCGCAGGAAGAAACGAATCCCGAAATCATCACGGTTGTTCAAACGAACGATGCCAAGGCCGGCGAATGGCTTTTTGCGGCGTTGCCGAACGGCTCAAAAGTCGGCTATGACCCCTGGCTTCATACGCCGAATGACGTTAAACGCATGGCGGCGGCCTGTGCAAAGAACGAAGCCGCCGTCGTTCCCGTCGCCCGGAACCCGATTGACCTTTTGTGGACGGACAAGCCTGTTTCCGAACCGCAATGGGCGGTTCCCTTTCCTGAAATGTATGCCGGAAAGGACAGTACGGCGAAAATCGCTGACATGACCTCCCAGCTGGGCATTGACAAGGATGACGCCCTTGTCCTCTCTACCCCGGATTCGATTGCGTGGCTTTTGAATGTACGGGGGCGCGACGTCCCTTACGTTCCGGTCGTTCAGTCCTTTGCCGTCCTGCATAAAAACGGCACGCTTGACTGGTTTGTCGCGCCGGAGAAAATCACCGACCGTCTGCGCGGCGCATTAAGCTCTCTGGTTGAAATCAAATCTCCGGCCGCTCTGGGGGATGTTCTGGATGACCTTGGCCGGAACAAAGCTCGGGTTCAGCTGGATATGGCGCTTTCCCCGGCGTGGATTTATGAACGTCTTTCCAAATCCGGTGCGAAAATCCATCCCAAAGAAGATCCCTGCCTGCTTCCCAAAGCCTGCAAAAATACGGTTGAACGCGAAGGGGCGGTTTTGTCGCATGTCCGCGATGGGGCGGCTGTATGCCGTTTTCTGGCCTGGTTTGACCGGGAAGCCCCGAAGGGCGGCCTGAATGAATTGGATGCCGCGCGTAAAATGGCCGAATTCCGCTCTGACAATCCGCTTTACCGTGGTGAAAGCTTCGCGACAATCGCCGCGGCCGGCAAAAATGCCGCCGTGGTTCATTACCATACGTCCGAGCGCAACAATGCGCCGATCCGGCCGGGATCTCTGTTCCTGATTGATTCGGGGGCGCAGTATCTGGACGGCACAACCGACGTCACGCGCACGGTGGCTGTCGGGACGCCGGGTGCGCTGGAAAAAAAGCGCTACACGCAGGTTCTGAAAGGTCATATCGCCGTCGCCGCGATTGCCTTCCCCGAAGGCACAACCGGGTCACAGCTGGATATTCTGGCACGTCAGTATCTGTGGCGCGACGGCGTGGATTACATGCATGGAACGGGGCACGGCATCGGCAGTTATCTGAATGTTCATGAAGGGCCGCAACGCATTTCCCGTTACAGCAACCGCATCGCCCTGATGCCGGGGATGCTGATTTCAAACGAACCCGGATATTACAAATCCGGCGCGTTCGGCATCCGGATTGAGAACGTCGTCATGGTCGAGCCTCTGCCGCCGACCGAAGGTTCGGAAATCAACACGCTGGGACTGTCAACACTGACGTTGGCACCGTTTGACCGCCGCCTGATCGACAAGGCTCAGCTGACACCGCGTGAAAAGGCGTGGATTGATGGCTATCATGCCCGCATCCGCCGCATTATAACGCCTCTGACGGACGCCGAAACGGCCGCGTGGCTGGTTGATGCCTGCGCTCCTCTGTAAAGGAAAACCGACGATATGCGTCTGGGAATTACGTTCTTTGTTTCCGGTTTCATCCTGCTCATTTTCGGGGCGGCGATGCTTATTCCCGGGATCCTTGATTTCGCGGACGGACGGACGGCTTCCGGATATTCTTTCTGCCTGTCCGCGGTCGTGACATGCTTTTTCGCCCTGCTCTTCATGCTGACGTTTTACAACAGGTGGGACAGGCTGTCGGTGCGGGAAATGTATCTGACGACATCCCTGGTCTGGCTTCTGGTCTGTGTCTTCTGCGCCCTTCCTTTTTTCTTTGCCCCGGAACCGCTGAACTATACGGACGCGTTTTTTGAAACGATGTCCGGCCTGACCACCATGGGGGCAACGGTTATCTCAAAACTGGATTTAAGACCGCGGGGGCTTCTGCTCTGGCGCGGAATGATACAGTGGTTCGGCGGCCTTGGGATTATCGTGATTGCCCTGGCCATTCTGCCCATGCTCCGTATCGGAGGGATGCAACTGTTTTCAACGGAATCCTCCGACAAATCCGGAAAAACCATGCCGAAAACGTCTCAGATCATCGGGACAATGATGATCGTATACATTGTCCTGACCATCGGGTGTATCTTATCGCTTTATTTTTCCGGGCTGGATCTGTTTGAAGCGGTTACGTATTCTCTGTCGACCATTCCGACCGGCGGGTTCGCGCCCCGCGATTCCTCGGCCATGAACCTGTCGGCGCTTCAGCAGTGGCTGCTTATCTTTTTTATGTTCATATCGGGCATGCCCTTCTTTTTCCTGTATTTTTTCTTTATCCGTGACTGGGACAAAGTCAAAAGCGACCTTCAGGTCAAAACATATATCCTGTTTACGCTGGCGACTGTTCTGATTTTAACGATATGGCTGAAATGGACCTATCCCGGCCGCGGAGTGTTTGAGGCTCTGCGAGCCGTCGCATTTACCATTGTTTCCATCCTGACGACGACCGGCTTTTCTTCCGAGGATTTCGGATCGTGGGGGGCTTTTGCCACAATGTTCCTTGTCATCCTGCTGCCCATCGGTTCCTGCACCGGTTCAACAGCGGGCGGCATCAAGATTTTCCGTTTCGACATTCTGTATCTGTCGGCGGTCAAATACCTGCGCAACAAAATCCTGCCGCATGGCGTTTTTGTCGCGAAATACAACGGCAAACCGCTGAACGAAGACGTCATATCCGGCGTTTTCGTGTTCATGACAATCTTTTTCCTGTCGTTTTTGATTTCTTCCCTGCTTCTGTCCCTGCTTGGGCTGGACTTCATCACGGCGATCAGCGGCTCTTTGTCCGCTTTGGGAAATGTCGGAGCGGGGCTTGGGCCGGTCATTGGCCCGACAGGAAGCTTTGCCGTCCTGCCGCCTTCGGCAAAATGGATTTTATCGATTGATATGATGCTGGGCCGCCTGGAATATATGACCGTTTTCGTCCTGCTCCTGCCTTTGGCATGGCGGAAGGAAAAAAAGAATACGGTTACGGCTGCTTTTTAACTTCCTCGCCTCCCATGCTGACTTCTTCGCCCCACTTTTCAATCAGTCTTTTCTGCAGGTCGCGCAGATGGACGACGCGGCGCTGATCCGTCATTTCCAGAAAGCTGAGAACCAGAGGCGGGATACAGCGGAAGAAAATCCATCCGATAGCGGCCGAGCCATAAACAACGATCAGCGTCGATACGTTCATGAACAAAGCAATCGCGGCGTCCAGTGAATTGTCACCGAACCACATTTGGAACAGGAAAGGAAGGCACCCGGCGAAATTGACGCCGCCGATACACAGCCATTTATATTTGTATTTGAATTTTGATTTCGTTTCGACCATCAGAGCCACCAAAGTCGGCAGCATCCCCAGAAACAGGAAAACAGCCGTCGGCAGCATCATCAGCAACAGCGGAAAAAGAATCAGAAAAGACAGGCCGGGGCCGACGAAACCGTCCTTTTTCTTCAGGCTGTTCGCCTTCGGTGTTTCTTTGGCAACTTCTTCAGCATTCGCCATGTTCAACCTCCGATGAAACGTTTCAGCAACAGTACAAACATCGTCAGCACCGCAATGGAAAAGGACAGAACCGAAGCAATCTGATTCCCCAGAAGGTAACCGTATTCCTCCCGCTCTGTCCGGCTGCCGTCCAGGTATTCGATTTCAGCCGAAATTTCGGCGTATTCGTTCTGTGCTCTGACAAAATCGTTATCGTCCAGCACACGGTCTTCCTTATTATCCAGGAATTTATACAAATCCGCCAGATTTCCCCGACGAATGTAGCGCGGCAGTTCTTTTTCCATCTGCTGCTGTTTTTCCCGGTTATGATAACTTTTGATGATCGGGGAAACCAGGCCGCCGATCCAACTGCACAGAGCGTACAGGTGTTCAGGGCCGAACGTCCATTGCAGCATGGCCAGAAGGCTCAGCATCCCGCCGGTTGCGACCGACGCTTTCGGGCGGTTGATGGCGGTCAACTGTTCCGCCACCTTTGTACCGAACTTCGCCGCAATATAGGCGGAAATATGGCGATCCAGCGGCCAGGAACGCGGATCGGCCTTTTTCGATATACTTTCCAGAGCCGGAAGAAGCTTGCGCACGTCGTCGATATATTCCCGGACAATCATCGGACTCTGACAGGGCAGTCCGTCGTTCAGTTCGTACAGACAGCGCTCAATGCCCATCCCGAGTTCCGGCTTCTGTAATATCATCTGCAGGTTTTTGACGGACTGGCGCGCGACTTTGTCATGCTGGTATTCATACCAGTTTTCCAGATACCCGGTGGTAATGATGCCGATCAGAGGCTTGATGTCTTTCTGCTGCATCATTGTTGCCGCCATGACGGTTCCAAGGGCTTCGGGCATGAAACACCACTGGCGCATCCGCAGGGGAGCCTTGCGATCCAGAAGCATGCAGACGCGCGCGACCAGGTAATCGTCCTGTCGTTCGCGGATGGAAAAATTGATATTGGCGGCATTGATTGCCTTGCCGATTTCATCCGCGGTCGCCGTGTCTTCAAAACCGCGCTTGACCCATATTGTCAGCTTTTCGCTTCGGATGGCGTCGGCCGCCATTTCCCAATTTCGGGTAAAAGCAACCGCCAGATCGCGGTAAGAGAAGTATTCAATGCCGTTAAACAGAAACGGTCTTTGAGAGTTTTTATTGCCGCGCGACTGAATTGGCGTCATGCGGCGGCCGTCCATCCACATCTCGGTCGATGAAATGTTCCACCGCTGCTCGGGATTATCCGCCAACAGGCCGCGGAGAAGTTCGATCAGGGACAGGGAAATGCGCTCTTCGCCGATCAGGGCGGCATAGGAACCTTTTTTAATCTTCAGATCCATCAGTTCCTGATCAGAAAGCCGCGCGACCGGATTGTGGCCCAGAGAAAGACAGACCAGGGTTGCGCCGAAAGAGTACAGGTCATTCGCCGTTGTCCCGATACCGCGCCCTTCCGGCATACACATTGAAGTTTCGATTGTTTCAAAGGTATCCGGCTGGTCATATGCCGGCGGACACGAAATACAGTCGCCCCATACGACATGCGTTTTTTCGGCGTCCATGTAAAACAGATTGTCCGGACGGATGGCCCGGTGCGTCACACCGCGGACGGACAGATCGTTAATTCCTATCAACAGGGGACGCGCCCAGTGCGAAATGAATTCGGCTTCTTCGGCCGGGATGATTCGCGCTGTCGACGTATTGCCCATCACGCGTCCGCCCAGAGGCTGGGCGTAAATCAGAATCATGGTTTTGGCGTCAAACAGCGGCCAAAACGCTGTTCCGGCTTCGACCAGAGGCAGCAGGCCTTCGCTTTTCATGTTGCGCAGAACGCTCAGGTTTGCCACACGGATCGGCAGATCCGGACGGCAGACAAGAGCAAAAACCTTATGATCCGGAGTCGTCATATCCACCGCGGCGAACGCCTTCGCACTCGGCAAATCCAAAAGCGGCATCGGGCGCCCGGGATAAACCCGGAACCTGTCCCGGACGACGGTATATGTCTTCGTATCGCTGAACGAGGCGGCCGCTCCGTTTGCCGGCCTGTTCGGTTCAGCCTTTTCAGTCTGTTGCGCAGTATTCGGTTCCGCCATGGCTTCTTTCCTAGGGATACCCTGTTATCAAAATACAATAAGGGAATTTTGCCTCCTGGCATATCCCCTTATTGATATTACACACTTTTTCACGAAATGAAAAGAGAGTTATTTATCCGGCCTTATACGGATCACGGATGATAATGACGTCCTCGCGTTCCGGGCTGGTCGACACGACATCAACCGGTGCGTCCAGAAGCTCTTCCAGGCGACGGATGTATTTCTTCGCATTTTCCGGGAGCCTGTCAAATTCGCGAATGCCGAAGGTTGATGTTTTCCACCCCGGAAGCGTTTCATAAACCGGTGTCACTTCGGCCTGCGCATTCAAAGCCATCGGGTACGTGTCCAGCTTCTTTCCCTTGTGCTCATAACCGACACAGATTTTCAGTTCGTCCAGCTTGTCCAGAACGTCCAGCTTCATCACCGCCAGCCCCTGCACGCCGTTGACCTTGATGGCCTGGCGCACCAGAACGGCGTCAAACCAGCCCGTCCGGCGCGGACGGCCGGTCACCGTGCCGAACTCATGTCCTTCGGAGCGAATCAGATCACCCGTTTCATCAAACAGTTCCGTCGGAAAAGGCCCGCTGCCGACACGCGTCGTATAGGCTTTCACAACGCCGATGACATGATCCACCACTTTCATTCCCATGCCCGAACCGACCGCCGCCTGTCCCGCAATCGTATTGGAAGACGTCACAAACGGATAGGTGCCGTAGTCATTGTCCAGCATTGACCCCTGCGCCCCTTCAAACAGGATGGCTTTGCCCGCCGTGTACTGCTCGTCCAGCGTTTTCCAGACAGGTTCCGCGAACGGCAGAACGACTTCGGCGATTTCGTTCAGCTGTTCCAGCAGTTTCGCCCCGTCAATCTCCGGTTCGCCCATTCCTTTGCGCAAAGCATTGTGATGAGCCAGCAGGCGCTCGATTTTCCCCGGGAGGCTTTCTTTTTCAGCCAGATCGCCGACACGGACGGCGCGGCGGGCGACTTTATCTTCGTAAGCCGGGCCAATACCGCGGCCCGTCGTTCCGATTTTACCCTTTCCGGCGGCCGCTTCGCGCATCTGATCCAATTCTTTGTGCAACGGCAGAATCAACGTCGCGTTTTCCGCGATACGCAGGACTTCCGGTGTGATTTTGACTCCCAGATCCGAAATGCGCTTCATTTCATCCCGGAACGCCCAGGGATCCACCACAACACCGTTTCCGATAACAGAAAGCTTGCCGCGGACGATCCCCGAAGGCAGAAGACTCAGCTTATAGGTCACGCCGTCAACGACCAACGTATGCCCGGCGTTGTGGCCCCCCTGGAACCGAACGACAACGTCCGCTTTTTCAGACATCCAGTCGACGATTTTCCCTTTGCCTTCGTCGCCCCACTGAGCGCCGATAATCACGATATTGGTCATTTTTTAAAAGCTCCTCATTTTAAAACGGCTGAACCTTGCCTTCCCTGTATAAACAATCACACGACAGACGCCGCGCTTCCGCAAATGCATCTCCGGAAGCCAGCCCGCATACCACGACATACCCTTCACTGCGCAGGGTGAACGCTTCACCAAACGCAATGTCGCCCGGGACATAAACCCTTTTCGGACGCCCGCCCTTTTCCAAAATCCGCACCGCCGCCAGACCCGCGTCCGCCAGGGTCTTGCCGCTGGTGGAGATCAGGGTGAACTTGGGCGTGCTGTCCAGGGTGATCTTGTTCACGGTGATGGTCACCGTGCCATCGATGAAGGGCAGATAGGCGTCATCATAGCTCGTGAAGGTCCAGTTGGTGGTGTAGGAACCCACCTCGGGCGTGGCCTCGGGGTAGTCCCAGGAGAACCGGCCATCGATGGGGTTTTTCTCGCTGTCCCACAGGTTGCCGGAGATGGTGATGTCGCCCAGCTTCTCGCCATACGTCAGGGTGTCACGGCTGAGGGTAGGTCTGCCGCGGGGCACAAGTTGCTCTTCCGGGTAGAAGGACACGGTGTAGAGGTAGTCGCAGTTGCGGCTGGAGATGGTGACCGTGCAGTTCACCTTGCTGCCAGCGGGGGCGTTGTGGGCGAT
>USCC01000063.1 GCA_900553035.1 uncultured Rhodospirillaceae bacterium | reverse complement strand
GTTCCTCCCCGCTTAAAACAGATAAAATGGCCAGAGCAACCTTTGCCCCGACGCCCTGCACAGTTGTCAGAAGAGAGAACCATCCCTTTTCAGCGGCATCCGCAAATCCGAACAGATGAATGTGGTCTTCGCGCACCTGCGTTTCGATCAGCAGAACGGCCGGCTGACCTGCGGGCGGCATTTTCGCCAGCGTTTTGGCAGAGCAGAAAACCCGGTAACCGACGCCGTTCACATCCAGAATCAGGAAACCGTCCGCCGTACTGTCCAGAATACCTTTTAACTTTGCAATCATCGCCCGCTCCGCCGGATTTAAATTTTCCTCTTTTGTTCTTCCTGATTAGCAGAAAAGAAACAAAACCGCAACACCGGGAAATCATTTTCGCGGAAGAGGCTCAAAATTTCGAGCCGCGACCCGGAATTTTTCCCGGAAAACGACCTGAACTTCGCCGCGGCACTTACCTCTGCGCACATACCGGAGATTTTTTATTGCCGCACAAAAAACCACACCCGCCGAAAGCGGTCTATCTTTTTCACTCCGCCGGTTCCGGAACGCTGAAACTTCTTTATTGCTTAGCAAAAAAAACGTACAGCAACCCCCGAACAAGCCGGTGCTGAAATAACTCCGCAAACCCTCCGGAAGCAGGCTTAGTGCATGTGCACCGTACCGATGGCTTCTTCAGCCGGAGAGAGCTTCCAGCCGGCGCATCCGTTCCGCCGTCACCCGCATGTAGGAATGGCATATGGCCGCCGCCAGAGCATCCGCCGCGTCCGGTTTAAGCTTTCCGCAGGCCGGCAGAAGCGTGTGCACCATCATGTCAACCTGCTGTTTTTCGGCATGACCGTTGCCCACCACAGCCTTTTTAATCTGGTTCGGGGTATATTCCGACACGGGAATCCCCGCCTGTGCCGGAGCCAGAAGCACAACACCCCGCGCCTGTCCCAGTTTTAAAGTCGAATTCGGATTTTTGTTCACGAACGTTTCTTCAATCGACGCTTCGTCAGGACAGTATTCGTCAATTATGCCGCGGATCTGTGCGTGCAGTTCCGCCAGCCGTTCCGAAAGGGAAAGGGAATCCGTCGAGTTCGCCACTCCGGCCGCAACAAAAACAACACGGGAGTCACAGCAGTCGAGGATTCCCCAGCCCGTATGACGCAAACCGGGGTCAAGCCCCAAAATCCGTACGGTCTTTCCCAAAGGTCTCAGTCTTTCAGCTTCGCGAGAATTTCATCAGAAACCGAATAGTTCGACGCGACACGCTGGACATCGTCGTCGTCGTTCAAAGCTTCGACAAAATCAAAGAACTTGCGAGCCGTTTCCTCATCCGGCAGTTCAATCGTATTCAGCGCCTTCCAGTCCAGGCGGGCGGCATTCGGAGCGCCGAATCTGGCTTCCAGAGCGTCGCGGACGGCGGCCAGATCATCCGGAGAACACATGATTTCATGTTCATCTTCATCCGATTCCACATCGTTCGCCCCGGCGTCAAGCGCGGCTTCAAACATGTCGTCGGCGGAAATGTTCGCCGCCGGATAAATAATCAGGCCGATACGCTCGAAATTAAACGCCACAGAGTTCGTTTCCCCCATCGTCCCGCCGTTTTTGTTAAAAATGGAACGCACCGCCGGCGCTGTCCGGTTGCGGTTGTCGGTCAGCGCTTCGACGATAACGGCAATGTTGCCCGGGCCGTAGCCTTCGTAGCGGACTTCGTCGTAAACCGTATCGTCCATACCGGGCGTGCCTTTTTTGATGGCGCGCTCAATATTGTCCTTCGGCATGTTTTCCGCGCGCGCCGCCATAATCGCCGCACGCAGGCGCGGATTGTGCGACGGATCGGGCAGTCCTGCCTTCGCCGCGACGGTGATTTCGCGGGCAAGTTTCGAGAACGTGCGGGCACGGACTTTATCCTGTGCGCCTTTACGGTGCATGATGTTCTTAAACTGGGAATGACCTGACATTGTAGTCCTCTGTTTTTAGAGTTGGAAAAATAAAAAATCGAATCGTTTTACCACTATTTACAGCACGGGTAAAGATTCCTGTAGGCGGCCTCCGGTACGAATCATATGTACCCGGACGGCCCGTCCCGTCACGTCGTCCGTTTCGACCAGAAGACCGCACACCGTCGGCTCCCCCTTTGCCGGGGAAAAACGTTCGCGGCGGATACCGGAGACAAAACGCGAAACCGGCTCGGACTTGTCCATCCCGATCACGGAATCAAAGCAACCGCACATTCCCGCATCCGTCATGTAGGCCGTCCCCCCCGGCAGAATCTGCGCATCGGCGGTCGGAATATGCGTATGCGATCCCACGACCAGGCTGACCCGTCCGTCGCAGTACTGACCCAGCGCCATTTTTTCACTGGTTGCTTCGGCATGGATGTCAATGATCATGGCCTGAGCATCACGCCCCAACCGAACCGCCTCGGTCCAGACACGCGCCGCACGGAACGGATCGTCCAGAGATTCCATGTAAACCCGCCCCTGAAGATGAAGAACACCAACCTTCCGTCCGTCGGGCAACGTGTAAAATCCGCATCCGCGTCCGGGGGCTCCTTCGGGATAATTGGCGGGCCGCAGAAGCCGCCGCTCGCTTTCCAGATAAGGATAAATCTCTTTTTGATCCCACGTATGGTTGCCCGTCGTCACAACATCGGCTCCGGCGTCAAACAGATGGGAACAGATGCCGCCTGTCAAGCCGAATCCGTGCGCGGCGTTGTCGCCGTTCACCACGGCAAAGTCCACTTTCCAGCGCCGGCGCCATTCGGGCAACAGATTCAGCACCGCGCGGCGGCCGTCCTGACCGACGATGTCGCCCAAAAACAGAATGCGCATCAGCCAACCTCTATGAATTCTTTTTCGGTAACAATGAAATCAAGCGTTTCATCCGTTTCTTCCTGCGGTACTTTTTCGACTTCCTGCATGGCGAACGCAACGCCGCCGATGCGGTGAAGCCCTTCCCGCCTCAGCCGGACAAGCGTCCGGTCGTAAAAGCCTCCGCCATATCCCAGGCGGCCGCCGTTGCGATCAAACGCGACCAGAGGCAACAGCAAGACGTCCGGAACAACCGCTTCACAGTTTTCGCCGGGCTGTTCAACACCGTACATACCGACGACAAGGGTCTCCTCCGGCGCCCACCGGCGGAACAGCATGGCCTCTCCCTTTTCGGTCACAACCGGCAGACAGACAGTCATGCCGGCCTCATGCAGAAAATGCATGACCGGGCGGACGTCAATTTCGGATTTCATCGGCCAATAGGCGGAAACGGCGCTTCCGGCCGGGATATCCATCCGGCGGATGAAGGAAAGAAGCGACTGCGCACTGCTGCGGGCGTAATCCGGTTCGATTTCCGAACGGCGACGGATCAGATCCGTACGCATCTGCCTCTTAAGAAAAGAAAAATCCATCTATTTTCCTTATGGCTTTGGATAAAAGGAAACAAAGCCTCCTCAGCCGTCGGGTCAACTCACGCTTCGCGTGGGCCGCTTCGTAAAAGTGGGCGCCGTAATATCCGCGCCTTCGAATGAACAAACAAACGTCGGCAGGGACAGGGACAGCTCCCGTTCTGTCATCGTTGGCCCCGGGATCTGCGGGACCCTGACGCACCAGAAAGCCTTGTTCCGTTCTTCACTCTATGCGTTTTCGGACGTTTCGGCAACAGCAGAAATCCGATTCGCCGCATTTTCCATCATTTGGGTCAGGCGTCCTAAAACTTCCGCCGATACCAGCGGCTGTTCCTTTGATCGGGCCGCCATTTCCTCGCGCGCCTCGGCCAGATCATTCGCCAGAAGAAGTCCCCCCATCACCAGACCGAGAGCCTCGGGCACGTGCGCGCCGCTTTTGATACGCATGACTTTTTCATCCAGCATCAGCGCCAGCTTTTTCAGGTTTTCCTCCTGTCCGTCGCCGCACGAAACAGCGTATTTCTGACCACCGATCATCAATTGCACCACCGCCATGTCAGCCCCTCATTTCCTTCAGTTCCGCCAGAACCGCATCCAGACGGCCGGAAGCCTCGGCCGTATTCGCCTTCAGGTCTTCGTACGCCCGCCGCAGGCCGTCCAGCTCAATGGACATCCGCTCGCGTTCGGCATTCCACATTTCCTTTTCGCGTTCCAGCAGACCGCGCTGTTCATCGGCTCCGTCCCGCGCGGCGGACGCCTCATCCCTTTCGTGCTTCAGGGTTTCGTTTTCCGCCTGCAGCTTTTCCACATCCGCACGGAGCTGCCCGTTCTCCGCTTCCAGAGTCTCCCTGCGATCCTGTTCTTCGGCCGGACGGTTTTCCCGTTCCGCCTGCAGTGCCTCGCACGCGGCGGTCAGGCGGGCGCATTCGGCTTCCAGCGCTTCTTTCGTCTGAATCAGCGCCGGACGTTCCCGCGCCCATCCTTCGCGGAATTTTTTAAAGTGTTCGCGTTCGGACAGAAGCTGGTTCTTTTCGCCGGCCAGCCGGTTTCGGGCGGCCAGATGCTCGTCCCGTTCGGATTTCAGGCGCCTGAAATCCGATTCGGGTACCATTTTCTTTTTTTCCGACAGCCACGCGCTCTGTTCCAGCAGGAGCATGTCGTATTCGGACTGAAGCCGGACAAAGGCTTCCTTCCGGCGCGCCTCGTCCGCCGCGGATTTCTCCAGCCGGTCAAGCGCGGCGCCCAACCGATCCGATACGGCTCGTAATTGCGTTTCCCAATCCACGTTATTTACCCTTTATCAAAAAACTTTATTTTAAAATAGAGGGAAGCGCCCCGTTGTGCAACAATTCTATCCGATTTAAAATCGGCTGGATTTAAAAAAGGACGAACAATGAAACAAGGTCTTTACCTCATCGGCCCCGAAATGCCGGAATCTCCGGATGTTTTAATCGAAAAAATCAGAAAAACCGCCGCGAGCCAAACCGTTGACGCCTTTCTGTACATCCTGCCGGAAACGGCGGCAGCCCCGGACTTCGACGCCATGAAAAAAGTCTGCGCCGCCGTGCAGAAGGAAGGAATCGCCTTTATCCTGAAAGGCACTCCGGAACAGGCCGCCGCCGGCGGATGCGACGGCGTACATATGGCTTTTGCGCCGGGAATCGGAACCGTCCGCAAAAAATTTCCGGACAGGATCCTCGGGGTTCTGTGCTCCTCCCGCCACGAAGCCATGACAGCGGGCGAAGCGGGCGCGGATTATATCGCCTTTTCCGGACAGGACGCGACGGAAAATACCGTCTGGTGGGCCGAGTTGTTTACGGTGCCGTGCGTTCTGTTCTGCCCGGATGCGCCGTGTCCCGAGGCCGATTTCATCGCACGGCCGCTTCAGTCTTTTTCCTGACGGTTGAAAACAAAACGCCGATTCAGGTAAAAAGCCAGAAGAGCCACGGGCAGCACCGTAATGAGGCCGGCGATGTATTTGTCCGGAATACCGGCGGACTCCAGCGCTTTCAGTCCCGCGACATTGACCGCCCACGTAATGACATACACGCCGATGAAACGACCCAAACGGCGGATGTCGCGGTCTCCGAAAACAAGGCGGCCGAACGACTGGAAATTGAACAGAACCCCGATGCATGTGGCCAATCCCGCCGCCGCGCCGTAAGGAAAGCCGACGAACAGGAAAAGGCTGTAAAGCGCATAATAAAAAACCGTGTTGACGCCGCCGACGATCAGGAACGATATGAACTGTTCCGAAAAGCCGCTCACCCGTGCTCCGAAAGACAGCAGCTCATGCCATATTTTTCTTACGCGACCGGCGCCCACAGGACCTCCTCGATGCATTCGGCGCCCGTCACCGCCATCACCAGCCGGTCAATCCCGACGGCGATGCCCGTGCACTCCGGCATTTTCCCGACGGCGGCGATAAAGTCTTCGTCAATCGGATAACGCTCGCCGTACAGCCGTTCCTTCAAATTCATGTCATGCTCAAAGCGTTCACGCTGTTCCGCGGCGTCCGTCAGTTCCGAAAAGGCATTCGCCAGCTCAAGGCCGGAAACATAGACCTCGAAACGTTCCGCCAGGCGCGCGTCGGACGGCTTGCGCCGGGACAGCGCGGCCATGCACACCGGATAATCGTACAGAATTGTCGGACGCTCTTCGCCCAGGTGCGGTTCGATTTTTTCAAAGGCGATTCGGAAAAACACATCGTCCCAACGGTCGGTTTCCGACGTCCGGATGCCGATTTTTTCCGCTTCCCGGGCAAAGGGACGCGGATCGGGTTCCAAAGACGGCTCCGCCGGCAGAACGGTCATCAGGTCAATTCCGGCATAACGTTCAAAAGCTTCGGCAACACTCTGCTTTTCCCATTCGGCGAACGGATCGCATTCCCGGCCGTTCGCTTTCAGTTTCCGCACGCCGCATGCTTCGGCGCACGCCCGGACAAGAGCGACCGTGTCATCCATCAGCGCACGGTAATCCTCTCCGGCGCGGTACCATTCCAGCATCACAAATTCCGGATGATGATGATCGGAACGTTCTTCGTTCCGGAAGACACGCGCCATCTGGAATATGCGCGGCAGGCCGGCGGCCAGAAGCTTTTTCATGGTAAATTCCGGCGACGTATGCAGGTACATCGTCCGATCCGACGGCCCGAACGGTTCGGTCAGGCCGGTGCGGAACGCCTTCAGATGCGGTTCCAGCCCCGGCGAAATCTGCAGAATCGGCGTTTCGACCTCCAGAAAATCCCGCTCTGTAAAGAAACGGCGAACCGTTTCAATGATTTTCGCCCTTTTTTTCAGTACGGACAGCCTCCGGGCATAAGAGGCCGCCTCCCACCACGGTTCGGTCTTCATAAAAAAATAATCCCCGCTAAAGCAGAATGCTTGCTTTACAAAGCATAACCTGCTAATTTTTGCCAATACTTTTTTACACTTTATTCTATTACGCGAGGAAAAAAAACATGAAAGCTCAAGCAAACCAAATCCGTCCGGGCTGGGTGATTGACTATAACGGCAAACCGCACTCCGTTATCAAAATCCAGATCATCACGCCGGGCAAAGGGGGCGCTTTTATCCAGGTCGACATGCGCGACGCCGAAACGGGCGTCAAGACGAACCAGCGCTGGCGCACCGCCGATACGGTTGAAAAGCTGATGTCCGAGGAACGCGACTGCACTTACCTGTATTCGGACGGAACCGACCTGACGTTCATGATGACCGACACCTATGACCAGTTTTCCGTTTCCAAGGATCTGCTGGGCGACCGCGCGGCTTTCCTTCAGGACAACATGCCTGTCATCGTGGAATTCATCGAAGAAAAGCCCGTCAACGTCGAACTGCCGACAAACGTGGTTCAGACGGTTGTCGAAACCGAACCCGTCATCAAGGGGCAGACGGTCACCTCCTCTTACAAACCCGCCGTTCTGGACAACGGCCTGCGCATCGGCGTCCCGCCGTTCGTGGCGACCGGAGACAAAATCGTCGTGGCGACCGAAGACTGCACGTACGTCGAACGCGCGAAATAACGTTACTTTTTTGAACAGGGCTTTTGAATCATGATGAAGACGCCGAGACTCTCCGAACGCAAAGCGCCGGAAGGAAGAACACCGCGCCAGGCGGCGGAACGCAAATCTCCCGAACGCAAAAGGGAGGAAGCTGTTGAGAAATTCAGGGATTCACGGCAGGATCGTTTCCTGTCGGCCCTGTCGCCGAACCTGAACGTCATGATCAAAGCCGTTCAGAAGGCGGGGCGCAACCTGATGCGCGATTTCGGCGAGCTGGAAAACCTTCAGGTCTCCCGCAAGGGCACGGCAGATTTCGTTTCCTCGGCCGATACATACGCCGAGAAGACCCTGCGTGAATACCTGAAGGAAGTCCGTCCCCGCTACGGGTTCCTCCAGGAAGAAAGCGGCGAGCTCAAAGGGACTGACACGTCTCACCGCTGGGTGATTGACCCGCTGGACGGGACGACGAATTTCCTGCACGGCATCGGCCATTTTGCGATTTCGCTTGCCCTTCAGGAAGACAAGGAAATCATTGCCGGCGTCATTTACAACCCGATTACCGCCGATCTGTTTTATGCGGAAAAGGGCAACGGAGCGTGGGTCATAACAGCGGGCGGCACACGGCGTCTGCGCGTGTCCGTCCGCAATCGCCTGAATGACGCTGTTGTCGCGACGGGCATCCCGCATCTGGGACACAGCGACCCCGAGCGTTTTGCAAAACAGCTGGCGCCCATGATGGCCAATACAGCCGGCGTCCGCCGTATGGGCGCCGCGTCTCTGGATCTGGCTTTTGTCGCTGCGGGAAAATTTGAAGGCTTCTGGGAAGAGGATCTGAAACCCTGGGATGTCGCGGCCGGCATTCTGCTTGTTAAGGAAGCGGGCGGTCATGTCTGCACGCTGGATGGAAGCGAAAAGGTCGAAGACATCATGACCGGCGGTACAATTCTGGCGGCGAATGATTCCTTATACGCCGTTTTGCAGAGGACGTTGAAAAACGCGGTAAAATAATCCGGCCGCGAAAGGAGGGCGCCATTTCAAGCATTGTTTGGAAAACGGCTTTGGGATTTGTCGTCCTTTGCCTGACGGCAGGGGCGGCGGCGGCTCAGGTGACGCTGAACCTGGATGTCCTGACGGAGGATTTTGTCCCCAAGGAAGCCGTCACGTCAAAACCGGACGAAAAAAAGACCGAAAAGAAAACCGGAAAGAAAGCGGTTCCCGCAAAACCGGCGGCGAAAAAACAGACGGCCAAACCCGGAAAGCCTGCCGTACAAAAACCGGCCGCGCCGAAAAAACCGAAAAAGCCGACCCCGATGAAAAAGGTCGTCGCCAAAACGAAATACCAGGTCAGAGAAAACGCCGAACAGGATGAACATGACCGGCTGAAACCCCGCGCGAAGCCTGTTCCCGAAGTCAAGATCATCGCTTTTGAGGAAAAGAAAGCGGCAAAGGAAAAGGCCGAGGCCGAAAAAGCGAAGGCCGCGCAAGAAGAAGTGATTGTCCTGAAGGAACCGCCTCTGTCCAAACTGTTCCTGGAACAGGAACGCCAGAAGAAAGAGGAAGCCGAGAAAAAGGCGAAGGCCGAGGCCGAAGAAAAGAAGGCCGCAGAAAAGGCCGCGCCCGTTCCGGCTCGTAAAAAACCGAAACCGGTTCCGGCGCCCAAAACCCTTCTGTCGCGCGATGCCGTCCGGAAAGACCGCGAAATCGAGGAAGCCCGGAAGGTCGCCGCGGCCGCAGAAGCGAAAAAGAAACATTCCGTCATTCGGGCGGCCGGAAACCTGACGCCGCAGGAACGCTCGCTTGAACTGCTGAAAAAAGTACCGGAGGATTCCGCGACAACGCACGCCGTGGCCAGGGGGCGCCGTCTGAGCCGGATATTCGTGTACGAAGATACGTCCGCCGAACTGACGCCGGACATGCAGGAAAGCCTTGACCAGCTGGCCGCCGCACTGAAAAAAGCGCCGGGAAAACGCGTCGTCCTTTATACGTACGCGTCGCCGAGCGAACCGGATTACGGACGCGAACGTCAGATTTCCCTTCGGCGCGCGTTGATGATTCGTTCCTATCTTTCCCGTGCGGGTGTTCGCAGTCTGCGTGTCGAAATCCGTTCGCAGGGAGAAAAGGGGGCGGGAACAGATCTGCCTGACCGGGCGGATATTCTGATTTACGAACGTTAACCGACGGGAGGATGCAATGGGGTCTCCGAATCGCTATATCACACGGATGCTGTTTTTCCTGATTGCTGTCTGTGCGGCGGCGGTTATTTTGTTTCCGGCGCTGGAAAAGGCGTTTCTGACCAACCCGGCGCTGAACGGATTGATTCTCGTCGTCCTGTTCTCAGGCATCCTGCTGAATTTCCGTTCCGTCATCATGTTGCGCAAGGAAATCCGCTGGCTGAAGGCTCCGCTTTTGTCTCTGGAACCCGCGGTCATCCGTCGCCTGAGGCTTCTGTCACCGCTGGCACTCGTTCTGAAGAACAATCAGGCCAAAGGCAACGCTGTGCTGTCGCCGACGATTGCCCGAACGATTCTGGATTCGGTGGGGATGCGCCTGGATGAAAGCCGCGATATCTCGCGCTATCTGATCGGATTGTCGACTTTTCTGGGGCTTCTCGGGACTTTCTGGGGTCTGATGGGAACCGTGGGCGCGGTCGGAAACGTCATCAGTTCACTGAACGTTTCCGGAGAAGACGCGACTCAGGCCTTCAACGTCATCAAGGACGGACTGGAAGCCCCTCTGCACGGTATGGGGACGGCCTTTTCCTCTTCGCTTCTCGGCCTTTCCGGAGCACTGGTCATGGGTTTCCTTGATTTGCAGGCCAGCCGCGCACAGAACAATTTCTATAACGGACTGGATGAACATCTGGCATCTCTGACACGGTATTCGTCTTCTGTCGGAAGCAGTGCGGACGAATCCGTCACCTCGAACGGCGCATATGCAAACGCCCTTCTGGAGCAGGTGGTCGAAAGTCTGGCCGATATCCGGCGCCAGCTGCAGAAAGACGCCGGGAAAGACCAGGAACGTGCCCAGACAAACATTGAGCTTCTGCGCTTCATCAGCCGGATCGATCATAACGTCAACCAAATGGATCAGCGGGCGGAAACCCGTCATGACACGCTTCTGCGCGAAGTCCGAGATTCATTCAAGCTTCTGGTTCGGACCATTTCGGGACAGGACAAGAAATAAAACGCCATGCCCAGTAATTCGCGCCGCTACCGGCAGAAAAACGAATATAACTTCTGGCCCAGTTTCGTTGACGCGCTGTCAACGTTGCTGATTGTCGTGCTGTTTTTCCTGATGCTGTTCGTTGTTGCGCATTTTTTTCTGGGGCGGAATCTGGACACAAAAAACCATGAAATACTGCGCCTGAGTGAGGAAATCGGAGAATTAAGCTCCGAGCTTGCCATGGAACAGCAGAAAACCGTCAACCTGTCCGCGGCTCTTGACTTCAAGGCGGAAGCCGAACGGAAGCTGATTTCGGAACTTGACCGGGTGAAAGCCGACTATGCCGCGAATGAAAAAACGCTGGAAGAAAAACTGCGCCGGATTGCTCTTCTGGAACAGGATGTCAAGGCACTGACCGCCCGGAAGGAAGCTTTGGAAAAGGAAGCCGGAAAAAACCGCGACGACCTGAAAAACGAACGGAAGATTTCGGAGGAAGCGAAGGTGCATGTCGCTCTTCTGACCACGCGCCTGGAAAAAATGAACGAAGAACTCAGAAAGCTGACGGCCGCGCTGGAAACGTCCGAAGAAATTTCAAAACGTCAGAAGGCTCAGATCGTCGACCTCGGGAAAAAGCTGAACCGGGCTCTGGCCCAGAAGGTTTCCGAGCTGGCTTACTACCGTTCTGATTTTTTCGGAAAGCTACGTAAAGTCCTTGAAAAGCGGGAGGACATCCGCATTGAAGGGGATCGTTTCGTTTTCCAGTCCGAGCTTTTCTTTAAAACAGGTTCGGCGGATCTGGAACCTGCCGGAAAGAAACAGCTGAACGCGCTGGCGAAAACGCTTCTGGAGATTTCCCGGAAAATCCCCAAAGACGTTCAATGGGTTCTGCGTGTTGACGGCCATACCGATGATGTTCCGATCCGCAATGAACGTTATTCCTCGAACTGGCAGCTGTCGGCGGATCGGGCGATTTCCGTCGTGCAATACCTGATTTCCCGGGGCGTTCCCCCGAATCGTCTGGCGGCGGCCGGGTTCGGCGAACACCAACCGCTGATTCGGGGAGAGACGGAAGCCGCCCGGCGCCGCAATCGCCGCATTGAATTCAAATTGACCGAAAGATAAATTTTTTGAGTCTTTTTCTTGCAAAGAGGCTTGAAATATTCGTCGTTACGGATTATAAGTGAGCCTTCAATTGTTCTCTGGAGCGTTGCTATGAAAAAAGACATTCATCCGAACTACCACGAAATCACCGTGGTGATGACAGACGGAACAGAATTCAAGACCCGTTCGACGATGGGTAAGGAAGGGGACACAGTCCGCCTGGACATTGACCCGTTGGCCCATCCGGCGTGGACCGGCGTTTACCGCCTGGTTGACAGCGGCGGGCAGCTGGCGAAGTTCAACAAGCGTTTCGCCGGTTTCACAGGCAAGAAATAAATCGTCTGTCGGTTTTTTAACAACGGTCTTCCTCTTTGATGAAGACCGTTGTTTTTATTTCAAATATCTTTATAATGATTTTTGAGATTGTCTCATTATGAAATTCGGAAAAATCGCGTGTCCAACATCGTCAACTATGAGGTCTATGTTTACGAAAGCAATGCCTGGGATTTGCTGGCGCGCTATCCGTCCGAAAAACGAAGCGAAGCGATTGAATACGCCAAAAGCGTTGAATTCACCCAAAGCAAACCGACGAAAGTCATCCGCGAAACATACGATCTGGATACGCAGAAATTCCAGGAATCTCTCATTTATCTCAGCGAATACACCAAGGTTTCCAGTCTGAAAAAGAAACCGGCGCCGGTGGCGTTTCCTCCGCTGAACCTCAAACAGCAAAAAAAACAGGTCTCGACGATTGAAGCACTGGCCAAGCTGTTTTTTGTGATCAGTGTTTCTCTGCTGGGTTCCGCCCTGATGGCCACCGTATTCCTGAAAGCCGTCGCTGAAATCGGTTTCATATCGTCGGATCTGTCTTCGCATTTTGTCTTCGCCATGTTCATCATGTTCTTCCTGCTTCTGTCCATCCCGATGTCCCTGCGGTGGGTGCCCTGGGACGTTTTAAGCGGGAAACCTTCTGCCTATACGATGGCCTCGGGGGACGACCCGGGCGATGAAGACTCCGCCCCGGAAATGATCAACGGCGTTCCGGACGAACAGGGAATCGGCCGCCGCCTGTCGCGGGGGGTGTCCAAAGCATTCTTTCGTGTATGGGACAGTCTGACGGGCGGTTCGACAGCCGCCGCAGAAGAAGAGCCTCCTGAAGCAGAAGCCCCCCTTCCCCCGCC
>USCC01000062.1 GCA_900553035.1 uncultured Rhodospirillaceae bacterium | reverse complement strand
GATGCGGATACGGATGTTGTACCAATGTTCCAGATTGACGGCGATGTCCTCCAGCGTCATGTTGTCGAAGACGATCGAATCGCCCGTCCAGCTGCCGTAGTTGCTGGCCCTGACGTTTCGGACGGCCAGCCGCCCCGACACCGTGTCGTAGGCGCAGCTCTGGTCGGGGAGGAGCCGCACCGTCTCGCGGGAACCGTCGTGTCCGACCTCGACGCTGCCCGACAGCAGCGTGACCTCCTCGATTCCGAGATCGGGAATATGGCTGGCATTGAACCGCGGCCCCAGCACACGCACCTCCATCGTCACCTCGAAGGGGCGCAGCGTATCCCGTCTGACGTCGAAGAAGGCCTCGCCCTCGAGCCGTACCTCGCGCTTTTCCGAATCGACGAAGTGGTTCGAATAGGCCAGACGCGAATCCGCATTGAGCCATACGACCGATCCGTCGGGCAGCGTGAACCGCCCCTTGCTGTTCTCGGCCGTCACGAGCACCGTGGTGCTGTCCGCCGTCAGATGCCGCACGACGAAAAATTCGACGGACATCGCCAGCACGACGACCGCGGCGGCGACCGCAGCGGCGACCCGATTCGCGGGCGGGTTTTTCCTCTTCGTCGTCATCATCGTCCGTACTTTCCCGAAGCATCGCTTCCTTGATTGCTTCCCGGTCGGCGACGGGGATCTGATAATAGTCGGGATGGATTTCGTTAAAGGCCAGGAAGCCGTGGCGGTTGCCGCCGTAATCAACAAAGGCGGCCTGCAACGAAGGCTCAACGCGCGCGACCTTGGCTAAATAAATATTTCCTTTTAACTGCTTCTTTGTTGATGTTTCAATATCCAGTTCGTCCAGACGTGTTCCGTCTACGACGACGACCCTCATTTCTTCCTGATGAGAGGCGTCGATCAGCATTTTTTTGACCATCGGGTGTAATTCTCCATAAGCCCGGTCCGACGGCGCCCGTTTCGGGGGCCGGCACCGGTAAATTCAAAACGCATGCCGCGCGGCGGGGGACAAAGATGTCTTCCGGGAGGAGAACTGTCTGCAATGATTTTGAAAATCGTCTTTTCACAGAAAATAACACACCGGTTATAAAAAATTGTACTCTGACCGCCGTTTGGCGTAAAAACATTCCTGCTGTTCCTATCGCCTTTCCGGCCTTTTCATCCGGCATCCGCCTGTTCGACGACGCCGGGGAGCCGGCGATAAAAAATTTCTTTACAGCGGGTGTAGCATAACCGTGTCTTAATCAAAGGACAATCATAATTTTAATATGATTGAGTAGATTTTTTTAATTTTTTCATGTTAAGCATCATTTATGACGTACGCAACACGCAAAATCCGATTCCTGACGGCGGCTTTTTTAAGCCTGCTGTTCCTGACCGCGAGCCTCCGCACGGCCGAAGCCGCCCGCGTGGAAGGACTGCGCCTCGGCGCCCAGAGCGGATCCGCCGTCCGCGTCGTCGTTGATCTGTCGGATAAAACCGACTTCAAGGTCTTTCCGCTGAAAAACCCGGTTCGCGTCGTCATTGACATGCCCGATACCAAATTCGGCATCAAAGAAGAAAAGCTTCCCAAAAACAGGGAGTATGTCAAAGATGTCCGCCTGGGCTACACCTCTGGCGGAGATGCCCGTATCGTCCTTGAACTGACGCGGGACGTCATTATCAAGAAATCGTTCGTCCTTCCGCCGCAAAGCGGCTTCAAATGGCGGCTTGTCATCGACCTTGAGCTGTTGCAGCGCACGGACGCCCTGCCGCAGGTAACGACGGAATGGTACGACAACTCCGTCATTGGCAGCAAAGAGCCGCCCGCCTCTCTGCAGAAAAAAGAACCGGCGAAAAAACCGCTGATCGTGCTGGATGCCGGGCACGGCGGAAAGGATTCCGGCGCCATCGGCGTTTCCGGCGTTTATGAAAAACACCTGACGCTCGCCATGGTGAAAACGCTGAGGGAGCTTCTCCTGGCCACGGGACAATACCGGGTCAAGCTGACGCGCGACAAGGATGTTGCCGTCGCCCTGCGCGCCCGGCGCCAGTTTGCCCGGAGCGTCAACGCCGACCTGTTCATCTCCGTCCACGCCGACAGCACGCGCAAACCCGAAACGCGCGGCCTGTCTATTTATACTCTGTCGGAGAAGGCTTCCGACGTTGAAGCGGAAAAGCTGGCCGAACGTGAAAACAAAGCCGACATCATCGCCGGCATTGATCTGAGCGGGGAAACACAGGAAGTCACCGATATCCTGATTGATCTGGCGCGCCGGGAAACGAACAACCACTCTTCGTTCTTTGCCGAAAAAGTCGTGAAGGAACTGCGCGAGGAAGTTCGCCTTCTGCCGAACACGCACCGGTTCGCCGGTTTTGCCGTGCTGAAATCCCCGGACGTTCCTTCCGTCCTGATGGAAATGGGGTACCTGTCGAACAAGGATGAAGAGCGCCTTTTGCGCCGCGCCGACTATCGCGAAAGGCTGGCCAAAGCGGCCGTGCGCGCCATTGACGCTTATTTCGCGGAAAAACACAAGGCGAACTTTAATTAACGTTAGACAAACCGGGGACAGGACTATAAAATCCCCTTAATTTCGTGTAACCCAAAGACGGCTCGGAACCGATGTCAAAAATTTTTTCCACCCTCGTCAGCTACGCCCTGTTTCTTTCCATTCTGGGACTGATCGCCCTTCTGCTCGTTTTTTCCCATTACGGCAAAAGCGTTGATGATTATCGCCAGCTGGCAAAATATGAACCGCCCGTCACAAGCCGCCTGTACGCCGCGGACGGACGTCTTCTGGCCGAATATGCTTCGGAAAAACGGATATTCGTCCCGTATGAAGCCATTCCCAAAATCGTTGTTCAGGCCTTTATTTCGGCGGAAGATAAAAAGTTTTTCAAACACGGCGGCATCGATTTCGTCGGCATCGCCCGCGCCGTTATCATGAACATCAAAAACATCGGTTCGGGACGCCGGATGATGGGCGCCTCCACCATTACACAGCAGGTCGCCAAAAACTTCCTTCTGACGAACGAAGCCTCCTTTGAACGTAAAATCAAGGAAGCCATCCTCGCGACACGCATTGAACGCGCCTTTTCCAAAGAATACATCATGGAGCTTTATCTGAACCAGATTTACCTCGGATATTCCTCCTACGGCGTTGCGGCGGCGGCTCTGAACTATTTCAATAAATCGCTGGACGAACTGACGGTTGCCGAAGCCGCTTTTCTGGCCGCGCTCCCCAAAGGCCCGAACAATTATGATCCGGTCAAACACCATGACGAAGCGATCGGACGCCGCAACTGGGTGCTGACCCGTATGCTTGAAGAAGGATACATCACCCCGGAACAGGCCGCGGAAGCCGCCCGGGAAGATATCCTTCTGGCCTCGCGCCCCGAAAAGGAAACAGCAACCGACGCGGAATACTTCGCCGAAGAAGTCCGCCGCGAAATCGTTTCCCGTTACGGCGAAGAGGCTCTGTACACCGGCGGTCTGGCCGTCCGGACGACCGTCGACCCGGAAATACAGAAGATCGCCGCACAGTCCCTGAGGCAGGGGCTGATCGATTATGACCGCCGCCACGGCTACCGCGGGCCGCTTGCCCGGGCGAATATCGACGAAGAGGAATGGCTGGACGTTCTCCTGTCCGTTCCCGCGCCGGCCGACATCCCCGAACAGTGGCAGACCGCCGTTGTCCTGTCCGTAAACGCGAAGCAGGCGGAAATCGGGCTGACCGACGGCACGACGGGCACCCTTCCGCTGGCCGAGATGAAATGGGCGCAGAAGAACCTGCCCGACCAGACTCTCGGCCCTGTGGTTACAGGCGCGGATCAGGTGCTGAGCATCGGCGACGTCATTCTGGTTCAGCGCGTCACCCGTGACGCCCGCTGGAAACCGTATCCCGAAAACACGTTCGCCCTGCGCCAGGTTCCCACGATTGAGGGCGCAATGGTCGTCCTGGATCCGCATACGGGTCGCGTCCTGTCAATGGTCGGCGGTTATTCTTTCCGGCGAAGCCAGTTCAACCGCGCGGTACAGGCCAAACGCCAGCCCGGTTCGGCTTTCAAGCCGTTCGTTTATCTGGCGGCTCTGGACGAAGGCTTTACACCGTCCACGCTGATTCTGGACGCGCCTTTTGTCATGGATCAGGGACCCGGCATGCCGAAATGGAAACCGAAAAACTACAGTAACCGTTTCTACGGACCGACAACGTTGCGCATGGGGATTGAAAAATCCCGAAACCTGATGACCGTGCGTCTGGCCAAGGCAATCGGCATTGAAAAAGTCGTCGAATATGCCAAAAAGTTCGGCATTTCCGACGATATCCCGAATCAGATGTCCATTGCGCTCGGTTCCGGCGAAACGACGGTTTTGCGTCTGGCGACAGCCTACGGCATGCTGGTCAACGGCGGCAAGAAAATCACGCCGATCCTGATCGACCGCATTCAGGATCGGACAGGCGCCACGGTCTATAACTCGGATTCCCGCCCGTGCGAAAAATGCCGGATGGACGGCTGGCACGGCGAGGAAGCTCCCGACATTCCGGATATCCGCGAACAGATCGCCGATCCCCGCAGCGCGTATCAGATCATCAACATCATGACCGGCGTTCTCGCCCCGGGAGGCAGCGCCGGACACCTGCGCAGTCTGGGGAAAACGTTCGCCGGCAAAACCGGTACGTCAAACAGCAGTATGGACGGCTGGTTCGTCGGCGTCACGCCCGACCTTGTCGTCGCCATCTTCATGGGCTTTGACGAACCGCGCACGCTCGGCCGCCGCGACACGGGCGGCGTCATTGCCGCGCCGATCTTCCGCAACTTCGTCCGCAAAGCCATGAAGGACGAGCCGCTGATTCCGTTCCGCGTCCCGTCGGGCATCCGGCTGGTTCGCGTCAACCATAAAACGGGACAGCCCGCTCGGCCCCGCGACAAGGACGTCGTCCTGGAAGCCTTCAAAGCCGAAGAAGACTGGAGCCGGACCGCGCCGGTTATTGATGGCGCGGATGTCGATGATACAGCGCTTCCGGCCGAAAAAACGGCTCCGGCTGTCCGGCGGCAGACCGAAGAGGTGGATGACAACATCCCCGGCGTCGGCGGCGTATTTTAACAACCACCATTTAATCAGAGGAACATCATGAAAGCGGAAACGGAAACAACCGTAAATGAAATCAGGCAGTCACTGGAACTGCTGAGGAGGCATCTTTGACTGGGATAACGCGCTTTACCGGCTGGAGGAAATCAACGCGCTGACGGCGGACGCCAATCTGTGGGATAATCCCGAACGGGCGCAGGCTCTGATGAGCGAACGGACACAGCTGGAAGATTCCATCAACGGATGCCTGGCTCTGGAACAAGGCCTCAAGGATGCGATCGACCTCATCGAACTGGGCGAAAGCGAGGGTGAAGAGGAAATCGTCACCGAAGCGGAAGCTTCTCTGACCGATCTTTTGAAAAAAGCCAAACAGCACGAGCTTGAAGCCCTGCTTTCCGGAGAGGCCGACTCCAACGATACTTTTCTGGAAGTTCACGCCGGCGCGGGCGGTACGGAAGCGCAGGATTGGGCGGAAATGCTTCTGCGGATGTACATGCGCTGGGCGGAAAAACACGGTTTCAGGGTCGAATATCTGGAAGAAAGCCCGGGGGAAGAAGCCGGCATCAAATCCGCCGTTGTCAAAATTTCAGGACACAATGCCTACGGCTGGCTGAAAACGGAAAGCGGCGTTCACCGGCTGGTGCGCATTTCGCCGTATGACGCTTCAGCGCGTCGGCATACCAGTTTCGCTTCGGCATGGGTCTATCCGGTCATTGACGATACAATCAAAATCGAAATCAACGAAAAGGACTGCCGCATCGATACGTACCGTTCTTCGGGCGCGGGCGGCCAGCACGTCAACAAAACGGACAGCGCTGTGCGTATCACGCACATCCCGACCGGCATCGTTGTCAGTTGCCAGACCCAGCGTTCCCAGTTCCAGAACAGGGATACAGCGTGGGGAATGCTCCGGGCGCGGCTGTACGAGCTGGAACTGAAAAAGCGCGAGGAAAAACTGAAATCTCAGGAGGACGCCAAATCGGACATCGGCTGGGGCCATCAGATCCGATCCTACGTTCTCCAGCCTTACCAGATGGTCAAGGATCTGCGGACGGACGCGGAAACATCGGACACGAAAGGCGTTCTGGACGGCGATATCGACCTGTTCCTGGAGGCGTCTCTGGCATCAAGGATCGGCGGCGGTGAAGAAAATATTTAAAACAGCTGCGGCGGTGCTTCTTTTTTTTGCAGGGGGATGCACACCTGAACCGTTGTATGAAGCGGACTATCCCGTTTACCGCCAGTACAAGTACTGGGAAACGTCGAACGATGAATGGTTTGAGGCGGACGGCTTCCGTATTCTGGCCTACCGTTCGTCCGACGGGGGACGTCAGACACTGCGGATGACCGCGCACCGCAAAGGACTGCCCAGCGTGGCGGACGGATATGTCGATGCCATTCAGAAGGTGGCCTTCAACATGATGACGGCGGTCTGCGGGTCTCAGGCCTACACGGTTCTGCCCTCCCATGCTCCGTCCGGGGGACGCGTGATTGACCGTTATTTTTATCAGAACGGGGATCTGTCCGTCGGTGTGGTCTTTTCCTGCCGTTCCGCGCCGCCGGACGGTGATGTCCTGAGGGCCGAAGCGCAGAAGTGGTCTTTGGCGCGGCGGCGGTGGGACAAAATCGACGGGGTTCAGGCGTACGTTGACGTTCTGCCGGAAAACAATGACGGACTGCGTCAGATGCGCATCCGTCTTTTCGGCGGTGACGAACGGCTGAATGCGCGGCTGGCACGCCGCATCATGCTGGATGCCTGCGGCGGCCCGGCGTTTACGGTTCTGTTCAATCAGGCGTCCGCCGATATTGTTGAAAACGGAAGGCCGCCCCAGATCATTTCGGATGCGAATGTCCGGGTCTACGGGTTTGTCTGCAAGCTTTAAAAAAGGAAAAGAACAATGCCGTTTGCAATCCGTCTGCTTCTGATTTTCGCGGCTGTTTACGGCCTTCTTCTGATTGGAATGTTCCTGTTTCAGCGGCGTCTGATGTATATTCCGCACAAACGGCTTGTCTCGCCGCATATGGATCAATCGCCAGTTCTGGAAAAGGTGACGCTCCGGACGGCGGACGGATTGTCTTTGAAATCATGGTACGCGGCTCCGGGGAAAACAAAGGACGGGCGCCTGTTTCCGACGATTCTTTACCTTCACGGCAACACGGGCATTGCGGCGGATGCGGCGCACAAGCTGATTCCCATGGCGGATGCGGGGTTCGGCATCATGCTGGTCGAATACCGCGGGTATGATGGGAATCCGGGCAAACCAACCGAAGTCGGGCTGATTCTTGATGCCGATGCCGCCCTTCATTTCATCCGCGAAAAGCAGGGAAACAACGCCCGCGTCATTTATTATGGCATGTCCATGGGCACCGGCGTTGCCAACGGACTGGCCGTCAAGGTGCCGCCTGCCGCCTTTATTCAGGAAGCGGGCTTTACCTCCTTTCTTGACGCCGGGCGTCAGTGGTACTGGTTCCTGCCTCTTTCCTTCCTGATGAAGGATACCTTTCAGTCCCGGGAACGGATACGGAGTCTGAAAGCCCCTTTGTTGATTCTGCATGGAGAGAAGGATCGGACCGTCCATGTTTCACAGGCTCGGGAAATGTTCAAAGCTGCCGGAACATATGATAAGGAAATAAAGCTTTATCCCGAAGGGCGGCATACAAACCTGTATGATTTCGGGGCTTCGGACGATATTCTGGAATGGCTTTACAAAAAATTCCCGGAAACGAAACCCTGAATTCTGGCGCCCCGTTCATTCGGGGCTTACTTTTGAGTCAAAAGTCTGTTACCCTGTTCTTGTAAGTTGAATCTCATCAAAGGAGCAGACTCATGAAAAAATTGATCATGATGCCGGCATGTCTTTGGCTTCTGCCAAAGATGTGCTTTGCAATGGAACAGTTATCCCCCCCCCTTACAACCGTTGAATGACTCGGCGACTTTTTCCGTCGCACGATCCTACAAGCTGGGACGGCTGGAAGATTTCAGCAAAGACGTGCCCAAAACAATAGCCTCCTCCAAAGAAAAATACGAATGTACCCGCGATGCGCACTGTACCGATTATCAGAAATGCGCCGCTGAAAAATGCCGACCCGTCTGTGAAGGCGTGACGTGCGGCGTAGGGAAAGAATGCATTTATACGACGCCTCATACATTTGTGTGCCGGATCATTGATCCGTGCCGGGATGGCCCGTGTCCGGCGGATTATCCCGTCTGTACTTCGGAAGGCCGGATGTATACCTGTTCGCCGTGTCCGCGGGGGACAGCGAATTTCGGGAACGGAGAATGCCGCCGGTCGGCCTGTACAACAGAGCCGTATGCGCAGGACATATCGGGCGGGTATTCAAAATTCTGCACAGAACATTTCATTTATGCCCGCTATATGCAGCCGGATGATATGACGCTCCGTCTTGAACTGATGGACACGCGGGGTCCGGATTACCCGGATCATTCCTTTGCCGGGTTTGCCTCGGGGACGGGAACTGACTGCCGGTGCGGATTTTCCGAAGGGCGTTCCGGCTGGCATTATTCAGAGCGGACGACTCACGTCCTTCCGAAGGGAAGCCGTGTCGATTCTCTGGTCATTTCCGCCGGCCGCGCGACGGGATGTAATTCGTGGGAAGCAAAAACGATTCGGAAAGGACAGCGGATCACCTTGACGGAATGTGAGGGATACGGCACCCAGGAAGCCGATATTTCCTATCATTTCCGGGCGGAAGGCGAACGGACGTACTGTCCCGCGAACGAAAATAAATTCTGCGTTGACGGCATGTGTTCGGATCAGCCCTGAAGCCTGTGAAAATTCCCGTTTCGGCGGGAGTTTTTTTGGGCTTACTTTTGAGTCAAAAGTCTGTTATCCTGTTCTTGTAAGTTGAATCTTCACAAAGGAGAAACTCATGAGAAAACTTATTACGACTCTGGCATGTCTTTGGATTCTGCCAAAGATGTGCTTTGCAATAGAACAGCTGCCCCCCCCCCTTACAACCTTTAAATGACTCGGCTTCTTTTTCCGTCGCTGTCGCCCGAAAGCTTGGGCGTTTGAATGACAGCAGCGGAAGCAGCATGAAATCCGCTGTTTCCTCTAAGGAAAAATACGAATGCACCCGTGACACGGACTGTGCCGGGAATCAGAAATGCTCCGCCAACAAATGCGTTGCAACGTGTTCTCTTCCTTCTTCCTGTTATGGATTGACTCCATACTGTCTTGCTGACAATGCCCATTCCTATACGTGCCGGCAGTGTCTGTCGAACGCGAACTGTTCAGCGGATAAAAAATGCAGCGGCTATTCCTGTGTCGCGGCCTGTTCCGGTATTTCGTGTTCCGGCGGGAAACAGTGTCTGTCCAACGGTGCGCACGGCTATTCCTGTGTCGACTGTCTGACGAATGATCACTGTGCGGCCGGGAATAAATGTTCCGGGAACGGATGCACCGCCTGTGCGGCCGAAGATAAGACGTGCCGCTGTCCCGACGGACAGGTTGCCGACGGCAAGGGCGGATGCCAGCCGTCTGTCCCCGCGACGTGCAGTGTATGGGACAACAACGACCCGACCTCCATGTACTGGAATGCCAACGGCACAAAGACTATTCCGACGGGCCTGCGGTGCTGGGACGGGTATGGGGCAAGTGCGACCATCAACGTACCGAATGACACCGTTTATGAACATGTCACGATTCGGTTCTGGCAGGGCGCAACAGTCAACGGGACGTTAAGAACAAAATCCCTGACATTTGCGAATAATACGTCCCCCAATCCGCACCAGATTATCTTTAACAATCCGGTTCAGGTGAACGGCACGATTACGATTCAAAGAGGTGTCGCGACACCGGTCTTCCGCCGAGGCATCACAGGAAACTATTCCTGCGTCTTTGTTGATTGCAGCAAGAACCAGTACGGCGGCTGGGTAAATCAGGCGCCCGGCAAGTGTCCGTGGCTCTAACATTACCGGCAAAAAGCCCTGCGGAAACGCAGGGCTTTTTTATGGACGCGCGATCTGTGCGCCGGGCGCCCGCTGCCCACCCTTTTATTGGCAGATTATTTCCGAGATATCCGTTGACAGCAAAAAACCGACAGGGCAATAAGAGCCGAAAAAGATCGCCGGCTCCAGGGCATTCATTCAAAACCAACATCTTAATATGAAAAGCCCCCGCATTCCGTCCACAGGGCTTTCATCTTTGCCAAGCCATTCCGAAGTAGCGGCTGGACGTAAAAGGAAGCGGCAGGTAAAGACATCCGAAGAGACGATCGGCCATGGCTTTCATTCAAAATCAATATCTTAATATGAAAAGCCCCCGCATTCCGTTCACAGGGCTTTTAATCTTTGCCAAACTATTCCGAAGTAGCGGCTGGACGTAAAGGGAGCGGCAGGTAAAGACATCCGAAGAGATGATCGGCCATGACTTTCATTCAAAACCAATATTTTGTATGAAAAGTCCTGTATCCCGTTCACAAGCCTTTTAATCTTTGCCAAGCTACTTCCGAAGTAGTGGCTGGACGTAAAAGGAAGCGGCAGGTGAAAACATCCGAAGAGATGACCGGCCATGACTTTCATTCAAAACCAATATTTTGTATGAAAGTCCTGCATTTTGTTTACAGGGCTTTTGTCTGCTTTGCAGAAATAGGATAAAAATTACTGCGGGTCGGGAACGGAAAATCCGTTTTTTTAATTTTCTTCGCTTTCCAGAATTTCACGCACCTGATGGAAGAGTGCGGCGATTTCGGCGTCCGATTTCCCGGCAAACGGATTTTTCGATTCGTCGCCCGTCAGCGTTTCCGCATCAACCGGCAGGCGCCGGACAATCTGAACAGGCACCTCATAGGTCAATTCACCCAAATCCAGAGCCGCCTTAACCGAAGGGGCGCTACCGTCGTCATTCGGTTCCACGAAAACGGCTGTTTTCGCTTTTTTCAAAGTCTCCGAAGCTTCTTCGTCAAGTTTTGTCAGAGCGACAGACTGCCCCGGACGGCGGTACAGAACCGCGGTGCGGGCGCCGTCAAACAACAGGCGGGGCGCCTCGGGCGCGCCCGGGCGGTGGGCGATGACAAACGCAATTTCCCCCTCCCCGCCGATCAAGCGAAAATAAACCGGTTCCAAAACCGTCTTTTCCATTTTTTCCTCCTTAACAAAAAAGCTCTTCAGTCATCCCAAAGAGCTTTTTAACCGGACTTGACGCCCTTAGCGAGTCTTATTTCGCATCTGAATGGCCGCACGGGTGAAATCCGCCGTTGCGACACTGTCCTGTTTCGCGGCCGCCGGTTCAGCGTACTGTTCCTGTTTTGCCTTCGGCTGTTCCTTTGCCTTTTCCGCGTCGTTTTTCATATACGGTGCCATCGCGATGACCCCCGCCAGCAAAGCAACGTTAAGAGCCCCTGTAATTTTCAGAGCCTTTAAATCCTTTTTGGTCATGTTTTCGGGATTCATCGGCTGAAGAACCGCACCGTTCGGCGCGACATGGGGGTGCAGGAAAACGGGCTGAACCTTTTTTTCCGGCGCTTTGGGCGTTTCCTTTTCCATAACTGTCATCCTTCCGTTGGCTTGTAAACGATTACGATACAGAATAGCACTGTTTTAAAATTTGTCCATATTTTTCAAAAAAGCTCAGAACAACATCAGAGCCATCACCTGCGGCGCCAGAATACGCAGGCACATGGTCAGCGGATAGACCGTCGCGTACCCCAAAGACGCGGCTTCGCATCCCGACAGGCCGTTCGCAAACGCCAGCGCAGGCGGATCCGTCATGGTTCCGGCCAGCATGCCGCTGATGGTCAGGTAGTTCATGTTGAAAATACAGCGCGCAATAAACGCCGCCAGCAGCATCGGAATCAAAGTGATCAGCAACCCGTAGCCCATCCACGCCAGACCGTCTCCGTGCACCAGAAACTTAAAGAAATCCGCGCCCGAAGAAATGCCGACGACCGCCAGGAACAGGACGATACCCAGCTCGCGCAGAGCACTGTTCGCCACCGGCGGCATGTAAAAGACCACGTTTCCGATATACCCGCGCGCCGACAGCAGAAGCGCCACAATCAGCGGCCCTCCGGCCAGCCCAAGCTTCACCGGAACGCTGACGCCCGCGATGAAAAAAGACAGAGACCCCAAAAGAACCCCCAGCGCAATCCCAATGAATAAGGGCACCAGGCGGATTCGGTTCAGCTCGTGGGCATCGTTCCCGACCAGACGCACCAGCGGCAACACATCCGAAGGACGCGCCACAGCCGTCACCTCGTCCCCGAAAGCCAGCTTCAGCTCAGGCGATGCCGGAAGCGAACGCCCGGCTCGGGTCACACGTGAAATGACCCAGTCGCGTCCCTCACGGCCCATGATCATGTTCAGCGAGGCTCCCAGAAGCGCCGGGTTTGTAATCAGCAGTTTGTGGGCGTTGATTTCGGCGGCGCTGTCAACAATCAGGCTTTTGGTCTTTTCTCCGCGGAACAATTCCTGAAGCGTCGGAAAGTACGTGACCGGCCCGACCAGATGAATGATATCTCCGGCCTGAAGCTTCGTATGCAGATGCGGGACGATGTACTGATCCCCCCGTTTCATGCGCGAAACGACCACCCCCTGATGAAAAAGTTCAGAGAACCGGCCGATTTCAACGCCCTGACAGTCCGGATTGCATACGATCAGGTCAATCCCGCCGACCTCGGGCCGACGGCTTGATTTCCGTTCCTCATACGCCTCGACTTCGTCAGCGATATTGATTTTCAGAACAATCCGCATGAATACGATTGTAAACAGGATGCCCCCAATTCCCAGCGGGTACGCCATTGCATAGGCCATACTGGTCGCCGGAACGTCAAACGAGTTCCCCGCCGCGTTCAAATCCGTCAGTATCTGCTGAGCCGACCCCAGCGCCGGTGTGTTTGTGACTGCTCCGGCAAACAGCCCCAGAACCGCCGGCAGTTCCAGTCCTGTTGTTTTGAACAGCAAAACGGCGATAAAAGCACAGATCGGAAGA
>USCC01000061.1 GCA_900553035.1 uncultured Rhodospirillaceae bacterium | reverse complement strand
CCGTCAGCAATCATACGTGTGTTGCGGTATCGGGGTGTTGTACCTCGGATTCGGGCTGTTCGGATTCTCAGAAATGTTCGGGCAACAAGTGTGTGGCAGTACCCTGTTCGGGGACTTGCATGATCGTCAGCAATCATGCCTGTGTCAGGCAATCCGGGTGCTGTACGTCCAATTCCGATTGCAGTTCGGGCTATCGGTGTGCGAGCGGAAGATGCACAATGAAATGCATCAGCAACGACCATTGCCGTTCGGCCGCCTTCTGCAGCGGATATCCGAAATCGACCTGTAATACGAGTTCGGGCATCTGTACCTGCATAAGATGATCTTCTAACGAAAGCCCCTTCCTCATGAAGGAAGGGGCTTCCGGTTATTTCCATACAGAAAGAGGCGTCCTGAAGAACGCCTCTTTGATTTTATCTGAACCGAAGACTTACCGGCCTTTTCCTTTTTTCGCCAGAGAAACCGGCGTAATAAAGCCGCCCGGGTTGCCCAGTCCCTGCGCCATCAGGCTACGGACCATTTCCTTGTCTTCCTTGCGTTCAATCGCCCGTGCGACCTTTTTCAGAATCAGGTTCGCGTGTTTCAGATCCGTATATTCTTCAACACTTTTGGCCTGTTCCTTTGTTTCGGCACGGCTGAGCCATGCGGCTGTCGCCTTGCCGATAATGGCCGCGGTACCCAGGCTCATCGTCGCAACAGCGCCTTCCGCCGAACCGCCGATACCCATCGTCGTCGTCATGCATACCGTTGTCACGCCGGCGATAACACCCTGCGCCATCGCATCCATCGGATCGGCGTCGTACGC
This sequence comes from uncultured Rhodospirillaceae bacterium, assembly GCA_900553035.1. GTDB lineage: Bacteria > Pseudomonadota > Alphaproteobacteria > CAAGCB01 > CAG-977 > CAG-977. The sequence continues at coordinate 12,334 of USCC01000061.1, read as the reverse complement.
TTTCGAATCCGACAGGTAGTTCAGTTTTTCCTGAAAACCGTATTTCTTCATCGCCGCTTTGTTTTCGGCAATTGACTGTTTCACGTCCTTCAGCGAAAAGTCGTTCAAATCCACTTTCGTCATCGTTTCATCGGCCAGATTCTTTGCCGCCAGACGCGTTAAATTCTTCGATCCCTTCAGATATTCTTCGACCAAAGCCTGAGAAGGCGTTTTATTCTGCGTTGAAGCGTCAATCACTGCGGGCATGGGTATCCTCCATTAGATGTCTGTATTTCTGATGTTCAGCATGACAATCTTTTATCTTTTTGTCAACATTTTTGTACATTTTTCGAAAGAAAAAATTCTCTGGAAAAATCAGACGCGGACCGCAATTTCATAAGCGCGGTCAATCGTATCCATCACCTGCTTTTCGGCGTCGCCGGGATCGCCGACGTCCTGCCCGGCATAAGCATTCAGAGCGTTTTCAAGGACTTTGATACTTTTGGCGATATTGGTTTCAATCACCAAGATTTTCTCTGTCCCGTGCAGGGCTTCCATCACTTCGGGTTCAATTTCCGTCAGAAGAACGTCGGAATCGTCCGAACGGCGGAAATGAAGCGTCGTTTCGTCCTTTTTCGTCAGAAGAGCGTCCCCGGGTTCGCCTTCAAACGAAGGCAGAAAAACGGAAATCATTCCGGATTCGTTGACGGTGAAACGCGGTGAAGGGAGTTCGTTTATTTCCATATTGCGGAACCTTTCATTTATTGTCGGCCGTTTTGCAATTATACCGGAAATGCCCCGAAACTCAACCGGATAAAAAAACGGCCCCCAAGCAGGAGGCCGTTTTCCGGAAAGCCGTTCTTAAAAATCGAAACGGGCTTTGATCATGACGGCATCGGCCTTGAATTTTGATTTGGCCGACGTAAAGTCGTTGATCGAATTAAAGGACGTGATTTCCTTGAAATCGTTAACCGCCTGGATATGACGGTATTCCAACCCGACATGCAACGGCAGGACGAGGATCGGATATTCAACGCCGATCATGCCCTGATACAGCGGCGTCGTTTCGCCCATGACTTTGCCGTAGCCCGCGCCGACACCCGCATACAGGCCGACGAAGGGAATACGCACATACGCGTTGGCCATCGCCGCGTTCACCGTCATCGTTTCCGTTTTGGACATCCACAGACCGCCGACATTCACCGGGGTTTTGACATCGCTGCTTGTCCGCAGGCCTTCCAGTTCGACACGCAGAGGCAGGAACGGCAGATCATACCCCAGAGCCAGAGCATAAACCGGTGAATTTTCGTAACGGTTCTTGATTTCCCCGCCGTTGAACAGCGTTTTAATACTGCTGTCGTTGACGTTCATCCCCAGACCGCCGGAAATATAAAAATCCGCTCTGGCCGCCGAAGCGGAGAAAAACAGTACGGCCGCCGCCGCGAATAAAAATTTTTTCATTGTCTCTTTTCCTTCAGTGTTAAAGACCCAAAACATCCTGCATCGTATAAAGGCCTGCCGGTTTTCCCCGCGCCCACAGCGCCGCCCGGATCGCTCCGTTTGCGAAAACGGCGCGCGAAGACGCTTTATGCGTCAGTTCAAGCCGCTCTCCGTCTGCGGCGAAAATAACGGTATGGTCACCGACAACGTCGCCGCCGCGCAGGGCGGCAAATCCGATTTCCCCGGCAGGACGGATGCCCGTATTTCCCTGCCGTGCGAAACGCGCCACATCGTTCAAAGCGGTCTTCCGGCCCCGGGCGACAGCGGATCCCAATCCCAAAGCCGTTCCCGAAGGCGCATCAACTTTATTGCGGTGATGCATTTCAACAATTTCAACATCATATGAAGGATCAAGGATTGACGCAACCTTTTCAGCAAGGGCGAACAGGATATTAACCCCGACACTCATGTTCGGCGCCGCGACAATCACCGTTTTCTGTGCCGCTTTTTTGATTCGGCCGAACTGTTCCCCGTCGATTCCCGTTGTCCCGATGACCAGTATCTTCCCCGTTTCCGCCGCGATTTCGGCATGCTCAACACTTGCCGCCGGAGAAGTGAAGTCCAGAACGGCGTCCGATTCCCGGAACAGCTCCCAGGCATACGCCGTCACGGGAATGCCGATCGAACCGACCCCGACCACTTCGCCCAGGTCACGCCCGACAAAGCCGCTTTCCCGGCGTTCCGATCCTCCGGAAAGCCGGCACGCCCCGCTCCGCAAGACGCATTCGGCCAGCATTTTCCCCATACGACCCGCACATCCCGTAATCCCTATTTTCATTGAGCGTCCTTTCCTCAGGGCCCCGTTTCCCATTCCTTTTCCGGGAAAGGAGACATTTTACGAAACATTCTTTTCCGAATATAATGAAAACCCGTGGAAAAGGACATATAAAAAAAAGGCGGGGAAATACTCCCGCCTTTTACTCTTCCGACCGCGCTCAACGGCGCGCATTCTGAACGGCTTTTGCCGTCCGGACGGACTGAACCGTCCGGGCGTCCTTCCGCTACTGCACCTCAGCGGCCAGCCGACTGCGAAATTCTTCTTTGTAAGTATATGAAACAACCATCTGCGGACGCATCACCGTTGTCGTTGATTTCCCGGTTGAAATAACCATCGGCAGCATGACAATGCTTTCATCACGGTCACGGGATTCATCTAGACGCTTATCGGCATGATCCTCCAGAATATATTCCTTTCCCGTCCACGGTGTTTTCGGGAAGGAACGGCGGGTCTGCTCCCATGTCAGAGAAATGCCTTTTTCGACGGCCTTCTTCATATCTTTCCCCGCATTATGCAAAGAATCAATGTTGGCCAGAAGCGCCGAATCGTAAGCCGACACCAGCGCAAGGCTGTCCCGGAGAGGAACCTGCGCCTTCATGGCGTTAATTTCTTCCCGGGACGGACCGCAGGCAACGACCGTTGCCGCAAGGGCAATGCCGGCCGCGACTTTTCCCACGGAACTCAGAATCCGGCCATATCTGGACTGTTCGGCACCCTCTTCCGCCGCGCGGCGGCCGGACGGGAAAGCCACGACGTCCTTTTTAAAAAATCTGAAATACTCATGGAAAAGTCTCCTCTGTCAGGAGAATGATACCTTACACAGAGCATTAGACAAAAAACAATGTTTGTCAACAAATCCCCGAAACGGGACGGATATCAGCCTTTTTTGATGAAATCCTTCAGTTTTTCAAAAAAACCGGCCGACTCGGGACAGTTCTCTTTGCCGTCCTCTTCAAACTGCTTCAGCAATTCCTTTTGCTTTACCGTCAGTTTCGTGGGCGTTTCCACCTTGAATCGCACGAACAAATCTCCGATGTTTTTGGATTGCAGGACAGTCATGCCTTTTTTACGCAGACGGATTTCGTGGCCGGACTGAGTTCCGGCGTCAATCACGACTTTTTCCGTCGTCCCGTCCAGGCATGGAATTTCCATCTCGCCGCCCAGCGCCGCTGTCACCATGGACACCGGAACGTCACAGAACAGGTTTGTTCCTTCGCGATGGAAAATCTTATGCGGCCGGATGTGAACAAAAATGTACAGGTCGCCGTTCGGACCGCCGTGCAGACCTGCTTCGCCCTGGCCGGACAGACGCATCCGGTTTTCGGAATCGATCCCGGCCGGAATATTGACTTCCAGAACTTTTTTCTTTGAAACCTTGCCTGTCCCGCGGCATTTCCGGCAGGGATTTTTAATGACCTTTCCGGTTCCCTGACAGGACGGGCACATCCGTTCTTCGATAAAGAACCCGGACTGGCGGCGCACACGCCCGGTTCCGCGGCACATGTCGCATGTTTCCGCCTTTGAACCTTCGGCCGCTCCGGTACCGCCGCAGTCCTCACACCGCACCGCGGTCTGAATCTCAATTTCCTTTGTGACGCCGGCAAAGGCTTCCTCCAGCGTGATTTCCAGATCATACCGAATGTCCGCGCCCCGCTGGCCTTCATACTGAGACGAACGGCGCCCGGCGGCACCGCCCATGAATTCGCTGAAAATGTCTTCAAAAATGCTGCCGAAACCGCCGGCGCCCCCGAAATCGAAATTAAAGCCGCCGAAACCCGCTCCCGCGCCGGCGCCCTGGGCAAAAGCGGCATGGCCGTATCGGTCATAGGCTGCGCGTTTCTGCCCGTCCTTCAAGACCTCGTACGCTTCAGTCACTTCGCGGAATTTCACTTCCGCCGCCGCGTCGCCGGGGTTCCGGTCCGGATGATACTTCATGGCCAGGGAACGGTAAGCCTTTTTGATTTCGACGTCCGTCGCCCCTTTCTGAATTCCCAGAAGTTCGTAATAGTCCTGCTTCGCCATTTTCAAAACCACCCTTAAGAAAAAACCGTTCGGAGAACTCAGTTGTACTCCGAACGGCTGTCATTTAGCAAGGATTAGTCCTTCTTGACTTCTTCAAAATCGGCATCAACAACGTCATCTTGCGGTTTTGCCGCTTCTTCCGTTCCCGCACCGGCGTCGTTTCCGGCAGCCTCAGCGCCGGGCTGTCCGGCCTGCTGCTCTTTGTACAGCGCCTCGCCGATCTTCATGGAGGACTGCATCAGAGCTTCGGATTTGGCGTTGATTTTCTCAACGTCTCCGGATTCCAGGACTTCCTGCAGCGCCTTGATGTCGGCTTCGACCTTTTCCTTATCGGCCGGAGCCACCTTGTCGCCCAGGTCTTTCAGGTTCTTTTCGGTTGCATGAATCAGGCTTTCGGCACGGTTCCGGGCTTCAACGGCTTCCTTGCGTTTCTTGTCTTCGGAAGCGTGCGTCTCGGCGTCCTTGACCATCTTGTCAATATCGGCTTCGCTCAGGCCGCCCGAAGACTGAATGCGGATGGTCTGTTCCTTGCCGGTCGCCTTATCCTTTGCGGAAACGTTCACAATGCCGTTCGCGTCAATGTCAAAGGTGACTTCAATCTGCGGCATACCGCGCGGAGCGGGGGGAATGCCGACCAGATCGAACTGTCCCAGAAGCTTGTTGTCCGCAGTCATTTCGCGTTCGCCCTGGAACACGCGGATGGTTACGGCCGTCTGGCCGTCTTCCGCCGTGGAGAACACCTGGCTTTTGCGCGTCGGAATCGTCGTGTTGCGGTCAATCAGGCGCGTAAACACACCGCCCAGCGTTTCAATGCCCAAAGACAGCGGCGTCACGTCCAGAAGCAGAACGTCTTTGACGTCGCCTTTCAGCACGCCGCCCTGAATCGCCGCGCCCAGCGCAACGACTTCGTCCGGGTTCACACCCTTGTGCGGTTCACGGCCGAAGAATTCCTTCACCAGCTCCTGAACCTTGGGCATACGTGTCATACCGCCGACCAGAATGACTTCGTTAATGTCGCCGGGTTTCAGTCCGGCATCCTTCAAAGCCGCCTTGCACGGTTCAATCGTGCGTTCCAGCAGGTCTTCGACCAGGGATTCCATCTTGGCGCGCGTCAGTTTGACATTCAGATGTTTCGGCCCGGTCTGATCCGCCGTAATGAACGGCAGGTTGATTTCGGTTTGCTGTGCGCTGGACAGTTCGATTTTGGCTTTTTCAGCCGCTTCCTTCAGACGCTGCAGGGCCAGTTTGTCGTTGCGCAGATCAATTCCCTGCTCTTTCTGGAATTCGTCGGCCAGATAGTTGATGATGCGTGCGTCAAAGTCTTCGCCGCCCAGGAACGTATCGCCGTTTGTGGCTTTCACCTCAAACACGCCATCGCCGATTTCCAGGATGGACACGTCAAACGTACCGCCGCCCAGGTCATAAACGACAATCGTGCCGGAATTCTTCTTATCCAGCCCATAGGCCAGAGCCGCCGCCGTCGGTTCGTTGATGATGCGCAGGACTTCCAGCCCCGCGATTTTGCCGGCGTCCTTGGTCGCCTGACGTTGTGAGTCATCGAAATACGCCGGAACGGTAATGACAGCCTGTGTCACCGGTTCGCCCAGAAAGGCCTCGGCGTCTTCCTTGAGTTTCTGCAGAATAAAGGCGGAAACCTGGCTCGGGGCGTATTTCTTGCCGTACGCTTCGACCCACGCATCGCCGTTTTCACCCGAAATGATCTGATACGGCACCAGGCCTTTTGCCTTTTCAACCTGCTTGTCCGTATAACGGCGCCCGATCAGACGTTTAATCGCAAAGAACGTGCCTTCCGGATTTGTGACAGCCTGACGCTTTGCCGGCTGGCCGACCAGACGTTCCCCGCCCTGCGTAAAAGCAACCATCGAAGGCGTCGTGCGGGTGCCTTCTGCATTTTCAATCACACGGGCGTCCTTGCCGTCCATGATGGCAAAGCACGAGTTCGTCGTACCCAGATCAATACCAATAACTTTTCCCATAAACTAACCTCGTTTTCCTTAGAAAATAACAATAAGCGCAACCATCGCAGTGTTATATAGGCGGGGGTGTTCTTTTTCGCAACCGTGTCGGTGCTGTTTTTTATAAAAAACATTCCCTCCCATACAATTGAGTGACATTTTAGCATGCCGCCTGTATGATAAGAACACGTCTTTATGATTTAGAAACGAGCCGCCGATGAAAGAACATTTTTCACGTATATCCGCTTTTTTCCGGGAAATTCCCGGCCGATTCAGGCACACGCGCCTCTTTAACCTTTTGGCCGGGGTCAGGAATTTCCTCTCTGCGGCATGGAAAAAAATAAAGGTTTTCCTGAAAACGTCCGTCCGTTTCACTCCGCCGACGACGGAAAACATGGTTTCCTTTGTCCTGCGCTGGTGGCACTGGTTGCTGGGCGGCCTGTTCGCTTTTCTTATTTTATATTATCCGGTCGGCGCGCTTCTGATTCACCGCATTGACGTTAATCCGGGATTTTCGGGTGAAACGGCTGAAGATTCGCCAAAAACGGTCGCGACACTGTCCGCCCTGATCAATCGCGAGGTCAACGAACATGTCTGGACGCCGAGTCTTCCCTTCATCTTCCCATCGGCCATTCTGGACAACATGCCCGGATATCAGACGGGTATCATGGACGGTATCCGCCGGACGGTTGATGTCCTGGCGGCCCGGAACCCCGAAAGCGACGATCTGAAAAAAGCCGCGGCAGCCCTGGCTTATCCGGGCACGACCTGGTACGTCGCGGGATGGCAACCCACCGTTTCGGCACAGCGCAGTTATCAAAACGCCCGCACCGACCTGACCCGCTATGAAGAAAAAATCGCCGAAGGAACCGCCGCCTTCAGTACGGATCCGGCAACGCTGTCCGCCCTTCTGACTTCACTGTCCGACGGGTTGAAAGGAAATGCCGAAACCATCCGCAAGCAGGTTTCCAAATATGAAAAAAGACTGTTCGACATGCAGGCGGACGACGTCTTTTATAATGTCAAGGGGCAGGTTTATGTCTCTTTCCTTGTCCTGCGAGATATCCGCGAAGATTTCAAGGACGCCTTTGAAAATGACGCCGTCCGGTGGCTGTGGCTGGACGCGGAGGCTTCGCTCAGGCAGGCTCTGATGATTCAGCCGCTGTTCGTCACAAACGGCAGCCCGGAAACCCAGTTCATGCCGAACCATCTTCTGGCTCTCGGTTTCTACCTGACGCATGCCCGGGCGGATATTCAGGAAATGCGGCGTCTGCTGGACTGAGGAGGGATGCATGACTTTCTCCGACCGTTTCTCCCGCCGGACAATTTTCGCCGCCGTTTTTGCCGCGGGGGCGGCCGTCCTGCTTTTTCTGGCTTTCCGCAACGGCCCGGCCGTCCTGAAGACAAACGCCGAGGGCACCTTCATTCCGCCGGTGAAAACAGCGGAACTTGACCGTCTCTTTTCCGGACGCGGCTACCGGATCTCCGACTACATTCTGAATCAGAAGCCGATTCCGCGCCTGTTTGCCGAAGCCGTCCCTTCTGACTTCAACCGTTCCAGATACGATGATATCCGGCCGGCGTTGTTTGTTGAAATGATGACGCCTCTTATTTTAAAAGCCAATGCCGCTGTCGAAAAAGAACGTGCCGAACTGGAAAAGCTGAAAAAAGAATTTGAAATTCGCGGCGAACTGCTTCCGGAGGGCGAGGAAAAAGTAAGAAAAACGGCGCAGAAATATGGAGTCACGGCCACAGGCCTCCCCGCCGCCTTCAGCGAGCTGTCTCTTCGTGTCGACGCGATCCCGCCAACGCTGTTACTGGCCATGTCCGCCGAGGCAACCGGATGGGCGACCAGCCGTTACGCGCGGGAATACAACGCCCTTTTTCTGGAAAAGGACTGGGACGGGAACGGCATCGTGCCCGAAGAAAAGCAGAAGCCCGGCCCCCAATACCGCATCAAAACATTCCCGACAGTGTATGATTCAATCCTCAGCTATATTCATTATCTGAACACGAGCGGTTATTTTGAAAATTTCCGCATCGCCCGGCAGAGATACCGCCGGATGAATGAAAAGCCCAACGGCTATCTGACGGCCGGGATGCTTCTGAACTTCCCGTCCAAGCCGTTTATCTATCCCGACATGCTGAAACACCTGATCAAACAGTACAGGCTTTCGCTTCTTGACCTTCAGGAACTTGAAAAAGAACCGGGACAGCCGGAATAGGGCGCGTTTCCTTATTTATACGCCGATATAACAATCCTGTTTCGCCGCTTGCTTTTTTCAGGCGCTCCTATATAATTCGGTTCTCTTTCATACAGACGAAAAAGTACAGAGGCCCCTATGATTTTCAGCTCGTTCCTTTTTTTATGGTGCTTTCTTCCCCCTCTCCTGATTCTTTATTTCTCCGTTAAATCGCCCGTCTACCGCAACGTTCTGCTCCTGATCGCCAGCCTGATTTTCTACGCGTGGGGCGAACCGTACTACGTCTTTCTGATGATGGCGTCCGTGACGGCGAACTATTTCCTGGGTCAGTGGGTCGGCGGCGCCTCAACGCCGAAAATGAAAAAAACGGCCGTTCTTATCGGGACTCTCATCAACCTTTTAATTCTGGCGCATTTCAAATACACCGATTTCCTTATTGATAATCTGAACATTCTGTTGTCTCTGGAAATCAGCGCGAAGGAAATTCCGTTGCCGATCGGTATTTCATTCTACACCTTCCAGGCCATTTCCTATCTGGTGGACATTTACCGCGGCGAAGTGAAACCGCAGCGCAATTTCATCAAGATGGGCCTGTACATCGCCTTTTTCCCCCAGATGGTGGCCGGACCGATCATCAAGTACCATGATATTGAAGATCAGCTGACAAAAAGGAACATCACGCCGGAAATGTTCAATTACGGCGTTTCCCGCTTCATCTTTGGTTTTGCGAAAAAAATCCTGCTGGCCAATATCGCCGGAAAAGCCGCCGATACCATTTTCGCTCTGGAAGCCGCCGATTTGAGCACGCCGGCCGCGTGGGCGGGCGCGATTGCCTATTCGCTTCAGATTTATTTCGATTTCTCCGGATATTCTGACATGGCCATCGGTCTGGGCCGCATGTTCGGTTTCACATTTCAGGAAAACTTCAATTATCCGTACGTTTCCTCCTCCATCCAGGAATTCTGGCGGCGCTGGCATATTTCGCTGGCAACATGGTTCAAACAGTACGTCTATATTCCGCTCGGCGGCAGCCGCGCCGGAACGTTCAGGACATATCTGAACATTTTCATCGTCTTTTTCCTGACGGGTCTGTGGCACGGCGCGGCGTGGAACTTTGTCATCTGGGGCATATGGAACGGCCTGTTCCTTATGTTCGAACGTGCTGTTGATTTCAATAAAAGAGTTTTGAATCCCATCGTCCGTCATATCTATACTCTGCTGATTGTCATCATCGGCATGGTCATTTTCCGGACAAATACAATCGGTGAAGCCATCGCCTACGTTTCGCACATGTTCAGTTTCAAAAACATGGATACCTCCTATCTGAACATCCTGGTGACGAACGAACCGCGGCTGGCCATCATTGCGGCCCTGATCTGTTCGGGTCCCTTTGTCATGATATGGCGTAAATACAAGGATAAATGGCTGCAATACGTTCCGCCGTACCTGCAGGGAAGCTTCTACATGGAAACGGCGAAAATTCTGCTGTTCGCTCTGTCCATTCTGGCTCTGGCGGGCAATTCGTACAATCCGTTCATTTATTTCAGGTTCTAAGCCATGGGAAAAAAGTTAAACGTCTCCACATGGGTCTTTCTGGCGGTCGTCCTGATCTGTTCGGTGTTTATTTTTTTCCCGGCCGAAGATACGGACAACTCGGAAAACCGCGTCAAAGCCCCTCTGCCGGCAACGTTTTCGGCAAAATTTCCGGTCGAATTTGACGCGTATTACCAGGATCATTTTCCGTTCCGCTCCTTTCTGATCCGGAAATTCTACACCATCCGGAAAAGCATTAAGGACAACCCGAAAGTCATCATGGGGGATCAGGATTGGATTTTCCTGAATTCCGCACCGTTTGACACATATGCAAAGGTGGACAACACCGTCGGCGACTTCACGGGAAAATCCCTGCTGAATGCGGAAGAGCTGGCCGCTCTCAGGGATTCTCTTGCGGCCCAGAAAAAATATTTCGCCGACCGGGGAGCGTCCTTCCTGATCATGCTTCCGCCGAACAAAATGACGGTTTACGGTGAATACGCCCCCAAAGCGTACCGGAAGCTTCGCGCCCCCAAATCACAGTATGAGCAGACCGAAGAAGCCGCCGCAGAAGCCGGTATTCCCTTCATCAATCTGAAAAAGGTTTTTTACGGCGCGAAGGGTGAAAATCTTCTTTATTACAAAACGGACACGCACTGGAACAATTACGGCGCTTATCTGGCGACGGCAAAGCTGGCCGAGGCTCTGGGCGGAACGGTTCCTCCGGTTGAATCCATCCTGTCGGATCGTGTCCCGTGCGGCGATAATTTCCGCATGTCCGGCGCCGCCGGAGAATGCATCGACATTCATTTCGAGCCGCTCGTTTCCTTTTCAGCCCCGGCCGTAAAATGTACTCAGGGCATCAACGAAGGCCATCTGATCTGCGCGAACGACGCGGCGCCGATCAAAAAGCGTGTGGTCATTGCGCGGGATTCCTTCACGGAAAAAATGCTCCCCTACATTTCCCGTCTTTTCCAGCGGGCGATCCTTCTGTGGTCGGGAAAAGTATCGGACGAAGAAATGTTCGACATCATTGAAAAGGAAAAACCCGATTACGTCATTTACAATTACGCTGAACGGAACGCCTCAAAGCTTAACAAGGAACTTCCGGCGGCGGAAGGGTCGATCAAATGAAAAAGCTGTCTGCATCGACGCTGGTTTTTCTGCTGATTGTTCTGGCCTTCGGCTTTTTCAGCTATGCCTCGTTCGGCGAAAAAATCGTCTTTATGGCGGCGGGAACGCCTGAACGTGACGCCTTTTTCGCCTTCAAGGGAAAACAGGATCATGAAAACCGCGCCAAAGCCGCCTTTCCGACGGAAATCACGTTCAAATTCCCGTCAAAATTCAATGTCTTTTATGAAGACAATTTCCCGTTCCGTTCCTTTCTCATCAATAAATTTCAAAAGCTTCGGAAAAAGATAAAAGACGACCCGCGTGTTATCGTCGGCTTTGACAACTGGATGTATTCCAATTCCTCGCCACAGGCCGTTTATGCGAAAACAGGAAATATCCTGGGCGACTTTACGGGTAAAACGCTTCTGAACGAAAAGGATGAAAAGCTGTTCGCCGCCAACATGGCGTGTCAGAAAAAGTTTTTTGACGCGAACGGCATCCGTTTCCTGGTCATGGCGCCCCCGAATAAGATTTCCGTGTATCCGGAACATCTGCCGAAAGCCTATCGGAATCAGCAGGCTCAAAAGATTCGTTATGAACAGGTCGAGTCGATTCTCAACGGGCTGGGCATTGAATTTGTCAATGTGAAGAAACCAATCCTTGAAGCCAAAAGCAAAGGACAGGTTTATTTCAAAACGGATACGCACTGGTCACAGCTGGGCGCATATATCGGATTCAGGGCGCTGACCCGCCGTTTCGGGCATGAATTTCCGGAAATGACAGGAATTAAGCGGCATATGTTGGATTGCGGCGATGTGTATAACATGTCGGTTTCGCTGTCCGGGTCATGCGTCGACATCAACGATGTCCCTCTGCTGCCGGAAGACACCGACGGCGAATGTGTCCGCAGTCCGAGAGATCAGAAAATCGTTTGTACCAATTCACGCGCTCCGGTGGACGGAAAAGTCCTGATCGTCCGCGATTCCATGTTCAGCAGTCTGATTGACTACACGCGACGGACGTTTAAAAACGCCGTCCTTCTGTGGCGTTCCATGCACACGGAACAGGAACTCCTGGAAGAAATCAAACGGGAAAAACCGACGGCCGTCATTTATGAAACAGGCGAACGGTATATGATGGAATTGCAGAACGCAGCCATGTGTCCGGAAGCCTATGTTGAAATTGAACGCCTGGATCAGCGGGCTCCGGCCGTGCCGCAGAAAAAATAG
>USCC01000060.1 GCA_900553035.1 uncultured Rhodospirillaceae bacterium | reverse complement strand
GGCTGCTCGGGATCATTTCGTTTTCGCCGTTCCCGGAGGGCTGGAACTGGATATGAAACGTGCCGCCGTGGCCGCCGGGTGCAAAAGCGTCGAAATGCTTCCGCTGAAAGAGCTTCTTCCCCTGACCGGATATGTGCACGGCGGGTGTTCTCCGGTCGGCATGAAAAAAAACTTTCCCACCTTTATTGATGAAACGGCGCTTTTGTATGATTCCATCTGTGTCAGCGCCGGAAAAGTCGGTTTAAATGTTTGCCTGAATCCCGAAGAACTGGCTCGTTTCACCGGCGCGTCCTTCGTTCCGCTGACAAAGGACAAAGACTGAACTTTTTATGTAGATTTTTTCCGGGTATACTTTAGAATATCTGTTATTTACTTTGACTTGCAGGAATACCGCCCTTGAAAACATCTTCCCTTGCTTTATGCTGTATTGCCGGATCGCTTCTTTTTTCTGTGCCCGCCGGCGCGTCAACGGATCTGAGCGTAGGTCCCTTCACCCTGAAATTCTTTAATCAGGGGGACACACTGAACAATCCGGCTGAAGGAGCGTCTGTTCCCGTTTCCCGCACCTTTACCGGTTCCGAAATGGCGGCCTTCGTTGAAGGAGCACAATTCTGGGCGGATCGTCTGGCGGCTTCGGATACTTCCGGCTCTCTTATTCTCGGCGCGGCCTTTTTGCCGGATGCGTCGGGAAGCGCCTACAACGTCACGCCGGGCAGTGATACCCACCCGAACGGGCGTTTTTACAATTACCTGACCACGGGGACCAAAGACGCGACGGACGAGCTGTACGGCTTTGATTCCCTGATCGTCGTTCAGTTTGAATATCCGCCCATTGTCAGCCACAATATCGTTTCTCCGCTGTCCATGACAGGCACGGTCATGCATGAAATGGGTCATGCTTTCGGGATTTTCGTCACCATGGAGGAAAAGGAGGAAAGCGGTTCAAAGTACTGGAAATTCGCCGCCGACGGCGCAATGAACAACTGGACCAAGGGGCTGGTCGATGTTTTCGGGAAGCAGGCCGCGCCGGACATGAAGCTTGCAATCAGCGCTGTTGACGTTGCGGATTCTTTTGTTATCCTGCCGCAGGATACGACACCGGCGGCTTTCAAATACCCGACCTTTCACGGAACCGAAGTCGACGCCCTCACCCTGAACCCGGCAACGGGAGTCAGCGAAGGTATGGCCGTTATGGCGGGACGATTGCTCTATGACACTTCAGGGAACCCGGCCGGCTACGGATTTGACGGCGGGAATACGCTGGGGCACTCGGGCATCATGAATTCCCTGATGTCCTACGGCGCAATTCAGAACATCCCGTTCACCGAGGTCGAACTCGCCATGCTTCAGGATCTGGGATACACGATTGACCGTTCCCAGTTCTATGGCAAAAGCATCCTCTTCACTCCGGCCTCGCCTGTCACCAACGGCATCGCCTTCGGCACGGAAACTGCGCCGAAAACGGCTTCGTTTGCCGTAGGTCTGCACATCTTTACGGACAACGCCGCCGTTACCCAGACCGCCGGCATTTACACATCGGGAGCAAGCGCAGGCGGCATACGCATTGACGGCGTTGCCAATACGCTGACCGTCGCACCGCAGACCGTCGTTTCCATGACGGGCGAAAGCGCGGCCGGAGTGACGGTTTCCTATGGCCGCGACAATGTCATTAACCTGCGTGGCAGCGTCCAGGCCTCGGGCGAAGGCGGTTACGGCGCCCATTTCGGTTTTCTGTCAAACCCTTTCAGCATTTATTCCCATGCGACCTTTGACGTCAGCGAAGCGGGAACGCCTGATCCGGCGGAACGTTATGAAAACAGCCGGATGAATTCGGATCTGGCCGGTGCATTGGTCAAAGCGCTTAACGTCACCGGGACTCTCGCGGGAACGGAAGCGGCCGTCCGGATTGAAATGGATGCCCACGTTGAGGAAATCAATATCATGAAGGGCGCTTCCCTCCGCGGCGATATTGTTTCCTACTGGAACGAAATCATCCCGACAGCGTATACGACGAATCTGACTTTCGGCCGGACTCCGGATGCGAACGGCGCGGCGACGTCCGTACGCGACGCGACTTTTTCCCTGCGTTATGACGGCAATGTTTCCGGTGCGGAAAGTATCCATATGTCGCTTGAGGGTGGCACTTTGTCCTATAATGGGGCGGCTTCGGTTCTGAGCATGAAAAACTACGGAACGCTGAAGGGAAACGGCGTCTTTACCCTGGCGGCCGGACAGGAATTTTATAATGAAGGCACGATTGCGCCGGGAAATTCCATCGGTACGATTCAGGTCAACGGGGACTTTACGTCAAACGGTGGTACGTTCGATTTTGAATTTGACGGCACATCCCGCGACGTGCTGAAAGTCAGCGGGAATGCCGCCGTCACGGGGGCGACGGCCTCTCTGACGCCTGTTCGGGGATATTACGGCGGCCGCGTGGCGGGTTCACCGGAAAGCTTTATCTCCGCGGGCGGTACAACGGCGCTGGACTTCACAAACATCGTGAAAAACAATACGCTCTCCTCCAATACGCTTTCCTTCGCCTATGAAACCGATCCGTCGGACGGCATCCTGTATTTCACACCGGCGCGGGCTTCCAATGCCTACAGCCGGCTGGCCGCGGGAAATGAAAACGCTCTGCGTGCCGCGGCCGCAGTTGATACGTTTGCCTCACATGCTTCGGGCGACATGCAGAACCTGATTGCGACGCTTGATTTTGCCGACGTCGCCACCATCCGGCAGGCTTTTGTACAGATGACTCCCGACGTGTACAACAGCCTTGTGCAGAGTGTTTTTTCCGCGGCGCGTCAGAATTCAAACATGATGGCGCAACATTTGATTGCCAAGGGCGGAGAGCGCTTCGTCCGCCGGGCCAATCCGGCTGAAGGGGAATGGAACACCTTCCTTTCCGCATTCGGCGGATCCTTCCGCCAGAAAGGCGCTGACGCGATCCATTACGATGGAGAACGCGCCGGATTTTTCGGAGGAATTGAGAAGGAAGACGTCTTTGGCATGACGGCGGGCTTCCATGCGCTGGCGTCTTTTCAGAAGCTGGATGCCGACACGGATATTGCGTCAAAGGCAAAGACGGCCTCTTTGGAACTGGGGGCGCACATGCGTTTTGCTCCCAATATATGGCAGGGGTTCAATGTCTACGGTTCCGCCGGCCTCGGTGCGGATTACAGCAAAGTCCGCCGCCCTGTGTCTTTCGGCGGATATGAACGCAAGAACAAAAGCGAGTTTGCCCTGTTGCGGGGAAGCGTCCTTTTCGGCGCCGGATATGACATTTACCGTCCTTCCTTTACTGTTACACCGACGGCGTTTCTGGACTTCACGGCTGTCCGCATGCCGGAAATTAAGGAAAAAGACGGGGACGGCGCGCGCCTGCGTCTGGACGATGACATTTATTCCTCACTGCGCGGCAGTGTCGGTCTGAATCTGGCCATGGGGCTGCCGACAACGGTTTCCGTTGATGTCGGCCTGTACTGGAATCATGAATTTCTGGACGACGAACTCAGTTATCAGGCTCGCTTCGTTGAAGCCGGCGGTGCGGGTGCATTCAAAGCGTCCTACGTCAACGCCGCGGGAAGCGACAGCGCGACCGTTAACGCCCAGATCCGTTTTCCCCTTGACCTCAGCCGGAATATCACGCTCGGTTTTTCCGGCGAATTTTATCAGGATGACCTGACAATCCTGTCCGGAATGCTGTCGTATAATTGGACGTTCTAATCCCGCTCCGCAAAAATGCCGCGGATGGCGATGGTTGTCTCGGCGCCCTTCAGCGCAGACGGCAGAAGCCGTCCCTGCGGTGCGGCCGGACCGAACAGAATATCCGCCGGCAGGATATGAGCGCCGGCGTCCTGCAGCAGGCGGCGAACGAACGGATTGTCATACGTCGCCGTCATGACCAGAAGCTTTCCGTCCCGGATGGCGTAATATCCCCCGTTATGAATCATGGAATAGCGGTTGTACTGGCAGGCCAGGCATCCGCTTTCCGAAACGTTCAGATAAACGGCCTTTCCTTCGGAAACGGCTTTGTGCAGAGCCGCCTCATCAAAAGGAAGCGCGCCGTAGGTGTTGAAGCTGTATTTATTTGGCTGGAACGGCACGAACAGAAGGGCGAACAAGCACAACGCCCCGGAAATACGCAGGAACGTCTTGCGTGTTACGGGCATCTTTTTCCATGCCAGGCCGGCCGCCGCGAAACACACGAGCGTCCCCAGCATAATATACCGCCCGCTTTCCAATCCCAGAAGAACGAAGGTCAGAAGCCCCTGGAAAAAGGCGGGAAGAAACAGGAAAGGTATCCGAAGAGGAACGTTCTTGTGCGGAACGTCCGCAGCTTTCGCCGCGAAAAAGGCAGCCCCCAGAAACGGCGTCGCGATCCCGGCGCAGAAACACAGGAAATATATGACCGGAGACGCTTTCAAAAGAGCAAACAGTTCAAAATAAGACCCGACCATGGGCGAAAACAGCATCAGAACCCCAACCGCCAGAGCGACAAGGAAACCCGCCGTCTGGCGGTTTGTCATGACGTTCAGCCGTTCAAACAGCTTCTGTCCCTTTTCGGCCACGCTGTCGATGAAATCGGCATCAAACGCTTTCATCATCCACAGCGGCGCCGTCCAGAACAGCAGAGTATAGAAAAAGTTCAGAAACGGCGAAGACAGCTGAGCTCCCCAGACGAACGTTCCTTCGGGCAGAACGAAATATCCGGCAAGGAACAGAATGCCGTATGCCGGCAGTACGGCAAAAAGCGCCCCCTTCCCCATTCCTTTCAGGAAATTCAGGGTTCGACGTTCGTTTTTCTCTGCAATGAGCAGCATCTGGTTGACAAACAGCATGAACGCCAGAAGAAGAGGCGTGATGACCACAAATTCAAGGCCGTAGAAATAAGACGAGAATATTCTGGAAAACAAAAATTCCGAACTGCGGTCAAAAGAATCACCGACCGGAACGTCGCGGTGTATTTCCGTCGAACGGTTCAGGTTCAGAAAAGTCAGGTTCAAAGGAACGGACTTCATATCCCCCAGTTTTTCAGGGTTCCGAAGTTTTGAACGGAACAGCGCCTGACGCCCGTCACGGCTGTAGAACGGTTCTTCAAACAGCAACCCGTCTTCATTCGTGATATACAGGCGCGGCGTATCGATATTCATGACCGGAAGCTTTATGGAAACGTAAAGAAAGACTTCCTTGCCGTCTTTTTTCAGAACGGCGTCGTTCATCGTTACGACGGGAGGAGACTTTTTATTGGACGGCAGGTTAAATTCAGCCTGCACCAGAGTCGAGCATACCGGCGTTTCCCAGCGCACCCCCCGCGGGATGTCATAAACGATTTCCGCAGACGTTTCGTCACGGCACACGCCCTCATGACAAACGTTGTACGTCAGACGTGCCCGGATAACGGCCGGCTGTTTCGGATCGGTCACGTTTGCGTCGAACGGAAACAGAGTCTGTCCCCGATATCCCAGAGCCGTTCCGCCGTCCAGCGTGAAAGGATGCGGCAGAGGGTAACGAACCGGCGAAACCGTCACGTTTTCCGACCCTGTTAAATCAAGGGCAATCGGATAAGGAGTCCTGCCCTCTTTTTGCCTTAAAAGAACATATCCGTCCTTCAAGGAAATGATGAAAGCCATCAGGGTCTGTTTGTTTTCCGTCTTGTGGGCGCAGGAAGCGATACGTACCGCGCCGGAATCCGTCTGAAGTGTATCCGAGTAGTAAGATTCCTTCAGGTATGTCGCCTGAAAATCTTTCAGCGTGCGTTCCGTTATCGCCAGATAGCGGATATTTCCCCACGTATCCTTCTTTGACATGTCGATCAGGTAATCGACCTGTCCGGGGTGTTTTTCCAGAATCTGCGCATTGATATCGTCGATAGCGGCCTGGAGCATTGTTTCAAAATCGGCATATTTTCCCTTG
Source organism: uncultured Rhodospirillaceae bacterium (assembly GCA_900553035.1). GTDB lineage: Bacteria > Pseudomonadota > Alphaproteobacteria > CAAGCB01 > CAG-977 > CAG-977. Next base: position 7,464 of record USCC01000060.1, on the reverse strand, counting down.
AGCTTATCAAGGGCGAGGACGAAATCGGAATTTTTCCCGTCCGTCATTTTCAATCTCAGCAGTTCGTTGATGATCTGGCCGTCGGTTGCGCCGGCATCCTTGTTTTTTCCATAAAAATCGACCAGGAACGAAAATTGTTCTTTGCCGGACAGTTCAGGATATCGGGAAATTTCCTCAGCGCTCAGAGGAATGACGGGAGAAGGCGCCGGTGCGGCCGCGGCGGGTTGAGCCTTTGCGGTGTTTGGTGCGGCATGGAGCCGTGCGGCCGGAAACAGCGTCAGAACGACACAAAGGATAAAAGACAGACACAAATACCGGCGCATGTTTAATTTCCTTTAATTTTTATGATATAATCTTTGAAAAAGAGAATATCATATTAGCAGACAACGGGCATTAATTTTTGCATCGGGGGATAAATGGCTTTTTTCAGCGGTCAATGTTTGGTGGCGATGCCGGGAATGGCGGATGAACGCTTCAGCCAGTCCGTCATCTATGTTTGCGCACATACACAGGAAGGCGCAATGGGCCTGACGATCAACCGCCCGATAAAGGAACTGTCCTTTTCCAATCTGCTGACGCAGCTTCATATGGAACCGAGCATTCTGGATGATCCTCCGATTTTAGCCGGAGGTCCGGTTGATGTCATCCGTGGTTTTGTCCTGCATTCGCCGGAATACGCCAGCGAAGCGACCCTGCCGATGGGTCGTCTGGCGTCTTTGACGGTGACGACCGAAGTCATCCGCGATATTTCCAGGGGAGCCGGCCCGAAAAACTATCTGATTACGCTGGGGTATTCGGCTTGGGCGCCGGGACAGCTTGAAGAGGAAATTAAGGGCAACTCCTGGATTCCCGTGGAACCCAGCGCCGACCTTCTTTTCAGTCAGGAACCGGATCGGAAATGGGAAAATGCCTTGAAAACGCTTGGCATTGATCCGGCGTTGCTGTCAAGCGAACAGGGTAAGGCGTAACGGTATTCCATGCTGCCGGCCGTTTCCCCCCGGAGCATTTCACAGCGACGGATTTCATCAGAGAGGCTTCAAAAAGTTGAGGCTTGTCGGGCGGTTCTGACATTTGGTGTCTTTTCGGCGGATACGGCTTTTTTACGGCCCCTTCCGGGGGATGATTTTTTAGCTGTTTCTTTTTCGGGAACGGCGGCTTTATGCTTTCAATAAAGGCATCTTCGGAGAGCCGTGTGTTCTCCCGCACGGAGTGCAGAGCGTGCGTTTTCCGTAGCAAAAACGGACACGGGAGTGAGACGGAAGGTTCGCCTGCTTTGCAAAAAAAGGGCTTTGGGTCTTTCGAGCCGTTGCGTTTGATGGTGTTTTATCTTTATTGCAAACCCGTTTTTGTTCCTACCGGCCGGGCATCTCTTCGGCCAATCCCAAATCCAGAAGCTCCTGTGCGACGTCTTCTCCGTCATGGTAACAATCGGCATACGTCATTCCGCCGGCGGTGGTTTCTCCGGGAACACAGGCCAGGACGGTGCCGTTGTAACGGCGCGACAGCACGCGGTACGCCTCGGCATTGCGGCCCGGGCGCACCCGGATGCCCCTCAGCCGGAAAGGCTGTCCGTTCACTTTGACGATATCTCCTCCTGTTACCGAAGCGGCTCCCCGGATGATGGGGCGTCCGGCATGACGTGCCGGAATGGGGCTTTTTACCGGAGCGGGTTCTTCCGGAAGCGGTGCGGCGGCTTGCTTTTCCGCCAATGCATAATAAGGCATCGGGCGGATTTCGGCCCCATGGCGTTCCAAAGCAGGTTCCGCCGGGTGCAAATCTGTGTTTGCCGGGATTGCCGCCGGACGGATCCGAGCCGGGGCGGCAGAAGCCACCGGCGGTACAGTCGGCGCAGAAGAGGTGCTGTCCGGACGGTTGATTTTGCGACCCCAGACCTGCGGACGTCCCGCAGCGGCGCTTTCAATGAACGCCGGTTCGGCAGGTGCGGACGGTTTTTCCGCCGCTTTGCGGCCTGTTCCAACGGATGGCAGGCTTCCCTGTCCTTCCCCGAAAACATTCCCGATTGAATCAACCATCGGAGCCGTTGTTTTTTGAAACTGTGCCGAAAATTCTTTCCAGCGTCCCGTAATGGCCGGCGATGCGGTTTTCGTCCACCACCCCGGAATTTCCTGCGGTTTGACGCCGCAGAGGTAGAAAATACCGAGAACAACGGCCAGAATGCCCAAAAGGTAATGAGGTTTTTTCAAAAGGACAACACACAATCGCAGAAAGTCCTTCAGCAGAGAAAGACTCCCCCGGACATATCCCCCAAAACCGATTCCCATGGACGCCTCCGGATCTTATTCGTTCGGATCGCCGCCGTAGCGCGCACAGAGATCCGCAACATTTTCCGGAAGGATCTTCTTGAAAATCGGCGCGTCCGGAACTGTAAAGGCATGCCCCGCCGGCACGGCGCTCAGTTCCTTTTCGATATCCGAACCGGGCCATTCCAGCTTGTCCGGATCAAGGTTCAGAAGCATCATCATCTGGCGGCTTGCTTCCGGAATGACCGGAGACGACAGAACGGCATACAGACGGATGAGGTTAAGCGCCAGACGCAAAATCATGGCAGCCTGTTCGGGATTTTCCCGGATGACCGTCCAGGGCGCTGCAGCGGTCAGGTAATTGTTCCCCTCCACCCAGATGGCGCGCAGTTCAGCCATGGCCTTTCGGAATTCCAGAGCCTCCATATATTTTGTGTAATCCGCGATGCGGGCGCCGAGTGTACGGGCAAATTCCTTTTCCAGATTACCCCACTCTCCCCCGGCCGGAACTTCGGGACCGATTTTGCCCGCGGTCATTTTCAGGACGCGGTTTACAAAATTCCCCAGAACGTCATTCAGATCCTTGTTCACCATGCCGGAGAACGACGCGAAGGTAAAGCTTGAATCCGCACTTTCCGGCGCGTTCGCCATCAGCCAGTAGCGCCAGTAATCGGCGTCAAATTCATCCAGAGCCTGGTTCGTGAAAATGCCGCGCTTCTGGCTGGTCGAGAACTTTCCGCCATAGAAGGTGAGCCAGTTGAAACCCTTGATATAGTCAACCTTCTTCCACGGTTCGCCGGATCCCAGAAGAGTGGCCGGGAACATGATTGTATGGAAGGGAATGTTGTCTTTGGCCATGAATTCGACATAGCGGACGTCTTCGGGCGCATACCACCATGAACGCCAGTCTCTGTTTTCAGGATCCTTGTCCGCCCATTCGTTTGTCGCGGCGATGTATTCAATCGGCGCGTCGAACCAGACATAGAAGACCTTGCCGTCAAAACCTTCGCGGCCGACCGGGATGCCCCATTTCAGATCGCGGGTGATGCATCGTTCACGCAGACCTTCCTTCAGCCATTTGCGTGCGATCGAAGTCACAACGACCGGCCATTCGGCTTCGTGATCGTCAATAAAGGCCGCCAGCCTTTTTTCCAGCGCCGGAAGCTTCAGGAACAAATGACGGCTGTCGCGTATTTCCAGCCGGGAACTGCCGGAAACAGCGGAACGCGGGTTGATGAGATCCGTCGGATCCAGCACGCGCGTGCAGTTTTCGCACTGATCGCCCCGCGCGGCTTCATAACCGCAGTGAGGACATGTCCCGACAATATAGCGATCCGGCAGAAAACGGCCGTCGTCAACCGAATAAACCTGTTTGATTGTCCGTTCTTCAATAAAACCGTTTTCAGCCAGTTTTTCGCAAAAATGCTGCGTCAGGCGCGTATTCTGATCGGACGATGAACGGCCGAAATGGTCAAAGGACAGATTGAAGCGGCGGTAAATGTCATGCTGGACTTCGTGCTGTTCGGTACAAAAGGTTTCGACATCCTGCCCTTTTTCCAAAGCCGCCAGTTCCGCCGGAGTGCCGTGTTCATCCGTCGCGCAGATGAACAGAACATCTTCTCCCCTCTGCCGCAGGAAGCGGGCATACACATCGGCCGGCAGCATTGAACCGACCAGGTTTCCCAGATGCTTGATGCCGTTGATGTAAGGAAGAGCGCTGGTAATCAGATATCGTGTCATTCGCGTAACCTTTATGCCGGATAAACAGAAAACAATGATGTCCTGTTATCGGATATTCTGGTTAAAATTCAAGCATAAAAAACATATCTGGCAAAATGCTTTGTTTCCCGATATGATTTTTCCCGTCCGCGTTGCCCCTGTCGCGCCGATTCGCAGAAAACGGAGAAAGCCGCCATGACCGTAAGATACAGATCCGCCACCGAAAATGATATCGATGCCATCATGCGCATCGAATATGAAAGCTTTGTTCCCGGCCTTCGGGAAGAACGGGAACTCTACCTGAAACGCATAAAAGCCTTTTCCGAGGGCTTCCTTGTCGCCGAAGAAGACGAAACCGGCGAAATCGGCGGCTATATTTCCAGCGAGATGTGGCATCGGGATCATCCGATCGGCGCGGAAACGCTGGCGCTGGGGCATGACCCCGAGGACGTTCATCATCCCGGGGGGACACATTTCTATATCACGTCTTTCGGCACTCTGGCCTCCTGGCGCGGCAAAGGGATCGGCGTCGCCTTGTTTGAAGAACTGGAAAGAAGGATCGCCGCCCGCTCTCCCGCTGTTGAAAAATCCATTCTGATCGTTTCGGAAAAATGGCGGACGGCTCATCACATTTATCAGAAACGCGGGTTTAAGGAAGTCGGCCGCATCATCGATTTTTTCCTGCCCGAGGAAACGCCGCCCGAAGACGCCATTATCATGATGAAATAAGGCTGTTCACCCGTCGGGATAAAGCCCGGGAAGATCCTCTTTCCTTTTTTTCGGCGGTTTGAACGTTTCCGGGGCGGCCTGTTCAAAGGCGGCCCATATTTCCATGCCCAGCGTTCCGCCCGAACGGCGCTTCATCAAAGCCGGAAGGAATTTCGTGAACCGTCCCATACCGTACAAACGGTCATTCAGCTTGTCCAGACCGGTACGGATCAGGAAATCCTCCTGCTGGAACAGTGTCAGAACATCAAACAGCGTCAGAATCCGCCGATGCGGAACGGTATCCGATGCCCAGGTAATCAGAGCCTTTTCGATTTTCCGGGGGTCGTCTTCCAGACAGGCGCGGTACAGGCGCCGGATGTTTCTGCGCCGCCGGACGTGCGCCCGCAGATGCGGATAAACATAAAGAATGCTCAGCGTCACGATGCACGCCGCCCCAAGCGTCCAGAACAGGAAGGTGTAAAAATCGAAATCCGGCAGCTGCCGCCCGATGAAACGGATTCCCTGAGCGGGCATTTGCAGAATCTGTTTCAGGAACCCTCCCCCGGCCGGATGTTCGGCGCGTAGCGTCTGGATTTCTCCGATGATTGAAGACGGCATGACGGTTATTTCATATGCGGGGATGACCGACGTTTCCGTTTGTCCGGTTTCCGTATTGAACCAGGTGACGGCAATTTCCGGCAGAACCAGCTTTCCCGGCTTTTCCGGGATGTAAACGAACGTCCGTCTCAAAAAAGCCGACAGATTCCGCCCCGACACTGAAAGACTGTTTTCCAGACGTCCCGCGTAAATTTTTACGCCCTTGATCGGCGGCGCACTGAAATCCGGAAGATACCCCGGAAGCGTCCCGACGGCCTGCAGGACGACAGAACGCTTGATCGGCGTGCCCGCATAAACATCTTTCCTGTCCGGCACCACACCGGACAGCAACTCGACACGCCGCGCCGGAAACAGAGGGGGCGTATGCGCGGGAAGCGGCAGAACCTCAACGGAAAAAGGATCGGAACACGTCCTGATTTGCTTTGTTTCCGCCGAAAACACGACGTTTTTAAAGGCGTCTTCGGAAGGCGGCTTTAATTCTTCGCCGAAATCGATTTTACCGGACAGGATGCGGTCGGGAACAACGGCCGCCAGACAGAGAGGCGGAAATTTCTGAATCCCCCGGGCTTTCAGAACGGCCCGCAACCGAATTTCCTGCACGCGGTACGACACGCCGTTCTGCTTCAGCGTCCGTTCAACCGGAGCTTCATCCGGATAAACGGCAATGTTTTTCCAGGCCAGCGGCAGGAAACGTGCGTCCAGAAGCCCGATTCTGTCCCACAGGCGGATTTTGATTTCAAATTCCTGCCCGACATAAACCTGTTTCGGAACCGGCAGAATTTCAGCGAAAACTTCGGCGCCGGACGCCGGAGCCGTCCCGCCCCAAAGCATCGCAAGGCCGACAATTGCTGTATAAAACCTTTTTACCATGGCGCGCCTTTGATCGTTTCCTCCGGATACCGTTTACTTTGATATAAAAACATAATTTTTTGTTTTAATAAAGCTGTCGGATCGTCTTGGATTCGAGGAAAATTCTCTGTATTTTCACCTTCGTGCCCTTCCGGCGGCGGCGCACCCGCTTTGCCGCCTTCAGCTGTTTCCGGCGGAACGCTCTCATTCTGGCTCTCGCCGTTGCCTTCACCGCTTCCGTAGGGCGGGGGATTTTTTGTATTGTTTTCTTTATTTTCAGTCTGTTGTTCTGAATTATTATTATTTTGGTTTAAATTATTTTCACCTTTGCTCTCCCCTTCGCCATCGCCGCTTTTATCCGGAGTATCCGGCGCGTCCGGATTCCCGGAAGGCGGATTTTTTTCCGGCGGTTTTCGAGCCAGCCGTCGCGCAATTTCCAGATTGATCGCAGCGTCCTCGTTTCCCGGTTCCAACGCGGCGGCTTCGCTCAGGATTTCGACCGCACGGTCGTAACTTTCGCGCAGAATCAGGCGCGTTCCGATATTGTAAAGCGCCGTAAAACCGCCGTTTTCACGGGCAATCTCAACGGCTTTGTCTTCGTCGCCCGCCTCAAGAGCGGCTTCCGCACGAGCCGGTGCGTTCATGAACAGAACCGGCGTCTCTGCACGAGCCGGAAACACGGTCAGCAGCAGAAACGGCAGGAAAAAACGGCCGCGGGCAAAAGCAAACGGAAAAAACAGAAGCGGCGGGAGCAGAAACCAGAAGCCAATATCCGCCGTCGTTTCCGGACGGATGTCCTTATCCTCTTCATATTCCTGAAAAAAACGGCGGTAAGCCTGTTCCAGAAAGGCGATATCCCGCCCGTCGCCGGCACTGACCGACGCATAGGCGCCCTGCCCTTCAAGCGCCAGTTTCTTAAGAAATGCCTCTTTCAGCGCGTGCCTTACCGGATTTCCCAGCCGATCCGTAATAAAACCGCCGTCCTTGCGAACCAGCGGCGCGCCTTCTGCCGTGCCGACCCCCAGAATGAACAGACGACTGCCGGCGGTGCCGATTTTCCGCGCGGCCTCCAGCGCTTCGTCCTGAAAGGAAATAACGTCATCCCCGCCGTCGGTCAACAGGAAAACATCTCCGTGTGTCGCTCCGGAAGAGTTCAGCATGGCCCGAGCCTCCTCCAGTGCTCGGCCAAGGCGCGATCCCTGTGACGGCATCAGATTGGAGCTGAGAAGCGGCAGAACGTTCTTCAGCACCTCTTCGTCCGTCGCAAGCAGCATCCTCTCTAAGTTGAAGATGACCAGTGCCCGTGTCT
>USCC01000059.1 GCA_900553035.1 uncultured Rhodospirillaceae bacterium | reverse complement strand
GGCGGTGCGGCCGGTTTTCTGCTTTTCAACGGGTTCTGGATGAAAACGCTGTGGGAAAACTATGGCAATCCGGTGTTCCCGTTTGCCAATGCCGTGTTCAAATCCCCGTATTTCGATCCGGTCAATTATTCGGATCAAACGCATCTGGCCGGACGTTCCTTTTTTGAAGAACTGCTGCTTCCCTTTGCCCTTCTGATTCATGTCAAGGAAGCGCCCGCGGTGGGTTACGCCGACATTTCAGACATTCGCTTTGCGCTGGGCTTCATTATCGGGCTTTTGTTCCTGTTTTCGCTCCGGCGGAAGAAAAATCGTGTCGAGACACCCACGGGAGTCCTTTTCCTGGCGGTCTGGCTGGTCGTTTCATACATTCTATGGCTGACGCTGTTTTCAATCATCCGCTATGCCGTCCCGATTGAAGCTCTGCTGGCGATTGCTCTGGTCAAAGCGCTGGCCTCCTTCCGGCGTCCGGAAAGCATGATTGGAGAGGCTCTGTATTTTTCCTTCCTGTTGTTCATAACGGGCATCATGCTTCTGACGCCGTATCAGTCGGAACCGTGGGGCACACGCCGCGGCGCTCAGTACGTGCTGGACGCGGAAACGATTGTCCCGCCGCCGGGAACCCTGATTTACCAATTCGGCGCCCCGACCTCGGCCTTTATTGCCCGGACAGCACAGGAACAGCCGGACGTCCGTTCCATCGGTTTCATCAAGGCCGACGACCTTGTCCCCCTGCAACACTGGGACATCACGGATCGGGGTCGGTTCCGCGAAATCCGCGACGAACTGACTGAAACGCACAAAGGCCCGCGTCTTGCCTTTCTTCAGTCGGATTCGCTTTTTTTCCTGAACCCGCCGGAACTTTTGAAGGGCATGACGTGCCGCCCCCTGCGCCGTATGCAGAACGGAAAAGTCTCCCCGAACCTCCTGTGGCCGTACACAAACGTGTGCTTTTCGGAAGAATTAAAGGATCGGCTGAAATAAATCGTCTTTACGAAAAACGGCAATTTGAGTAAAGTTCATAAGTTTCATTCAACTTTATCAGGACAACACACATGACCATCATTGCGGATCGCCTCCTTGCCGTCAAACCGTCGCCGACCCTTGCCGTCACCCAGAAAGCCAAAGAACTTAAGGCTCAGGGCGTTGACGTCATTGATCTGGGCGTGGGCGAGCCGGATTTCCCGACGCCGAAGCATATCTGCGATGAAGCAAAAGCGGCACTGGATCGCGGCGAAACAAAATACGTCCCCGTTCCCGGCACTCCGGCCTTCCGCAAGGCCATCTGCGCAAAGTTCCGGCGCGAAAACGGACTGGACTACACGCCGGAGCAGATTACCGTCAACTGCGGCGGAAAAGGGACGCTGTTCAACGCATTCATGGCCACCGTCAACCCGGGCGACGAAGTCATCATTCCGGCTCCCTACTGGGTGTCTTATCCCGATATGGTGCGCCTGGCGGGGGGAACTCCTGTTTTTGTCGCCGGAGAAGAGAAAACCGGATTTAAAATCACGCCGGCCTCTCTGGAAGCCGCGATCACGCCGAAAACAAAATGGCTGGTCATCAATTCGCCCTCGAACCCGTCCGGCGCGGCGTATTCGGAAGCCGAGCTTCGTGCCCTGGCCGGCGTCCTGATCAGATATCCCCATGTGTGGATCATGAGCGATGAAATTTACGAACATATTACATACGACGGATTTAAATCGGCCAGTATTGCGGCTGTCGCGCCGGAGCTGAAAGACCGAACCCTGACCGTTAACGGTCTGGCGAAATCCTTTTCCATGACCGGGTGGCGCGTCGGTTATGCCGGCGGTCCCGAGGCCGTCATCAAAGCCATAAACAAGATTCAGTCGCAAAGCACGTCCCATGCCGTTTCATTCTGTCAGGCCGCCGGCGTCGCGGCATTGAATTCACCGATGGATTTTCTGTCGGAACGCAATGAAATTTTCCGCCAGCGCCGTGATATGGTTGCCGCTCTTCTGAACGAAGCGGACGGCATCACCTGCCGCGTTCCGGAAGGGGCCTTTTATCTGTATCCCTCGGTCGCCGGCTGTATCGGGCGGAAAACGCCGGACGGCCGCGAAATCAAAACAGACGGCGATTTTGTGACCTTCCTTTTGGAAACCGAGGGCGTCGCCGTCGTTCAGGGCGAAGCGTTCGGGCTGTCGCCTTATTTCCGGCTTTCCTACGCCACGTCAACGGAAGCCCTGACGGAAGCCTGCGCCCGAATCAAGCGTTTCTGCGCTTCCCTTAAAGGGTAATTGCAAAAGACCTTCAACCGCGCTACCCTGTTATAAGGAAACAAAAAACAGGGAGCGCGCTTGTATGACGCAGAAAACATCCGAAGCCCGTGTGGCGGCCATTGTCGGCCCGTACGCCTCCGGCAAAACCAGTTTGCTTGAAAGCCTTTTGTACGTCACGGGCGCAATTGACCGCAAGGGAACCGCGGCCGACGGCTCCCGCGTCGGGGACGCCAGCCCCGAAGCCCGAAAACGTCAAACGAGTGTCGAGACCGTGGTCGCCGGCACTCGTTTTTTAGGAGAACAGTGGGTCTTTCTTGACTGCCCCGGTTCCGCCGAATTTGCACAGGAAACCTATAACGCCCTGACGGCCGCCGATGTCGCTGTGGTCGTATGCGATCCTGACCCGGCTCGCGCCGTCATGGCGATGCCTCTGATGAAATTCCTGGAAGACATGGCCATTCCGCACATGGTTTTCATCAACAAGGTCGAAAATACCAAAGCGCCCATTCGTGAAATCATTGACGCGCTTCAGACTGTTTCCTCTCTGCCTCTTGTTCTGCGTGAAGTGCCCATCCGCGAAAACGGGCAGATCACCGGCTTTGTCGATCTGATCAGCGAACGCGCCTACCGTTTTCAGGAAGGCGAATACAAGGATAATGTCAGCACCCATTTGATGAAGCTTCCTGAAGCGGCGGAGGCCCGTCCCGATGAAGAACGCCAGACAATGATGGAAAGCCTGGCGGATCACAATGACGAGCTTCTGGAAAAAATTCTGGAGGATGCTGTCCCGGCGCACTCCGACCTGTTCAACAGCCTTTCGCGCGCGGTCGGCGACAATATGCTGGTTCCGGTTTTTTTCGGCGCGGCGGAACAGGATGCCGGGGTTTTCCGTCTTTTAAAAGCCCTGCGTCATGATGTCGTCGGGCTTCAGGCCATTCGCGCCCGCTCTGATTTCAGGGACGGCGAAACAGCGGTTCAGATTTTTAAAACTTTTCACGCGCCGCATGTCGGAAAGCAGTCCTTCGGACGTGTCCTGGCCGGCACTGTTTCGGATGGCATGACGCTGGGCGGCGAAAAGGTCAACGGCCTTTATGATATCCGCGGCGTTAAATCCTTCAAGATCAGTTCAGCCTCTGCCGGCGCCGTTGTTGCTCTCGGCCGCATGGAGAAGGTTGAAACCGGCGATCTTTTGACCGGATCGGAAAAAAGCCACAGCCCCTTTGCGCCGGAAATTCTCAAACCGGTTTTTGCCCTGGCTCTGAAGCCGAAAAAAACGGGGGAAGAAGTCAAACTTTCCGCGGCGGTTGCGAAGCTTGTCGAAGAGGATCCGTCTCTGCAGGTTGAGTTCAGCAAAGATACCGGACAGATGCTGTTGTGGGGACAGGGGCCTGTCCATCTGGAAACGGCGCTTTCACGTCTGGAGACGCGTTTCAACGTTCTGATTGAAGGGACAAAGCCGCAAATTCCCTACAAGGAAACCATTACGAAACCGACAAAGCAGCAGGGCAAGCACAAACGCCAGAGCGGGGGTCATGGGCAGTATGGTGACGTCTGGCTTGAAATTTCGCCTCTTCCGCGCGGCGAGGGCTTTCATTTTTCGGAATCGATTGTCGGCGGCGCGGTGCCCAGGCAGTATTTTTCCGCCGTTGAAAACGGTATTCGGGAATATTTGACGAAAGGCGTTCTCGGTTTCCCCGTCGTTGACATTGCCGTCAATCTGTATGACGGTTCATACCATGATGTTGACAGTTCGGAACAGGCGTTCAAAACGGCGGCACAGGTGGGGATGCGTGAAGCCATGCCTCAATGCGCTCCTGTTCTTCTGGAACCGATCCTGGCTGTTGAGATTTCGGTACCTTCGGATTTCACGTCAAAGGCGCAGCGCTCTCTGTCCCAGCATCGCGGACAGATTTTAGGGTTTGACCGGCGACCCGGCTGGGAGGGCTGGGATACGATCAAGGCTCATCTGCCGCAGGCTGAAATGACAGAAGTTGTAACGGAGCTTCGATCCCTGTCCATGGGTGTCGGTCTTTTCGGATGGGCTTTTGACCATCTGCAGGAGCTGGTTGGAAAAGATGCCGAAAAAATTGTCCGGCAACAAGCCTGAGGAAAAACAGATGCTGAAAAGAATTTTTCTTGCCGCCGTTGTTTTATGTTTTGCTTTTTCCGCTTCCGCACGGGCCGGAGATTTGATTGAAGTCCGGTTGCAGGGAATAAATTCCGAAGGGTACGAAACTCTCTTGCGCCAGAATCTGGAAGCAATGCCGGAAGCGGAAATGGCCGAAGTGGATTCCGTCACGGGTCGCGCTTTTGTTTCCGTAAAAAAGGGTTTTGTCCTGCCGGATTCTGTCCTGACAGAACGCATTGAACAGGCCGGGTTCAAGGTTCTGGGTATTTCGCGTTCGGGCAATGCTCCTCTTTCGGCGCCCAAGGCTCTCGTCAGACCGTAACGGCTTGTTTTTTCGTTTTGCAGAGCGTATATTTCGTCTGTACTGAAGCAAAGGAAAAAGCATGAGTCTGATGAGTCAATCTGACCGCTTAAAAAAAGCGATTGAAAACGCGCGTTTTCTGGTCATTGACGACGATCGTTTTTCGCGCTCCCTGATCAAAACGACACTGATGCAGCTGGGCGGGTACAAGATTTCCGAACAGCCTTCGGGGGTTCAGGCATTGGAAACGCTTCGGACGGAAGACATCAGTGTTGTACTTCTGGATCATGAAATGCCCGGGCTGACGGGGTTGGAACTGGCGCGTTTGATCCGGAAAGGGGAAGAAGGGGTAAAGAACAAAAACGTGCCGATCATCATCATTACCGGTAATACCGAGGCACGGACTGTCAAGGAAGCGCAGATATCGGGCATCAGCGAATATCTTCTGAAACCGATATCCCCTCTGGCGCTGGAAAAGCGTCTGGCGAAGGTGCTGAAATACTAACGCGTCCTCCGTTTTGGTTTTACGCGGGAAGCGCGGGCGGTTTCGACGGCAAAGGAAGATCAGCTTCTGAAAAACCTCATCCTCCATCCCGGGGTGCCGCAGAGACACTCCGATCTCCGATCCTGACGCGATACGAAACGGCCGGAATGGCTTGTAATAAAGCCTAAAGACGCTCGCGGGAAATACCGCAAGAGCCTGAATGAGACATTCCTCTCTCTATTCTAAACAATCTCCGTTCCGCTTAAACATCAACCGGCGATGCGATACGAAGCGGCAGAAATAGCTTGCAAAAAAACCTTAAGAACGGCTACGGAAAAAACCTGAATGGAAACAATTTCTGTCTTTATTCTAAGCAATCTTCGCTTCATCTTAAACATCAACCGGCAATACGATGAGAAGCGACCGAAATGGCTTGTATCTTAAAGACGCCCGCAGCTACGGAAAATAGGCAAGAACCTGACGAGACACTTCTGTCTTTATGCAAACGGGCTGGAGATGTGAGGCGGAACCGTCTCGAAGGCGGAAACGGAAAATGCGGCAGGACAGAGACTAAAAGAAATCTTCTCCTTATTTCAAAGTTTCGCCCACGCGCCGGAAAACCTTCTTCTGGAAGCAGAAAATATCAGAAGTCAGCCGTTTTTAATAAGACTGATATCCCTCACCTCTCTGTCTTCCGAAAACGTTTTTTCGGGGAACGAATTATGCTTCTTCGTTTCGACGGCCCGAGATGGCTTCGGCGAACAGTTCCGGTGGTTTGATGCCTTTTTTCCATAAGTGTCTGTCCGCATACAGCCGTATTGACCCCATGTTTGAATCCGGCCAGCGTTTGTGAACCCACAGCCACTGTGCGGGATCGTCGCGGATCCAGCGTTCCAGGATCCGGTTTGTTTCCGCCGTAAAGCGTCTGGTATCTTCGGCGATATTCCCCGTCTTCCGGAATGTCAGGAGATCATCCGGCAACAGCTGGAAATGAGCACCGCCGCTCCTCCGGCTCCGCACCGGAAGCACCGGGCATCCGTATTTCAGCGCCAGCCGAGCCAGCGCCGGCGTCGTCATGGCCGGGTATCCGAAGAACGGGGCTTCAATTCCATCATTCATTTTCTGGTCAACCAGAAGGGCCAGGTGCCCTTCCCGGTTCATCAGTTCGACGACACGGCGCATGCCTGATGTGCCTTTGGGCAGAAGCTCACCCGGAATTTTTTGGCGGTAATAACGGAACAGCCATTCGACAAGCGGGTTGTTTGAAAACCGGTAAATCCGGTGAAAAGGAATCCCGAGCATGTTCGCCGAAATCGACGAGACCTCCCAGTTTCCGATGTGGGCGGAAAAGAAAATTCCCGGCATTCCGTCATCGCGGAGCTGCCGGAACAGTTCGGGCCGCATAAATTCAACCCGTTTTTCATAATGCGTCGATAAGAAACGCAGATGAGGATATTCCGCGAATGTCCGTCCCAGATTGTCCCACATGCGGACGACAATCGCATCGATTTCAACCGGCGTTTTTTCCGGAAAAGCCTTCATCAGGTTATAACGTGCCACCCATGAAACACGCATCCGCGGACCGATATGGCGACCGATGAACCCACCCAGCGCCGATGCCCAGTCCAGCGGCAGTATCCTCAGAAAACCACACAAAATCACGACGCCGGCAAGCTCTGCCGGATAACGGACGTACTTGTCAAAGGCACTTTTTTTCGTGCGGAAGACGTGTATCTCTTTTTGCGCGGCCACCCGACATCAATCCTTATGCGGCAGGGCGGACAGGAAGGAGATCATGGCGTCCGGCGTGTCCCAGACGCTGTAGGCCTCGACCACCTGAATCCGCGGCATGAAACGGGGCGGAACACGGACGCTGTCCTTTGAGGTCGTCACCAGAACGGCGCCGCGCTTCTCGGCTTCGGTCACCAGATCGGTCAGATCGGCATCCGTATAAGGATAATGATCCGAAAACGCCCGCCGCCCCACCAGCTCACACCCGTATTCCTCAAGCATATCGAAAAACTTGTCCGGGAAACCGATTCCGGCGAACGCAAAAACCTTCATACCGGCCAACTGCTGAATCTTTTCCAGCGACTGCTCAATATGGACGCCGATAAAAGGCAGGAAAGGAAAGTCTTTTTCAATCCGGGCACGGACGCCGCTTTTGTCCTGTCCGACAACGATAAAGGCGTTCGCGCGTTTCAGACCGTCTTCCAAAGGTTCGCGTAAAGGCCCCGCAGGAAAGACCTTTTCATTGCCGAAGCCATAACGCCCGTCGAAAACAGCAAAAGACAAATCCTTGACCAGTTTCGGATTCTGGAATCCGTCGTCCATGATAATGACGTCCGCTCCGATTTTTTCAGCGGATTTCGCACCGCGTGCCCGGTTCACGTCAACAATAGTCGGGGCGACGCGAGCCAAAAGCATGGCTTCATCGCCGACGTCCCTTGCCGTGTGCCTGTCCAGGTCAACCAGGACGTCCGACAGGCCGCCGCCGTATCCCCGTGTCAGAAAAACCGGACGGCGGCCGTTCATTTTGAAAAACTCCGCAATGGAAATGGCCAGCGGCGTTTTACCGACGCCGCCCATCACCAGATTGCCGATACACACAACGGGAACCTTCGCTTTGTAAGGCTTCGCCATTTTCATCCGTTTGTCATGAAAAAAAGCGTACAGCCGGCCAAGGGGCGACAGGAGTTTTGAAAGAAACGTATTCTGCTTTTGCCAAAATTCAGGGGATTTCATGGGCATTCCGTCACCTGCTCCTTCCGATTGAAATAAGGCTCCAAAGCCTGCATCAGGCGATCCAGCACACCGGATTCCGTTGCCGCGAAGGCCGCCGCGTTTTTCTGTTTTTTATCAAGCAGAGCCGTGTCGGTCAACAACCGTTTCACTTCATCGGCCAGTTCTTCTTTATTCTGGACGACGGTCAAGGCACCGGCCGCCGTGGAACGAGCGACGATTTCCTTGAAATTCCCCGTATGAGGGCCGCACAGTACGGCTCGCTTCAGGCGCGCCGGTTCGATCATGTTCTGTCCCCCGAAAGGAATCAGCGACCCGCCCACAAACGCAATGGGCGCCATACGGTAGAACAGCCCCATTTCTCCGATCGTATCCGCCAGGTACACATCTGTCTGCGCCGTGATTTCATCACCGCGGGAACGGCGTGCGACTTTCAGGCCGCGGGACTGGAGCATCTTTTCAATTTCATCGCCGCGGTTCGGATGACGCGGAGCAATGACCGTAAAAATATCCGGCAGTGTTTTGCGCAGTTCTTCATGAACAAACGCGGCGTCCGTTTCCTCATCGGCATGCGTGCTGGCCGCGATCCAGCACGGACGGCTGCCGAGCGCATCCGTTACTTTTTTCAGTTCATCCGCATTGTACGGCAATTCCGGAGCGGCAAATTTCAGGTTGCCGAAACAGGCGGTTTTCCGCGCTCCCAGAACAGCAAGGCGGTCGGCGTCCATGTCCGTCTGACCAAAGGATTCGGTGAACAGCTCCTGGATTTCGGCGCTGAACTTCTGCATTCTTTTCCACCGGCGGAAAGATTTATCCGAAACACGCCCATTAACCAGGAACAGGGGAATTTCGCGTTCTCCGACAATGGAAAGAATGTTCGGCCAGAATTCGGATTCCAGCCACAGCACCATGTCCGGCTTCCAGTAATCCACAAAACGGGTCGCATACGGCATCCCGTCAACGGGAATGTACTGATGAAAAGCGCGTTCAGGAAGACGCCGAGCCATCAGGTGGGCGGACGTAACCGTTCCCGAAGTCACCAATATGTGCATGTCGGGGCAGGTTTCCGTGATTCTGTTAATCAGGGGAAGCATGGACAGCGTTTCACCGACGCTTGCCCCGTGCATCCAGATCAGACGCCCTTCCGGCCGCGGACGCGACGGGATCCCCAGGCGTTCGGGAAAACGCTCCAGATCCTCCTTGCCTTTCGCTTTCCGATATGCCAGACAGGTCCAGACCAGCGGCGCGGCAGCGTATGTTGCAAAACGGTACAGGGAAAGACATTTCAAACTCATCGGTCAAGCGTCCTTTTTCATCAATTCCGCATCAACGGGAAAACCGGTGCGCCGATCGGCTTCAACGGTCAGTTCATTCAGTTTATTTTCAATAATTTTCCGCCATTCTTCAATGGATTTTTCATCCGCTTCGGCCGGAATGTAAACCGGCTCGCCGGCCAGGACAACTCCCTTGCCGAACGGCAAAGGAAGAAGGCACCGGTCCCATGTCTTCAAACGTTTCGCGCGGTTGCTGGAAAAAGCCATCGGCACGATGGGACAGCCCGAATCGCGGGCAATGATAATGGATCCACGGCTCATCCGGAAACCGGGGCGGCGGCTGTCCGGCGTAATCGTGATGATCGATTCCTCTTTCAGGGCGCGGCGGATCGCCAGCACGGCGCCGACACCTCCGCGCCTTGCCGAACCGTCAATCGGTGCGGCATTCACACGTTCCATCAGCGACGCCAGAATCCGCCCGTCACGGTGCAGCGAAGACAGAACGTAACATTTCATTTTCGGCTTTTTTACGGTAAAGATGATGCCGCCCGTAAAGAAACGGCCGTGCCAAAAAAGCATCAGAAAAGATTCCTTTTTCCGGTCCATCTCCTCCGGCCACCCTTCGATTGTCCAGCGAGTCGTCCGGATAGCCAGCATCCCGTACAGGTAAACAAGATACCCCAGCAATCCCTGAACGAATGCGCTGCTGCCTATTTTTTTAATCATATACCGTACCGTTCACGTATAAAGCCCGTCGCTGAATATTAGCCTTTTGTTCATGTATCGCATAGAGGAAAAAACAAAACAATTTATTTTCACTTTGATTTTATTCTTTTCCCTTTTTAAACTGAACAGGAATCTTACCGGAGAGAAAAAGAATGTCCCGTAAAACTGTTAAAATCCTGTTTCTTCTGTTTTTTCCGTTTCTGGCCATGTCCTGCCTGAAAAAGGAAACGGCTCCGGAAAGCGCGGAACCTCAGCTGGCCAAGCCGACAAAAGTCCTTGATTATCTGGCTCTATCGGCACAGTTTCTGGTCAATCAGCAGCAGTCCGACGGATTTTTCAAATACGAATACGATTTCATCACAGGGAACTATACGGCATGGGACAATATCGTTCATCAGGCGCAGGCAGGATACGTCCTGTCAAAATACTATGCATTCCTGATCCGCAACAACATTGACCCGCACCGCGCCGTCATCATTCGGGAAAGCGTCAACAACGCCCTCAAGGGATACGCGGCCGTTTCTCTGGCGCGCAAGGATGTGCCGGGACAGCTGCTGTCCTTTTATTACAATAAAAGCGGCTCCATTTCCGGATTGGAACCCAACCCTGAACGCTTTACCCCGGAATACCGCAAACAGCGCCTTGACGCCGAAATCGTCGCGACGGCGTTTGCGTTCATGACGGAGCTGACCTATTGGGAATCCACCAGCGATACAGCCTATGTCGATATGCGCACCAAATGGCGGGAGGCTCTGATTTACCATACGAAAAAGGCGCTGGAGAGCGGATCGCGGGAATCGTCGGTTTTCCTGCCCGAACTGTGGCTGGCGTTTGCCTATTACGATCGCATGGAACCCAATGACCCGGAAATCCCGGATCTGCTCAAAAAGATGGATCTTTTCTTCCTGGCGTCGCCGCGTTCCATCAGTGACCTGCAGGATTATACATGGGACATGACGGCCGCCTACACGCGCTACCAGAAAACAGGCAATCCGGCGCTGGCCGAATTTGCCGCACGCCAGACCATGAACCTTCTGGAAAACATCTATACTCAGCATGACACAACGGTCAACAGCTGCGCACTGTCTCTGGGACTGGTCGAAGCCTCTCTGGCTCTCAGCCGCGATCCGTCCTACTCACGCATTGAAAAAACGGCTCTCGGACGCAGCCAGCTGGAATATTACAGCAGTCTGAAATACATGATCCTGCCGGATCAGACGTGGATCGCTCTGGGGCCCGGCCGCACGCTTCATTCGCAGGAATTCAAACGTTTTGCCGGGGCTTACGTATACGGACAGCATATGCCGCGGACGAATATCGAACTGTCAGAGATGTGCCTTCTGACCGGCATGCGCTTCTCCAACGAAGACATCAAAGAACTGAAACAGCAGGATTAAAGCGCCGTTTCCCGGCATTCATCCCAAAAAAACAGCCCCGGAAAACGGGGCTGTTCTGTCAGAAGCGAATCGGATTACACGACGGCAAGACTCTGTTCCTGATCAATGACCAGAGCACCGTCCTTCACCCGGATTTTGACGGTGGAATTATCCCGGATATGACCGTCCAGAATCGCGATCGCCAGCGGATTTTCAAGTTCGCGCTGTATCAGACGTTTCAGCGGACGCGCACCGTACATCGGTTCGTACCCCTTGTTCGCCAGCCACGTCAGCGCCGTATCATCCAGATCAAGCGCGATATGCCGTTCGGCCAGCCGGGCGTTCAGACGTTTCAGCTGAATCTGAACGATTCCGGCCATATCCGTCCGGTTCAGACGATGGAACAGGATGATTTCATCCAGACGGTTCAGGAACTCGGGTCGGAAAGCGCGGCGAACGACGTCCATCACTTCGGGACGGACTTTTGTAAAGTCTTCACCGTCGGGCACGTTTGCCATAATCTCGGCTCCAAGGTTTGACGTCAGGATGATGATCGTATTTTTGAAATCAACCGTGCGCCCCTGCCCGTCCGTCAAACGTCCGTCGTCCAGAACCTGTAACAGGATGTTGAACACGTCCGGATGCGCCTTTTCGACTTCATCAAACAGAATTACCTGATACGGGCGGCGGCGGACGGCCTCGGTCAGCGAACCGCCCTGGTCATAACCGACATATCCCGGAGGAGCGCCGACCAGACGTGAGACCGCGTGTTTTTCCATATACTCGGACATATCGATACGGATCATCGCCGTTTCATCATCAAACAGGAATTCCGCCAGAGAACGTGCCAGTTCGGTCTTGCCGACGCCTGTCGGCCCCAGGAACAGGAACGATCCCATCGGCCGGTTCGGATCCTGCAACCCCGAGCGCGAACGGCGGACGGCATCGGACACGGCCTTGACCGCGTTTGTCTGGCCGATCAGACGCGCCTGAATATGCTTTTCCATATTCAGAAGCTTTTCGCGTTCGCCGGTCAGCATCTTGTCCACCGGAATGCCGGTCCAGCGCGACACGACGGAAGCGATCATTTCAGGCGTCACGGTTTTGCTGACCGAAGCCTTACTGGCATTCGCTGCGGTTTCGGCCTTTTTCAGCTTGTCCTCCAGTTCGGGGATCAGCTTGTACTGCAGTTCGCCCGCCTGTTCATATCGGCCTTCGCGCATGGCCTTTTCGACTTCGATTTTGGCGGCGTCGAGCTGTTCGCGCATCTTGGACGTCCCGGCCAGAGCCTGCTTGCTTTCGGCCCATTCCGCCGACATTTTGTTTGATTCCTCCTCAAGGCCGGAAATCTCGCCCTCCAGCTTGATCAGCCGTTCCTTTGACGCATCGTCGGTTTCCTTCTTCAGGGCTTCCCGTTCGATTTTCAGCTGAATCAGGCGGCGGTCAATCTCGTCCAGAGCTTCCGGTTTGGAATCGACCTCCATCCGCAGGCGGCTGGCCGCTTCGTCCATCAGGTCAATGGCCTTATCCGGCAGGAAGCGGTCGGAAATATACCGGTTGGAAAGTGTCGCCGCCGAAACCAGCGCACTGTCCGAAATATGGACGCCGTGATGCAGTTCGTATTTTTCCTTAATCCCGCGCAGGATGGACACTGTTTCCTCAACCGTCGGCTCATCGACCTGAACGGGCTGGAATCTGCGTTCGAGCGCCGCGTCCTTTTCGATATATTTTCGGTACTCCTCGAGCGTCGTCGCGCCGATGATCTGCAGCTCGTCGCGCCCGAGCGCGGGCTTGAGGATGTTCGCCGCGTCGATCGCGCCCTCGGCCGAGCCCGCGCCGACGATCGTGTGCAGCTCGTCGATGAAGAGAATGACATTGCCCGCGCGCTGCACCTCGTGCAGGACGCACTTGACGCGCTCTTCAAAGTCACCGCGGTACTTTGTGCCCGCGAGCATAGCCGTCAGGTCCACGCTCACGATACGTTTCTTTTGCAGGTCCTCGGGCACATTGCCGTCCGAGATGCGCTGCGCCAGCCCCTCGGCCACGGCCGTCTTGCCGACGCCGGGCTCACCGATGAGCACGGGGTTATTCTTGCTGCGGCGCGAGAGGATCTGGATGGCGCGCTCGATCTCCCGGTCGCGGCCGATGACCGGGTCCATCTTCCCGCCGGCGGCCAGCTCCGTGAGGTCGCGGCCGTACTGATCGAGCGTTTTCGTGTCGGCGGCGCGGCGCGTCTGGGACCGCGGCGCCGACTGCTGCGGCCGGGGCT
>USCC01000058.1 GCA_900553035.1 uncultured Rhodospirillaceae bacterium | reverse complement strand
CGTCTGTCTTTACAATATCGTTTCGGTTCCTGCCGCCGGCAATCTTTTTCATCAGAAAGATCCGCCTTCGTGAGGAAGGCGGATCTTTCCGGAACCGGGCGTTCTTATTTCAAGGCCGCCTCAACGTCGGCCACGATCAATTCAGGCGTCAGGTGATTGCGCGTTAAAACCTCCGCCGCCGTCAGACGGTCGAAAAATTCCTTTTTCCCGCCGAAGTTCAGAACCTTCATATCAGAAGCGCCGTAAAAACGTGCGATTTTTTCGCCGAAGCCTCCGTCAAGAACGCCGTCTTCCAGCGTAATGACCAGCCTGTGATTCTTCTTCAGCGCCTCAAGCCGTTCTTCGTCAAGGCCGGTGATGAAGCGCGGGTTGATGAGCGTCGCGTCAAGGCCGAGCCGGTCTTTCAGTGCGGCTCTGACCTCTTTGCCCCGGCGGAAAAACGCTCCCAGCGCAATAATGGCGACGTCCCCGCCTTCTTCCGCAACTTCAAAGGTATTCAGCCGGGAAAAATCAGGCGCGATATTCCGGCCGCATGACCAGGTTTCCTCACAGCCGAAGCCTCCCGGAATACGGATGGCAACGGGATGTTCTTTCTGTTCAATGCCCCATTCCAGCATGGCCAGGTATTCATCCTTACATGTCGGCGCCAGATAAACCAGATTCGGAATGTTGCTCATCATCGGAATGTCAAAGCAACACAGGTGCGTCGCATCGTTGAAGCCTGTCAGACTGGCCGCATGAACCAGAATCAGGGCCGGATTATTATTCAGGCACAAATCCTGGGACAACTGGTCGTAAGTACGCTGGATGAACGTGCTGAAAACCGAATAAACAGGCTTTGCCCCGTTTTTCGCCATGCCCGAGGCCAGAGCGACGGCATGTTCCTCTGCAATGCCGACGTCAATGAACTGACGCCCAAGTTTCAGGCGTTCGTCGTGGCTGAAGCCCGTAATGACCGGCGTTCCCGAGGTAATGACAGCGACGGTCGGGTCTTTTTTCATTTTTTCGCGCAGATAATCCGCCGTGATACTCATGTAGTTTTCACCCGCACCGCCGCCGAGGAACCGGCCTGTCTTCAAATCAAACGGCCCGCCGGCATGCCAGCTTTCCCTGTCTTTTTCGGCCGGGGCAAACCCTTTGCCTTTAACCGTGTGCATGTGAACCAGAACGGGATGATCGGCATCCCTCACCCGGCGGAAAACAGAGACGAGCTCGTTTATGTCGTGGCCGTTTTTAATGTAGTGGTAATCAAACCCCAGCGCCCTGAAAAAATTCGGTTCGGCTTTTCCGTCCGTATCCCGCAACAGCTTAAGGTTTTTATACAGGCCTCCGAAATTTTCGGCGATCGACATTTCGTTGTCGTTGACAAGCACAATCATGTTTGTCCCGGCTTCGACGGCATTGTTCAGGCCTTCGTATGCTTCGCCGCCGCTCAAAGAACCGTCTCCGATAATCGCGATGACATTTTCACGGCCGCCTTTCAGGTCGCGCGCCTTTGCCAGACCGCAGGCCAGGCTGACCGATGTCGAAGTATGACCGATCGTAAAAAAATCATGTTCGCTTTCGCCCGGGTTGGAATATCCCGTAACATCATGATAGGACGCCGGATCAAGAAAAGCCTTTTTACGTCCCGTCAGAATCTTGTGCGGATAGCTCTGATGCGAAACGTCAAAAACAAATTTATCAGCAGGAGAGTTGAAAACATAATGCAGAGCCACAGTGGCTTCGACCATGCCGAGATTCGGGCCGATATGCCCGCCGGCCTCGCTGACTTTTTTCAAAAGAACCGCACGTACTTCGTCCGCCAGAACCGGAAGCTCCTCAACAGACAGTTTTTTCAAATCCGCCGGTGAATTGATTTTATCCAGATATTTCATTCCATCCTCCTCGTTTTCCTTAACTTTTCGGAAGGCTACAGCTTAGAGTTAACTCAAAGTCAAGAACTTTTTTCAAAAAAAGATAAAGCTGAAAGTCAACCCCCGAACAGGGAAACGGGAATTTCAGGCGGCGGCGGAATTCAAACCATATAAAACGGTATTCATCCTTTTCTCTGACGGGAAAAGGCGACGAATAAAAGCGTGCTGATCCCCATCAGAAACGTATAATACATATAAGGCACAATCATCAAAGACGTTATCCCCGCAAGCTTTGCCGCAGATAACAGCTGTGCCCCGTACGGCAGCATCCCCTGAAAGACGGATCCGAAGATATCCAGCAGCGATGCGCTTTTCTGTGGCGGAATTCCGTATTTTTCGGAAATCTGTTTTGCCATCGGTCCTGCCAGAATAATCGCGACCGTATTATTTGCCGTTGCAATATCAAAAAGGCTGACCAAAAAAATAATGCCGAACTGAGCGCCTCTGTATCCTGACATTTTTTTATGAACAAACGATAAGATCCATTGAAAACCGCCGTTATAGCGCACTAATGCCCCGATACATGCTACCAATACCGCAATAATGACAATTTCATACATGCCCGCCATACCGCCGCCGACAGCGGGAAAGACTTCCGCGAATGTGATTGTTCCCCGGTATACGCCGATGACGGCGGACAAAACAATCCCGCCGCTTAACAGGGCAAAAACATTAATGCCGCATAAAGCGCCGGCTAAAATCGCAAAATACGGCACGACAAGCCAGCTGTCATAGGATAAATCCTGCCGGATAACGGGATGACCGCCGCGTGTTAAAACATAAAAAATAATCACGGTCATCACTGCGGCCGGCAACACAAGGAAAAAGTTGGCCTTAAACTTATCTCGCATTTCACAGCCCTGCGTACGCACTGCCGCAATTGTCGTATCGGAAATAAAAGACAGATTGTCCCCGAACATTGCGCCACAGACGACGGCTCCGACGGTCATCGGCAAAGGAAAACCCGTTTTTTCGGCGACATCCGCAGCAATCGGTGTCAGTGCCGCAACCGTTCCCACAGACGTTCCCATTGCCATGGAAATAAAACATCCCATTAAAAACAGGCCGACCACGGAAAGATGCGCGGGAATAAACGATAAAGCCAGATTAACCGTCGCCGCGACCCCGCCGGCGGCAAAGGCAATACCTGCAAATCCGCCGGCCAGCAGATAGACCAGACACATGATTATAATATTGGGATCGCCTGCGCCTGCGGAACCAATAGCCAGTTTTTGATCGAAACGGACGCTCCTGTTTTGCATCAGCGCCGTAAACAAAGCCGCCAGGAAGACCAACGTCATTGGTATGGCATAAAAATTGCCGAACAGAACACCGCTGCCGCCGAACAAAACAACAAATACCGCAATCGGCAACAACGCCCATACATTACCGGATGATGCCGGCGAAAAAGAATTATTTTGATCCGTCATAATCTGTTATTTTCCATTCCTGAAAACTTTAACGGCAGTGGGACATATGCGTCGTATCTTACAATCGGAACACTTTTTAAGACATCAGAATTGTTTTTTCAATTAAAAATTTACAATACCAAAAAATTTTATTACCATAAAAAGAGTTTATAAAAATACTTCTTTTAAAACAAGGAGCTGCTTTATGTTTCAAAATATAGAAATGACGGGTGAATATCAAAAAATTGCTAACTCTTGGAAAGACGAAAGTCGTTTTATTTCCGTCCATTGTTTATTCAGCCCTCCTTCAAAAGTCAGTTCGATGCTAACTGTTGACCGTGACCGGGGATTTATGTTTTACGGGTGTCCGTATATATTAGAAATAGGGCCTAACCCGACTTATTATTTTTATTTATGGTGAAATAGAGGATATATTGAAATAGAAACCAAAGAAAATACAGAAACAGACGAAAATAATACACTCACAACGGCTTACAATGTTTTACTCTTAAACATATATCAAGATAAAACAAATTTTTCTAAAAATTTTTTAAAATCAGTTATTGAAGAAGCTCTGGACACTTATACACGTTTCAGAGATTCCAAATACAGTGCTGACATCCAAAACGTCGTTGTGTCTTTTAAAGAAACAAAGATAAAAAACAGAAAAGGACTTATAGGACGATTGTTCCGCGCCGCAGACGAATATATTTCTCAGGTTCGTGCAAGGATATCCCTCTACCGAAGCAAGCGCCGCGGCACAAAATTTATCAAAGAATATATAAAGCAACAAAGTAAAAATAAGCAGAAAAAATCCGTTTAAAAGGAAAAGAAGCGGGCAATAAAAGAGATTTAAAACGAGAGAAATGCCGTTTGCTCCGCGGCTGGAGTATGTCGGAAGATGCAACGACTCGCGCCTGAATAAAAAAGCATGAAAAGATCTCCTGTGTAAAAAATTAACGGCTTCCCTGTGTCGATTTGTACCGCGTGATTTAATTTTGCCCGAAACACCGCATGGTTTTAACCTTTTTGAACAGCCAAAAAGACAAGCGCAGAATAATTTTAAATCAAAAAATCTTGTGCCGAAAAAATTAAAAGCGACATTCCTGCCGCCCAAAATGTAGCACGCAAAATAGTTTTAACCGAAACGCAACTTAGTTTTAACTTTTTTCAGACGGTTCATTGATACCCAAAACGCAGGATAGAATTAAATTAAAACTATCTTGCGCGTAAAAACAAAGACGGTATTTTAAAATTAACTGTTATCGGACAAATTTAAAAAGGCGGTCTTTCAACCGCCTTTTTTCTTTAATTTGAAATAATCAATTCCCTCCTTTTCGTACGGTTCTCTCTGTTCAGGCTGTAGGTTACCGAAACGGCCTCAATATTGAATGCTTTAAAAAGCTCTCTGACTTCCGGCACGTCGTTTAAAGACAGGATAAAGCGGCCTTTAGTGCCCGTTATCTTCAATTGCATCAACATAAAAGGTGAGTGAATACTCTCTTTTCAAACATTTAAAAGGGGTTTTAAAGTACGAAACAATCGGAAAAATGCCTTGTGATCAATATACAGAAGCTCTTGAGCATCTGAGCAAAATTGAACGGCGAATCACGCAATAAATCAAACGGCGGAAAGGGAGTTTTCTTTCCGCTTCAAAAAAGTTAAAACTATCTTGCGCGCAAAAAAAATTAAAAACAGCATCACCGCTGCCCGAAAAATTAAGGTTTCCTGCCGTTTTTATCCCGTTATATCCCCGTATATCCCATTCTATCCCGTTTAGTCTAAATATAACTGTTAAATAACAACAATTGTGGAAAATTTCAAAGGTCAGATTTCCGTGGCCAGCAAAACCGGAGAGGGAACGGTTTTTCATTTGAGCTTTGATTTGGCTGAAGACGAATAAGTCATAATATATTCTGTTTCTCCTGTTTCCTGGTCTGTTTGCTCCCGGCTGACGGCAAAGCCTTGTTTTGAGTAGAAGCAGACGGCTTTTTCGTTGCGCCGGTATACGGCAAGCTTTAAAGTGCTGAAAGAATTTTTAGCTGTTTTTATTAGCTTTCGGCCTATACCCCGGCCTTGAAAAGACGGGCTGACAAACAGCCCTGCGATATGGGTTTTATCCTGAATGCCGATAAATCCTTTTATTGTTCCGTTTTCTTCGAAAACAAAAACATCCGCCTGCGGCAAAAGGCTTTTAACCGTTTCGAAATTTGAATGCCAGTACTGCGGCGCAATAAACGAGTGGCCGGAAATGTTTCCGTCCAGCCATATCTGCATGACGGTGTCCAGGTCGGAAGGGATAAACGGTCTGATCATGGCTGTTCCTTAAAATGAAACCGGTTTGAATGCGGCTGACAAGTGTATTGAGTCTGAGGCTGAAAATAACTGTTATGTGCCGGAAAATCAACAGACGGCAAACGATAGGAGCTGGAGCTTGATTGTAACGAACGGTGACAGGATTCCGGGGAATCCGGTAATTCTGGGCGTCGTTGTTATTTACAAGACAGAACATCAATTGCGTGCGCTTCAATCTGCTGATATTGTTGTGTATTAATTATTTATATTGTGGGGAACACAGGATACATGAAGATAAAGCAAATTTTCACCTCATCCGTAAGAATTTTCAAAGACGGCAAAGAGCAGATCCTTGATGAAAAGGAATGGTCTTTGGAAGATATGGGCGCCATGCAGATAGACCCTGTCTGGATGTATTATAAGAAAGATATCTGGGTCAGCAATATTGGATATGTTGCACAAATTAATGTTGTAAATGCGCAAAGAAGATTTCCGGAAGATGCGGCTGAAAGATGCAATGAATTTATAAAAAAATATAAAGAAACCGGGGCCGTATTCGGGAACCTTTTTTATGAAGAACGGCTTTTGATAAAAGTCTGCACCTTTATTCCCAAGGACAGCGGAGCGCTAAACAAATACGGAGATAAAGCTTATGGAGCGGAATTGTATGTTGAACAGGTTAAGGAACCTTTGCATATAATGATCGCCAAAGTTTTTCTTGGAAAAAAAGAGGGAGACGGAAAAGTTGTGCATCATATTGATAATAATTCGTTCAACAATAGTGTATCGAACCTTATTTGCGTGAATCCGGACATTCATCATGTGAAATCTTCATCGGGCAGAAATATACTTCATCCTTATTCTCCGTTTAAAACGGACAGGCAGCTGAATTATGAAAAAACCTTAAAATCATAAAAGAGGTTTTCAAAGGTATTTAATTTTTATGATTTTTCCGGTCTAAAAAGGATTGTCAAAAAGTCTAAAAATAATTGTCGCGCTACACCCGATTCCTTAAAAAAGGTAAAACTATCTTTCGTCTTACATCTTACACGTCTTACAACAACATGCCTGGCGCGCGGAGTTTTTCTTTTACAAAAAAAAGACGGGCAAAACCCGTCTTTTTGCTTTGGTCGGAGCGAGAGGATTCGAACCTCCGACCCCTTGCACCCCATACAAGTGCGCTACCAGACTGCGCCACGCTCCGACAAAGTAAGGGGAATATAATACGACCCCGTTTGAATTGCAAGCATCGAATTAAAAAACTTTTCAAATCGCTTTTTTCAAAAGGTCTCCGATTTCCTCCAGTTCGGAAATCATATTATCAAGAACGGTGCGGTTCAGTCTTTCATTCCGGTCTTCCGTCGTTTCAACCCTATCCCGAGACGGCTGATCCGCCGACGAAGCCTCGGGAGTTTCTTCGGCCCTCATACGGCTTTCAATCACTGCGTTTATCGTCCCGTCCTTCAACAGTTTCTGAACCCCTTTAATCGTATATCCCTCCTGATAAAGAAGGTATTCAATCTTCTTCAGAAGAGAAATGTCCTCCGGCCGGTAATAACGCCGCCCGCCAGCCCGCTGTACCGGAGAAACCTCTGCAAACTTCTTTTCCCAGAAACGCAGAACATGCGCCGGAACTTTCAGCTCTTCGGAAACTTCGGCAATCGTGCGAAAGGCCCGTTCCGCCTTCCGATCCGTAAATTCCTGATTATCTGCTTCCTGTTCCATTTTTATTTTTCAGAATTAACCTGTTTCTTCAGCATCTGCGACGGACGGAAAGACAAAATCCGGCGCGGGGAAATCGGCACCTCAACTCCTGTTTTCGGATTACGCCCGATACGCATCTTTTTGCGCCGGACGGAAAATGTACCGAATGAAGACAGCTTTACCGTCTTTCCTTTCTCTAATGCAAGAGATATTTCTTCCAGAACCTGATCCAGCAAGTGAGCGGACTCACTGCTTGAAAGACCGACTTCGTGGTATATTGCTTCCGAGAGTTCTGCGCGCGTAATATTTTTATCATCTGCCTCAGCCATGAAAATCTCCCCCTTCCTTCACCCAACTCCATACTATCAAGCGTAAGGAAAATTTGATTTTTTTTCAAGGCTTAGCGGAATAAAAATGATTTTCCCCACAGAAGAAGGGCGACCCGCCTACAAACGAATCAGGCCCGCACCCCAAGTGAATCCAGCTCCCATGGCCGTCAAAAGCAATAAATCTCCGTCCTTGATTTTACCTTTCCGGTAGCTTTCATCCAAAGCCAAAGGAATCGACGCCGCCGATGTATTTGCGTGATGATCGACCGTCGCAATCACCTTTTCGGTCGGAATGCCCAGTTTTTTCGCCGTCGCATCCAAAATACGCATATTGGCCTGATGCGGAATCAGCCAGGATACATCGTCCAGGCTCAAGCCATTCTTCTGAAGAATTTCCGCCGAGATTTCGGCCATGTTCGTCACAGCATGACGGAACACTTCGCGTCCATTCATTGAAATACGACCGACAATATAATTCGTTGAAGGACCGCCCGTTGAACATAATTCAGGGGCATACCGACCGTCCGAACGAATCTCGAGATCCAGTATCCCTCTGTCAGAAATTTCACCCGGAGCCTCTTCCGAACGGATAATCGCCGCTCCGGCGCCGTCACCGAAAAGAACGCACGTATTGCGATCCGTGAAATCCAGAATTTTAGAAAAGGTTTCAACGCCGATCACCAAAGCTGTTTTTGCTTTTCCCAGACGCAGCATGTTATCGGCCATTTCCATGGAATAAATAAAACCCGAACAGGCCGCGACCACATCAAACGCCGCGCCGTGTGTCATGCCGAGAGCCGCCTGGACATAAGCGGCCGTCGCAGGGAAGGTTTTATCCGCCGTCGCAGTTCCCAGAACGATCAGGTCAATGTCATCGCCCTTCAGCCCTGCCATATCCAAAGCATTCTGCGCCGCATGGATTGCCTGAACCGACGAACAGAGATTTTCATCGCCGAAAAAACGCGACCGGATGCCCGTGCGTTCAACAATCCATTCGTCGCTCGTTTCCACCAGCTTTGCCAGATCGTCGTTCGTCACCCGGCGTTCCGGGACATAAGACCCCAAACCGATTACCCGCGAGCGCAAAATAGTCATGCTTCTTTTTCCTTTTCAAAGAAATCAACCGCCGTCAGCTGTTTGGCAATACTGCCGACCAGATCGTGACGCGCCGTATCTATGGCCACGCCGATTGCATTGGCAAAACCGAAAGCATCCGTATTGCCGTGGCTTTTGATGGAAATGCCTTTCAGTCCGATCAGCATCGCCCCGTTGTAACGGCGCGGATCCATCCGGGTTTTGATTTTTTTCAGCGAAGGCAACGCCAGCAGAAAACCGATTTTGGACATGATGCTGCGGCGCGAAACGTCTTTGAGCAGGCCGACCATCAGCTTGGCCGTCCCCTCAATTGCCTTCAGCGCAATATTGCCCGTAAAACCGTCCGTCACAAAAACGTCAACCGTTCCCAAAGCGATGTCGTCGGCTTCCACGAAACCGTAAAAATCGTGGTTCAGCTCGGCTTCCTTCAGCACATGTGCGGCTTCGCGGATTTCATCGCGCCCCTTTGTTTCTTCGGAACCGATGTTCAAAAGACCGACTGTCGGCCGCTCCCGTTTCAGGACAGCACGGCAGTAGACTTCGCCCATAATCGCGAACTCGACCAGATTGCGGACGTTACACTCCGCATTCGCCCCCAGATCAAGAACGACACATTCGCTTTTCCGAGTCGGCAGAACCGTTACGATCGCCGGGCGGTGAATGCCCGGCATCGTTCCAAGGATCAGTTTTGAAAAAGCCATCAGAGCGCCGGTATTCCCAGCGCTGACAACAGCCGCCGCCTCGCCTTTTTTCACCGATTCAATCGCCATCCACATGCTGGATTTCCGCCCTGAACGGACAGCCGCCGAGGGTTTATCGTCTGAACGGACATAATCCGGCGTGTGGACGAACTGATAACGTTTCGGATCGACGTCGTACTTTTCCATGAAAGGCATGACGCGCGCCTCATCGCCGAACACCAGAAAACGGACGTCGGGATGCTTACGCAATGCCGCTTTCAACCCGCCGATAACGCTGTCTGGAGCATTATCGCCGCCCATGGCATCGACCGCCAAGACAAGAGGCTGATTCGTTTCCACAATCGTTCCTTTTCGCAGATACGGGAATAAGGATTAATCTTCCGAACCGTTTTCGGATTTCTGCTTTACGACTTCTTTACCGTCGTAAAAACCACAGCTGGAGCAAACCATATGAGGACGCTTTGCTTCGCCGCAATTCGGGCATTCCATAACTGCATTTGTACCCAGCGCCAGATGCGAACGACGCATGTCGCGGCAGGATTTTGATTTTTTACTACGAGGTGTAGCCATCGTTCCGTCTCTTTCTTCAAAAATAATAAACCGTTTTCCCTATCCGTCGCAGGACGGATATAAAACCAAGACCTATGTCATATAAAAAAAATTACAAAACTGCAAGCTATTTTACTTCAGCTTGAGCTTTTCAAGGGCTGCAAACGGACTTTTTTTCTCTTCCCCGGCCGTTTCATAGGAAAAAGAGGCTCCGGGACGCCGCGGAAACGGGTTCAGAGACAGCGCCAGATATTCGGCCACAAGCTCGCCGGCGTCAATCTTCCCGTCCTGCACAGCATCGGTTTCCTCGTCTTCGTCCATGCTCAGTTCGATTTCGTATTCATTCGGACGGGCGGCCTGGTTTTCACCGAACAGAACCGAAAAAGAATCGCTGAGCGTTTCGCGAAAGGGTTCCAGCGATACGACGCATGTCTGGGTCACTTCGGCTTCAAAACTTCCCCGCACGCGGATCTGGGAACGGTTGACGCGTTTCAGTTCGACTTCGGCCCTCAAGGTGTCGACAGAGACAATTTTAAACCGTGCCGCAAGCGCCCGTCGCTGTTCTTCATCCGCCGTCAGTTCAAGCTTCATCGGCGACGACGAAACGCGGGACACGTCGACCGGGTATGAAAATTCAGGAGTGTTTTGTACCATTACAGGGTTCCCTTCCAAGTGTTTTCGCTGTATTCTATATCACCCATTCACCTTTTTTCAAATACGGTTTGACATGAGATTTTTTTCCAGACTGAATGCTTTATTCCTTTTCGGCTGTCTTTCGGCCGCCTGCACGCCCATGATTGACACGCACGGGGATTCTCCCGAACCGGAAAAGCTGGCTCTTCTGGAAATCGGGACAACGCCGTACACCGAAGTCATGGACATTCTCGGTTCCCCGTCGTCACGGACAATCTTTGACAATGAATACTGGCTTTATATCAGCTCGAAACAGGAACGCATGGCTTTTTTCGAACCCAAAGAGGTCGAAAGAAAAATCACCATCCTGAAATTCGGAAAAGACGGCATTCTTCAGGGAATCGAGTTCAAAGAGCTGAAAGACGGAATGCAGATTGCCATTTCCGAGGACGAAACCAAAACATCGGGCCATTCCATCGGCCTTCTGGATCAGTTCATCAGCAACATCGGTCGTTTTGAACAGAAAAAAAGCGGTCCCTGACGTCTATTTTTCTTCAGAGGCCGGAGCATCCTCTTCATATGTCGGCAGATCGGCGACAAATTCGTCCATCGTCCGGCGGATGGCTTCGGCCTCCGCACGCAGTCCCGGCAACGATTCTTCAGCAGATCTGGCCGCGGCGTAAATCTGTTGCAGAGCCGGTTCAAATCCATCGTAAACCTCAAGAATAACCTTCATTCCGTCCGAGAAGGAATCCGCCGCCGCTTCCATATCTCCGGCCTGTCTGCGCTGTTCATCCGCAACGGCTCGAGCACTGTCCGAAGAAGAAGCGGCGGACTGCAGTGTCCGGTTCAACTCCTCCATGGCTTCGGCAAAGGCATACGTTTCATTCTGCATATCCGTCAGATTGGCGGACAGCTGTTCTGCCGCAATGGCCGACTGCTGTGCCTCTGTACGGATTTCAGAGGCCAGAGAAGCATACGTTCTGGCTTTCTCTCCGGATTTTGCCGCTTCAATCGATGCGTTGAGCGCCAGAAGTTTCGCCTGAGACGCCGCCTTGCGGACGGTCCCGGTCAAGTCCGCCATCAGCTTCGCCCACCCCAGCAGGCCTGATGTGAAAGCGCCGGCCCGTTCCATCATTTCGGATGTCCCGCGGAAGGCTTCCGAACTTTCATGCAGGTATCTTGAAGCCTGTTCGGAAGAATTCAGGAATTCACGAGCCGAGGAGGCAATCCGTGTGATCAGAGCGGAGGTTTCGGACGACAGAGGCGTCTGCGCCTTTTCCTTCAGCCCGTCCAGTTCGCGGGTCAGCCTTTCCATTATTTCGTTCAGGCCATCGAAATGCGAATGATACAGATCGAAACGCTGTCGGGTTTCCTGGGTCATGGATGCGGCGGAATTCTGGATATGCTTGACCAGGGCCAGCATTTGATACAGCTGGCTTTCCGCATCGACTCCCGTTCCTTCTCCGAAATAGGCGATTTCAGCTTCTCTTTCGGCCGGAGAATTTCCGTCCGTATCTCCGGACGAAGAAATGCCCTGGATATCCACGACTTCGGCCGGAGAGCCCAAAGGAACATACGCCAGCGACGTTCCGTAAGTCATTCGGTTGAAATCCTTTTCGGCCAATACCGCCGAAGGATCCTTCAGGTAAGACTGAAGTGAAGCCAGAGTACGGGCCAGAACGCCGATTTCATCGTTGCGTTCCGTAAAATGAATGTGGACGTTTTCATTTCCCCGCGCGATTTCATGGGCGCTTTCCAGAAGGCGCCCGAAGGGATATTTCGTACCGGCAAGCGCCATGAAAGCCGTCAGAAGCGTCAATATCCCGGCAAATCCGGCCGCAAGGACAAAGCCTTTCTGAACGGACAGTTTATCGGTTTCGGCCTGTGCCAGAACATGAGCGGACGAGAAGACCATTGTGTCGATCAGTTCCTTCAGAGCCTTTGAATTTTCCTCTCCGCTTGCCGCGACAGCCCTGGCTTCATCCTGAAGGGATTTGCCGAAGCGAATTTTCTTCCGGGCTTCGTCATCCAGACTGCCAATGGCATTCAGGACTATTTTCAGCTGTTTGGCATTCACCATTTCGGCCTGTTTTGCTGAAGAGGCTGCTTTTTTCAAAGCCGTCAGATCCGCTGTCAGCCGTTTTTCATACTCTTCGCCCGAAGAAGAGGAATCCGCCGAGCGCAGGACGGCGTCCAGCTGTTCCTGAAGATTATTCAGGGCAAATGTTGCAGAGGGGAGCGTTGCCTCTTCGATCATGGTGTTCAGTTTTTCGGACGCCTGCTCGGCAAAGCGCCTCAGTTTTTCATTGGCTTCGACGCTTTTATCCTTCAGGGAAAACAGTTCTTCCATATCGGAACGGTATTTGTTCACGGAAGCAAGAATGGTCTGATTATACTTTTCCCTGATATCGGGATTTTCCAGATACGGCTCAATTTCCGCGACACGTGTTTCAAAATCGGAAAAAGCGTCCTGGGCTTCCTGCCGTTCGTTTTCTCCGCCTTTGGCCGAGAAGAAAAACAGGGAGCGGTTCAGAGAAAACAGTGTTGTTTCCAAAGCCGACAGACGCCGCACGCTTTCAATCACATTATTCGCCCGGGCATATTCGCCGTGTACGGAACCGACGGCGAACATCGCGGCGAAGCTGAGCAGGACGGCGAACGCGCCTAAAATAACGTATCCGGCGTAAATCCGGGACGTTAATTTAAACTTTGACAGAAAGCGGTACATTGGTCTTTCGGCCTTTCCTTAGATTTACTGCAGTACGCGCGGAGCGGGCACGGTCTCGCGGATCAAACCGCCGGAAGACATTTCCTTGCCGGACGGACGGGAAACGGCGTGAGCTTTGGGGGACGGCAGAGGCGCTATCTCTTCATCAACGTCCGCAGGCATCGGGACTTCCGTTTTTGCGGCGGCCGGAGTCGGCGCGGGCGAAATTGCAGACGGCGGCGTCACAGGAACAGGAGGAACAGCGGCCTCTTCTTTCTTCATAGCCTCTGTCGCGGCGGACGTAGCCGCTTCAGACGAAGCCACGGGAGACAGGGCGGGCGGAACGGCAACAGCTTCCTCTTTCTTCATAGCTTCCGCCGCGACGGACGGAGCCGCTTC
>USCC01000057.1 GCA_900553035.1 uncultured Rhodospirillaceae bacterium | reverse complement strand
CGATGAACACGATGATGATCAATTTCAACGGAGCCAGGGGGACATTAAAAATAAACGTGGTCACCAGCGCGGCCAAAGCCAGCGCAATGACGCCCCAGAACACGGAACCGGATGTGTTTTCCCGGTTGACAACCTGGCTGAGCTTTAAAAAGCAGAACAGCGATACGCCCTTGATCAGAGGAAAGACAATTCCGGGCGTCAGAAAAACGAAGCGGCCGTCAATAAAGAAATAATGTCCGCAAAACGGAATCGTCGGCACGGCGAACAACAGACACCACACCGCTGTAAAATAGGATGAAACTTCCGGATTCAGAGTCCGGCTGGCCGGTTTATAAACAAATGGCCGCGCCGCGAACAGAAGAATGATGGAGAGTCCGGTTAAAAAGGTCAGCATTTTGTCCCACTTCAGTTAACACATAAATAATAAACGATATTATTGTGAAAACAAACCGTTTCGGGGAAAGAGCGGCCTTTGGTTCTGATACGGGAAAGGCCGCCTGAAAAGCGGCCTTCCGTCTCTGTTTTCAGGAAATGATTATGTCCTTGCCTGCCAAAGTCGGGAAACCGTTTCCCGCAATCCGCCGGACAGTGTTGCATCCTGTGAAAGAGCGCCCGTGTTCGGCTGAGAGAACGATGACATCGCCTGTACCAGAAGATCAACGTCCGTTTTCCCGATGATCCGCGTGTCCGTCTGTATGTCCATCCCGCCGGCGTTTTCCGATGAATACCACGCGCTGACTGTGACGCTGTCTTCGGTGCCCAGGATGGAAACCTTCAGGTCGTTTCCTTCCCGCTGAAGCCACAGGTTGTCATAATCCGCCTGTGTAATGTGCAGAATATTTTCACCTTCGGTATCGGAAATCACGTCCTGATCATATCCGCGTCCGAAAATATAGGTGTCATTTCCCGCGCCGCCCTTCAGCGTATCGTTGCCTTCGCCGCCGTCCAGGATATCGTTGCCGGCCTCGCCGTGAAGGATGTCGTTCCCGTCTTCGCCGTAAAGAATGTCATCGCCGGCCCCGCCGTTAATCACATCGTGGCCGCCGTTGCCGTGTATTATATCGGCCAGCTGTGAACCCTGGAGATTTTCGTCGTTTTCCGTCCCCTGGACGGGCAGGTT
The DNA here is from genome assembly GCA_900553035.1 of uncultured Rhodospirillaceae bacterium. Lineage (GTDB taxonomy): Bacteria > Pseudomonadota > Alphaproteobacteria > CAAGCB01 > CAG-977 > CAG-977. Next base: position 12,856 of record USCC01000057.1, on the reverse strand, counting down.
CGGCAAAATGCCGGACAGCAGGATATCCGTGTCCGTCCCGTTGGCAAACGTTATTTTCGACAGGCGGCCGTCTCTGAAGCCGTCAACGCCGATCCGGACAGACGATCCATCGCTCAGCCCGACAATCAGATCGTTTCCGCGGCGCTCGAACGTCACATCTTCGGCCGTCACGCCGGGAACCAAAATAGGAAAGGGGCAGGGCGAGCAGATGCTTGAACAGCTGTGCCCCGAGTTCGACATCAATCCGGTTGGTTGTGTGTGAAAAAATATAGGTGCGCAGTGTGCCCAGCGCGGCTTCAAAGGCCGTCATGCAGATCAGTGTGAAAAAGATGACGTCCAGCGTGCTCAAACTGTGATGTACCAGGACTTTGTCAATGATGACCTGGAACAAAAGCGGCGAGACCAAGGCGAAAATCTGAAGGAACAGGGAGGACAGGAGGACTTCGCCGAAGAGTTTCCGGTATTTTAAGACGGCCGGGACGAACCAGGAAATGTCGAACCGGCGCCATAGTTTTTTCAGGCTTTGGCGGGTCGTGAACAGAATCAGACGGCCGTTCCACAGTTCAATGAAATCGGCCGTCGAGACGATTTCGGGATTTCGGGAAGGGGGGGGGGAATGCACCAGGAGTTTGTCGTCGGCGGCTCTGGCCAGAATGAAGAAGCGGCCGTCCTTTCCTTCAGCAATCGCGGGCAGAGGGGTTTTCAGAATCCTTTCGGGGGTTGTGGCGACGGCTTTTGCTTTCAGGTCAAGCACCCGGGCAGAGCGGAGGATATCTGTTTCTCCGAACGGAGCCGTTCCGTTCCCGGCCAGATGCCGCAGTTGTTGCGGGTTTGCTTTGCGATCAAATAACTGTGCCATAATCGTCAGACATAAAAGGCCTGTATCCCTACTTTCGTTCATTTTATAAGCCCGCAAAAGTTGATTGTTATCTTTATGTATATATCCTATATGACATAGCTTTAAAAGCAAGAGGAAACTTTTTTAAAATTGTGTTTTTTATAAAAATATCATGGATAAGTTGTTTTTTTGCCCTGTCGCGCGGCTGGGGAGCTGAATTTAATCCCTCGCGCTCCGGCGCTTGCACGGATTGAAAAGCCCCGAATCATTTAAAAACGATCTCAAATCCGGGGAATGAACTTTTCCGGAAACGCCTTGCAACACCCCGTCCGGCATCCTGAAACGTTCATAATTGATGGGGATGCGACCCTGCCTGGTTCAAAAAGGATCGGCGCAAATTCAGGATTGTTTTAAAAGCGCCATGACCGCAAATTAGGCCGGGCAGACGACATGTTCAGGCGGCTTTAATCGTAGATTCCGTTTTTTGCGCGGAGATACAAGAAAGCCCTGAAAACCAGATAAATCAAGGTTTCAGGGCTTTTATTGGGTGCGGGAGTGGGATTTGAACCACACGACCTTCAGGTTATGAGCCTGACGAGCTACCAGACTGCTCCATCCCGCGTCAAGTATGTGTCGTATATAACACCGCAAAACAGCGATGGCAACACTTTTATGCAGCTTTTTTCATTTTATTTCGTTCCCGGGCGGCGACGGCTCCGAATTCTTTCGTTTCGGCGACGACAATCCCCGAAAGGCCCAGCAGTCCGATTAAATTCGGAATGGCCATCAGGCCGTTGAAAATGTCTGAAATGTTCCATACCATGTCAAGGCTTGTGGCAACGGCGCCCAGCATGGCCATGCCGATGAAAATAACTTTGTAAGGCAGAATGAACTTCCGGCCCAGCAGGTAATAAACGCACCTTTCTCCGTAGTACGACCACCCCAGAACGGTGGAAAACGCAAAGAACATCAGGCTGAGCGCCACGACATAACGGCCGGACGGTCCCAGAAGCGCGGTGAAGCTGTGCGCCGTCAGAGCCGCGCCATTCTTTTCTCCGCTGAAATCGCCGCCGATGACAAGGACAAGGCCGGTCATGGAACATATAATGATCGTATCCAGAAAAACCTGTGTCATTGAAATCAGCGCCTGCCGCCCCGGATAATCGCTTCGTGCTGCGGCCGCGGCAATCGGTGCGGAGCCAAGGCCGGCTTCGTTTGAAAACACGCCGCGCGCCACACCGTAGCGGATGGCCGCTCCTGCCGCGCCGCCGGCGAACGCTTCGGCCGAAAACGCCGAACGCACGATTAAAGCCAGCGCATCCGGGACTTCCGCCAGATGTGTCCCAATCGCGTACAGACAGAACAGGACGTAAAATACCATCATGAACGGGACAAAGAAGGCGACAACCCGGCCGATGGAGCGGATGCCGCCCAGAATAACCAGAGCCGTCAGCACGCCGACCGTCAGCGCGGTTACCTCCGGCGGCACATCAAACGCGTCTTTCAGCGCGGCGGCGATTGAATTCGTCTGGACGCCGCTGCCAATTCCGAACGAGGCGAACATGGCGAAAAAGGCGAACAGGATGCCCAGGCCTTTTTGTTTCAGCCCGTATTCCAGGTAATACATCGGGCCGCCGGCCATCTGGCCGTTTTCATCCGTAACACGATATTTGACGGCCAGAATGGCTTCGGCATACTTCGTGACCATGCCGACCAGGGCGGACAGCCACATCCACACCAGCGCTCCCGGGCCGCCGAGAACGACGGCAGTGGCAACGCCGACGATGTTCCCGGTGCCGACCGTGGCCGCCAGAGCCGTCATCAGCGCCTGAAAATGGGAAATATCGCCTTCGGCCGCCGTGTCCGGATGCTTCGAAAACGCAAGCTTTAGGGCGTAAGGCAATTTATGAAACTGAAGACCGCCGACACGGACAGTCAGAAACAAACCTGTGCCAATCAGCAGGACAAGAACGGGAAGACCCCAGACAAAATTTGACAAAGCACGAATAACGGATTCCATCTCATTTCCCTTTTTGCAGAACAGGACGAATAAATGGCACGCTTTTCCGGTGAAATCAATCCTGTTTACAGTCCGGCATCCTTCTTTTTGTTTGCGGAAAAGGCCATATATACATGAAAACGGCCAATTCCGTATGAGAGACCCGTATAAGGCGGTTGAAACAATATTGTTTATTCCGGAGCTTCAACGTCTTCGCATTCGCCGTACGAAACGATCTGGACGGAGACACTCCTGCTTTCGGGTTCCTTTATGGAACCGAGAAGTTTCGCCATCAACTCGCATGCCTTTAAAACGGCGGCAGACTGGTATTCGACGGCTCCCGTCGGCTGGCCTGCTTTGTCCAGAACGGGTACCGGACGCCGGGAAACTTCAATGACCTCATGAACCGTTGAAAGCAGATAGCGCACCATTTCCTTTTCCTGAAAGTCGTCGCTGAGCGGTTCCACCTTGATTTGTTCTGCAACGGGCAGAGCCGGCGCCGCTTTTTTCCGCGTCCGACCCGGCGTCACAAGGCGAAGGCGCTTTTTTTTGACTTCTTCTGTCATCACATTTTCTCCTTAAATATTGACATAATGTCATATTTTTTCCAAAAGTCAAGAACAAAATGTTATATAATTTTAATCGTTCTGAAAATGAACGACGACAACGCACCTTCATCATGGCAAAGAAAACAACGCCATTTCATCGCGGCGGATCATTATTAATAAAACCGAAAACCGGCGATAACGCCGGCCTTCGGTTCTCTTCCCTGTGTTTCAAAGCTTTGCGGCAAGTTCCGAAAGTTTGACGTAATCCGTCTTGCCCGTGCCCATCAGCGGAAGAGCTTCCATGATTTTAACCGTCCGGGGAACGGCCAGATCACTGACGCCGGCGGTTTTGAAAAAGGCCTGAATCGCATTCCGATCCGCGTTCTTGCCGGTCGTGAACAGAACCAGCTGTTCGCCTTTTTTCTCATCGGGAACGGCGACGACGGCGTGTTCGTTGTGCGGCCACAGCTTTGAAAGCTCGCTTTCAACCGCGCTGAGCGATATCATTTCACCTGCAATCTTGGCGAAACGTTTGGCACGTCCCAGAATACGGATAAAGCCTTCCGCGTCAATATCGACGATATCGCCGGTGTCATACCATCCGTCTTCGACAGGCTGGAGCACGCCGGGGTTGTCGGCTTTAAGATAGCCGAGCATGATGTTCGGCCCCTTGACGAACAGACGGCCGCCCTTTTCAACGCCCGGAACCGGATCCAGACGGCTTTCAATGCCGGGCAGAAGGCGGCCGACCGTCCCGCGCCGGAAATTCATCGGCAGGTTCAGTGACAGAACCGGAGACGTCTCTGTCGCACCAAAAACTTCCAGCAGGCGGATGCCGAACGTATCGTACCATTTTTTGAACGTTTCCTCCTTGACCTTTTCGGCGCCGGCAACCGCAAAGCGGACGCTGTGGAAGTCATAGGGATGGGCGACTTTGGCATAACCGTTGTAAAACGTGTCCGTGCCAAAAATCACGGTCGAATTCGTATCGTAAATCAGTTCCGGTACAATCCGGTAATGCAGAGGCGAGGGATACATGAACGTTTTGATGCCGCTCAGAAGAGGCAGCAGCATCCCCGCCGTCAGGCCGAAGGAATGAAAAACCGGCATCGTATTGAAAAAGCTGTCCAGTAGCCCGAAATCAATAACGGCAGACAGCTGTGCCCGGTTTGCCTGAATATTCCGGTGGCTGAGAACGACACCTTTTGGCAGGCCTTCGGAACCGGAGGTGAACAGAACAACGGCCGGAGCGTTCGGATCAGACCGGACGGCATGTTTTTCGGGATTCAGACTTTTTCCCCATGCGCGCGCCATATCTGCGAAGCGGATTTCCTTTTTAACATCTTCCAGAAAAACAATGTTGAGACCTTTCACGCGCAGAGCTTCTTCCGCCGTGCCGAGGTTTGCTTTTTCAATGAATTCGCGCGAAGTGAAGACGGTCTTTATTTCTGCCGCACTGCAGCAGGCGAGGATGTTTTTCAGGCCGCCCGAAAAATTCAGCATGCAGGGAACGCGGCCGTAAACCTGAAGGCCGAAAAAGGTCAGGACTGCAGCGGCCGAATTCGGCAGCATGAGGCCGACGTATTCCTTTTCACGTGTCCGTTCGACAAAGCGTTCTCCCAGGGCAAAGGCTCCGGTCATCAGGCGTCCGTAATTCAAAGGACGGCGTGCGGCATCCTCCAGAACTTTTTTGCGTGCTCCGACCAGGCGGCGAGCCTCCACCATGCTTTCGAACAGGGACTTGTCAATGTTCGTTCCGACGAATTTCATGTCGCACATGATGTCGTACAGCTTCTGGGCGGCTCGAAGGCGGCGTTCCCGGCCTTTGACGTCGTCGCCCGTTTCAAGGCGGCGCGGCGGAAGAATGGTGACGGAAATCGTGCTTTTGGGGCGTTTCCTGAAATGGTGGGAAAAACGTCCGAAAACGGAATACTGTGCGCCTTCAATATAGACCGGAAGAAGGTCGGCGTCGCTTTTGTCCGCAATGACTGCCGGCCCCGGGTAGACTTTCATCAGAGATCCGGTCACCGTGATGCGTCCTTCGGGAAAGATGACGACTTTGCGACCCCGGCGGACTTCTTCGATAATTGACTTGACGCCCATCGGATTGACGGGATCAAGCGGCACATATTTGACCAGATGAAGGAACGGCCGGATCCACCATTCCCGAGCCACGTGGGTGTTGACGGCGAAAAAAACGTCCGAAGGCAGATAAACCCACAGCAGAAGCGCATCGATGAACGACGTGTGATTGGCGATGATGACCGCCGGACCTTTCAAATTTCTGAAGTTCTCGACACCTTTGAAATCGACTCTGTAGAGGAAGTTCAGCGCCTGTCGGGCAAAGGAACGCACCAGATGTTCGGGCAGCAGGCCGCAGATGTACAAAGCGACAAAGGCGTTGGCCGCAGCCATGACAGCAAAGATTCCCCCGATGCCGATCCCGATGCCCAGAAGGACGACGCACACGGCTGAACCGGCTACCATGAACAGGGCGTTGACGATATTGTTGGTTGCGATGACGCGCGAACGGATTTTTTCGTCCGCGAAAATCTGAAGCATGGCATTCAGCGGAACCATGTAAACGCCGCCGCACAGTGCCAGCATGAACAGATCGAATGAAATCCGCACGCCCGTAAACGTCCTCAGAAAAGCGCCGAGTGTCTGCATTTCTTCCGCGGTGCTGATATTCAGCGTCGCCCAAGCCAGATCGCCCAGGAAAAGCGTCATCAGGATAGCGCTGAACGGCAGGTAGCGGCTTGATATTTCACCTTTCAGAAGAGATTGACAGGCAATAGCGCCGATCCCGATGCCGCATGAAAACAGGGTCAGCAGAAACGTATAGGTATTCCCGTCGGCGTTCAGGACGTTTTGAGCAAAACCGGGAATTTGGGATATCAGAACGGCTCCGACCAGCCAGAACCACGAAATGCCCAGAATACACAGGAATATTTCCCGTTTGATGAAGGCAAATTTCATGTTTTCCCATGTCAGCTTCAGGAAATTGGGGCGGATGCGGAGATGGGGGGACGCCGCCTGAATGGCGGGGATCTGAAGACTTGTCCAGAACCCGAGGGCGGCGACCGAAACGATCCAGACCGACGTTGCCGCCCGCCCGGAGCCTTCACCCGACATGATCAATCCTCCGATGATGACCCCCTGAAGGATCGCAAGGTAGGTGCCTGCTTCAAACAGTGCATTCCCGGCGATCAGCTCGTTTTCCTTCAGGACGTCGGGCAGAACACTGTACTTTGCGGGACCGAAAAAGGCGGACTGCGTCCCCATCAGCGTCAGTACGCCCAGCAGCAAAGCCGGACTTTCCAGATAAAAGGCCGCAACCGCCAGAAGAGCAATGACCAGCTCGGCAGCTTTCGTCACTTTAAAAAGAATGTCCTTGCGGTACTTGTCCGCGATTTCGCCGGCCAGAGCCGAAAACAGAAAAAAGGGAAGCATGAACAGACCGACGGCCAACGTGACGACAATCTGTTTGCTTTCGGGCGCCAGTTCCGTCAGTTTGTAGGTCACAAACCCGGAAAGCGCGGCGCGGAACAGGTTGTCGTTGAAGGCGCCCAGAAACTGCGTCGCGAAAACCGATAAAAAGGCTTTCTGCTTTAAAATATCCCTGATTTTATGCATCCTGTTTTGTCTCCTGCAGTTTAAAGAACCAGTCGGCCAGTACGGCGGCCAGCTCTTCCTGTTTTTGGGGCGGCACCCGGCCGACCAGGTCGCGGAGAGCGGCATCGTATCGCGGCCATATGGTTTCGGTCAGAGCAATGCCTTCTTCGGTGATTTTTACAATGTTTTCGCGGCGGTTGCGGGGGTTTTGAACAACGGTCAGCAGATTGCGTTTTGAAAGCTTGTCCACCAGGCGGGTGATGCTTCCCGGACTGACGATCAGGTGCCGTCCGATCCCGGTCTGAGTCATGCCCCGGCCGTCCTCCTGAAAACGCAACGCCATCAGGACATTGTACTGTTCGGGGGAAATTTCATACGGCGCAAGAAGGCGGCTGATCCTTTTTTCACACAGGTGATAGACCAGCGCCATGACGTACGCGATATTTTCATAATTCCGACCCTTTGACGGGTCAATCCCGTACTGTCTGAAATCATGCGGTTCAGCCATTCAATCCTCCGTTCAAAATCTGCCATCCGGCATAAAAAATGAAAAGATCCGCGCCGGCATGGGCGGCCCATGCTCCCCAGACATTGTCCCGCCGGGCGAACAGGGCGTTGAAGATCAGCCCGCCCGTGAAAACAAGGAGTGTCAGCACCGCCGCCACGGGCAGGTCATAGTAAAAGTCCAGCACGACAAAATGATGCAGGGAAAAGGCCGCGGCGCTCAGGACGTTCTTTCCCGACGCACCGAACAGGAACCATCGCCAGTAATATTCCTCCAGCATGGCGTGGACGAACGAAACGGTGAGTGCCATCGCGAGGTAGTGCTTTTCCACGCCGAAACTGCTGATTTTGCTCTGAATGAACGGCGCGGCGGCCGCGATCTCTCTTCCGACGGCGGGGATATCAAGCACAAGTGTACCGGCGCCGAAAAGAGCCGCACCGACGGCCGCGCCCAGGCCGAATTCCCGGACATCAAAACGGAACGCCATTTTGAAAGGAATTGTCGTTCCGATGAAAAAAAGCGGATAAATCAGGATGAACAGCTTGGCGGCGGAGTAGATGATGCGCGCGGCGTTTGTCCCGTCACAGATGTCGAAATAAAAGACGGAAGCCAGAAAGGGAACAAGGCCCGCCGTCCAGAGGTAAAGGTTTTTACGCATGTTTTTCGTCCGTTATCCTGAAAAGAACGAGCTTAATTTACATGTCAATTGTTTATACGTCAACAATTAGAAAAGGTCGGCCGTAAATTTTTTGTCCGTAAGGAATATTTTAAAGTTTTGTCTTTAGGGTGGATAAAACATGAAGAATCTTCACCGGGAGAATGAAATGAAAAAGAAAGTTCTGTTGGCGGCTCTGATTTTCCTGACGTCTTTTGCGGCGCGGGCAGAGGACATAACAAATCCGTTCTATCAGCCTTTGAAAGGGAAGGGATTTTCTCAGACGACCGCGGAATACACCCATACGAAATACAGCGGCCTGCGGGATCATAATTCCGTCGATACCGGTTTTTATATGGAAGAGCTTCAGTTCGGGGCGACGGATCGTTTCACGCTGATCGGCGCGTTGGGGAACTATAGCTACGGCAGCGGCGATAAGGATGATGTCGTGTGGGGCGTGGGCGGCATGTACGCGTTTTCTTTTGAAAACCAGCCCGAACTTCTGGTTCGTGCGGCGGTGAAGTACATGCAGTACAAGGGCGCACGCCGGAGTATTGATTTTTTTGCCCAGGTCGGTTATGACGCCGGGGCAACCTTCCTGCCGTATGCGGAGTTGCGTGTTGAAACGCCGGTGGGGCAGGGCAAGGATGCAAACGAAAGCGTTATCGGCCTGCGCGTGGCCGGATATTCCATGATCAAGGAAATTGTCGGCGTGCGCGCGGGGCTTGATTATACGTATAATCATGAAGACGGAAACGATCAGTCCTACCGCCTGTTCGCCGAAGCCGATTACGTCCTGACGCCGCGGATGTCCGTCGGCGGAAGCGTATCATACCTTCTGCATGATTCCTATAAATGGGACGCCGGCATTGATTCAGATTCATTTTCAATCGGCGCAAACCTGAAAATCGCGTTTTAAACGCGCGGCGCATACGGTTGTTGAAGAAGCCTCTTTTCGGGGCTTCTTTTTTTGGGGAGAGTATTTTCGGAACGAACCTGAATTTTTGTCTATTTTTGTTGACATCCTCTTTAAAACAAATTATTTTTCATGAAAAATAACAATCAGCACAGGGGGTGAGTCATGGCTTCGTTTTTCAGAAAATTATCGGATATTTTCGCGGGTAAATATAAAAAACAGCCGGCCGCTCCGGACAAAACAAAACCGTTCTGGGACGTCCGGGAAGCCCAGAGCCTTGAAGCCGCCGGTTTTTCCGCGCAGGAATCGGAAGCTTTCGTTAAAAAAATGCGGCAGGCCGAAAAAAAACGGAACCCTGGCTGTCGATATGAAGGATCTGATGCATATCGGCCAGGGCTGTGCCGTTTCCGAAATCGTGGATGAAAAAACGGCCCTGTTTGAGCTGAAACAGGGAACCGCCCGTTCTCCGCGTCCAAGCTGTTTTGTCAGGAAACAGCTTCGTTCTTCGGAAATCCGGCGTCTGGCAAAAGGACGCGACTGTTCAGCCATTCTCCTGGAAAAAATAGGGTTTGAACCGTCCGTCCGCAAAGTCTCCCTGACCAATGATTCCCGCAAGGGGGATGTTCCGGCGCCTGTTGTTGCCCGCTTTATTGACGGCCTGGACAGGACGAACGTCACTTCTTTGGATGTTTGTCTGGAACACGGTCTGGCCGTTTCCTATTCTCTGGGGGAACAACTCGCGCGGGGAAAGATGACGGAGCTTTCTCTGTCGGCAACTTCGGCTTCCGCGCCGTATCTGAAAAACCTGAATCTCGGGCAAAGCGCCCTGACGTCCTTTACCCTGAATTCATCGGATCTGGGCGAAACGTGTCTGGACACAATGGGGGCAGGTCTGCCCGGAACGCTGAAAAGCCTTTCCCTGACCAACCGTCCGAATTCTCCGGATATCGTGACAAAGGCAACGGCGGCTCGTTTTATTGAAGCAATGCCGGAAGGGATGGAAAGCCTGAAAATGGAAAACATCCGTTTTGACGCGGTTTCGGAAAAGCTCCTGGGCGATCGTCTGAAGGATATGCCCGATTTGAAGGAGTTCATTTATAACGGCCCGGATGTGAACGATACGACATTACTGGCTCTGGCAAGGGGGCTGGCCTCATCGCATGTTGAAAAAGTTGATTTCTCCAAGGGGCGCTTTACGGACGAAGGAGTGAATAAGTTCCTGGATATCCTGGAAAAATCGGGATCGAAAATCCGGGAAACGGGTTTTCTGAAGAAAAATTTTGATTTTGGTTTCTGTCCGCGCCGCGATCTGAACAGGGAAACGGTTGCTCGTATTGAACGTTTTGAAAAGACGCGGCAGGAAGCGGATTCCAAAACGCTGTCTCCCGCCGTACAGGCCGGGCTGGCAAAGCGGGCGGCCGTGCGCTGATTTGGGGCGCTTCCCGAAAAAAAGTGGAAGCCCGGCGGTTTCCGCTTTTTTCTTATCCGTTTTCAGAAGGTGCTTTTGTCTTCAAGGGAATCATAGCGCCTGTGGATGCATTCGATACAGGTTTTGTGAACGCCCGAAGTGATGTCATAAATGACAAAGCGGCCGTCGCGCCGGCAGGCGACAAAGCCGTCGTCCCTGAGTTTTTTCAGATACTGCGAGGTCTTCAGAGGCTCTATGCCGGCGCCGTTTGAAATCTCCGTCACATTCTGCGGCCCCCGCAGAGTCAAAAGTTCCAGAATCCGCATTTTATCAGAGTTGGCAAACAGTTTGATCCGGTTCGCTGTCATCAGGGTGTAGTCGGACGGTAGCATGGCTTTGAACCCGTCCTTCAGAAAATAAAAATTGTCGGTCATGTAGCCGTACAGCTTGCGCAGGCAGACGAAAATGCTGGCCGGATATTCCTCGCAGATGTCGTAATAAATGAAAATTCCCCGGCGCGTCGTTTTGACAAGATTGTTTTCCCTCATTTTTTTCAGGCTTTGGGAAACGGTCGCCTGCTCTTCGTTCAAAGCCTTTGTCAGTGCCGAAACGGAAGAACTGCCGTTGACGTCCAGATATTCCAGCAGGCGCAGACGTAGCGGATGCGCAATCAGCATAATTCCCTTGACGGCTTTTTTCATTATTTCAGGCGGCAGAGGCTGTTTCATGTTCAAACCCTTTCGGCGTTCAGGACTATAATGCAGATTATAAATCCCCTTGAAAAACATCAAGGGGATTTAAAGGTCAGTTGATAAAAGGTTTTACATACGCATCGAACATTTCCTCTGCGCCGGGCGGCCATCCCATGATGTATTTATCCCCCATGCAGAACAGAGGCGTCCCGACTTCGCGGCCCAGCCCGAATTTACGGGCACAGGCTTCAAAAAGGACGGCGCCTTCTCTTTTGTGAATGTTCGCCAGCTCGATCGGCAGCCCGACATACCTGCTCTGGATGGAATGGGCGGCAACATGACAGTAGGGACATTCGTCATAATAAAAGAAATAAATTTTATCGTCGCGCAGAACGGGGGCCGCGCCTGAAACGGCAGCAGATCCCGCCCCCGTCCCATCGCCGCATCCTCCGGCCGAAAGCAGGAAGACCGCCAGAAGAGCAAAAAGGATTTTGTGCATACCCGCCTCCTATTCAATGCAACAATCAACGGCCTTGCGGACGAACGTTTTCATCCGCGACAGCACACCGGTTTTTTCCTCCGTGTCCGCAGGAGGAAGGGTTCTGACCGCTTCATCAACCCGGGCGGACAGGGCTTTGATGCTGTCCGCGTTGTCGGAAATCCATTTGACGTCGTCCGTGTTCAGCATGTTCATGTTCAATCCCCAGAACAGGCAGTAAAGCTCGTACGCCTGATCGAACAACTTGTACGCTTCTTTCGTATGCCCCAGGCTCTGCTGTTTCGTTCCGACTTCCATCAGACGCATTGACGCGGCCAGCAGGTGTTTGGAGATGCACCACACTTCTCCCTCATAAGCGGGAATCATCTTCTGCATCAGATTCTTGCGCATTTCCCGGACATCTCCGATCAGGTCATAGAAGGATGTTTTTCCCGTTTTTGCGCCGGAGAAAACAAGATGCTCCTCAATCGAAATCAGATTCATGACGGCAATGCTCAGGTCCTGATCTGAGGACAGGTCTTTGGGATTGACTTTTTTCGCGGTATCGATTTTTTCGACGAACTCTTTGACATCATTTATTTTTTTCATCATTTTTCTCCTTTAAGGTTTACAGCGGATAACGGCTCAGCACGACACTAGCCACCGTCAGGAACAACAGGGGCATGGCGACTTTTTCAAACGGAAAATGTGCGCGGCCGCCGTTGTGTTCTTTCAGCCGGGCGTAAAGGATCTGTGACCCGATGAACAGGGCGGCGCCCGCCAGAACGGAAAACAGGAACGGATCCAGATACAGAAAACCAAGAACCGGCCGCGGCATGTAAAAAAGATCATTGCGGTACATGAAACCGATCATTGCGATTGACAGCCCCATCAGAAGGACGTCCCGCCCCGGAAAGCACCAGCGTTTCCGGTCGAAATAAAAAATTGTCCAGTACCCCAGCAGAGCGAGCATGGCGCCGGCCCACAAACCGACGACATCGTCACGGATGCCCAGCTTTCGGGCAATTTCAAGCGAAGCACCGACCGCGACCGTACAGACAATGCAGGCCGGGTTCGCAAAGGCCGGAGAGGCGCCGCCCGCAAGCGCAAGGAAAAGGGAAGAAAGAAACGTCATATATAGTCTCCTTTATAGCTATTATTTTCAATATATATAATTATTCATATATATGGAAAAGTCAATA
>USCC01000056.1 GCA_900553035.1 uncultured Rhodospirillaceae bacterium | reverse complement strand
GGGAGGGCATCCGCCGTAACGGTAAACGGAACCGTCCGCCATCTGGAGCGAAATCGCCAGACTTTCATTGTCCGGCTTCAGGATTCCCCCCGTCTGCAGAGCCAGAAGTTCCTGCTCGCTGACCGAGAACAGAACATCCATCGGATCATAGGAAACCATCGTCGCCAACGTCGTGTTGACCGGCAGGTATTCCCCGGCCGAGTAATCCGCCAGACCGATCTTGCCGGTAAAGGGCGCCTTGATGTTCGTATAGCTCAGATCGATTTTCGCCAGGTTCAGCGCCGCCTGTGCCTGAAGCACCTGAGCCTTGGCCATGCTGTTTTCGGCATCACGCGTATCAACGGTCGCCTGAGAAATATTTCCGGTTTTGCGCAGTTCGGCCGCACGGTCGTAATTCAGTTTCGCGTTCGTTGCGTCGGCCTGGGCTTTGGCCAGATCCGCCGCCGCCTGAGCGACTTTTGCTTCAAACGGTTCGCGTTCGATCGTGAAAAGGAGCTGGCCTTTTTTGACGATATCGCCTTCTTCAAACAGGCGATCCTTCAGGAAGCCCGCGACGCGCGCTTTCAGCGTGACGGAATTCACGGCGTCAACACGCCCCGGAAAATTGAAGCGTTCGACATATGTGCGTTTCGCCGCGTCAACAACGGTCACATGCGGTTTCGGCGCCGGCGGAGCGGCGACTTTCTTTTCTTTCCAGCAACCGCCGAGCAGGGCCGTCGACAGGACGAAGAAAACAAAAACAGGCAGAGAACGACGAATTTTAGACATTAATGTTTCTCCTGATGGAGTTTCCACGCAAAACCGCCGAAAAAGCGGCTGTAAGTTTTTATACATAAGTATAATTTATTACACAAGCGATTTTACAAGAGTTTTGCGCTTTGGATCCACCAGAACGGATATTTCCGGCGAAGCCTTTCAACGCACGTCCCCCTGTCGCTTTCCTTTTCAAAAATCCCGAAACACGTCCCCCCGCTTCCCGACATGCGGGCAAGGGCGCAACCGGGACAGGCCCTCAGAGCCGCCAAAACCTCGGAAACCGACGGTTCCAGCGCTTCAGCGGCGGCCGCAAGGTCATTGCGGCGTCGCTTCAGTTCGGTGATGAAGCCGCGGACATCGGCCGGCGCTTCGTCAATTGGCGCGGGCGCGGAGAACTCTCCGCTCCGTTTTCTGAAAACCGCCGGCGTTGAAACCGGACGGTTCGGATTGACCAGCACGGCGGTCAGCTCCGGCAAAGGCGGTGCTTCCGTGAGAATCTCGCCGATTCCCGACACACAGACCGCCTTTCCCTTCAGGCAGGCGGGAACGTCCGCCCCCACAGACAGCGCCAGCGCGGACAACTCCGGTTCCGGAAGGCTCCGGCCCCACAGCTTTGACAGCGCTTTCAGAACGGCCGCGGCATCCGAAGACCCGCCGCCGATTCCCGACGCCACGGGCAGGTTCTTTTCCAGAACGATCCCTGCGGCGGCCGGAACATTCAGAGCCTGCGCCAGAGCCCGCGCCGCCTTCAGAACCGTATTGTCCTCTGAAACCGGAAGCCCCGCCGAAAACGGCCCCGTGATTTCCAGCGTGAGCGTTTCTGCGGGAAAAACACGGACAACATCGCCACAGTCCGCAAAAACGAACAGGCTGTCAAGCTGATGATAGCCGTCGGGTCTTTGGCCGACGACGTGCAGATACAGATTGACTTTGGCCGGCGCAAGAACGGCGGCCTCATTTTCCGGCGTTTTTCTCATTTTTGACGATGACGCTTTTCAGTTCCGCTTCGGGAACGGTTACCTTGTCGCCGATGGCGTCCAGCCCTTTTTCAAGCTTTGCCTCGACCCGCGCACGATCCTCGGGCGTCAGGTCGTCATTGACATCCAGAGCTTTCCGCCACTGATAGCGGGCTTCGCGGCGGCGGCCGCTTCGCCAATAGGCATCCCCGAGATGATCGTTGATAACGGCGCTTCCCGGATCCTGTGAAACGGCGGCTTCCAAAACGGGAACGGCCTTCTTATAGTCCTTCATCAGATAATAGGCCCACCCCAGGCTGTCCGTGATAAAACTGCTCTGCGGTGCACGAAAGGCCGCCAGCTCAAGCATTTCTCTGGCTTTGACGACGTTCTTTCCGCGTTCCAGCCACGAATACCCCAGATAATTCAGGGTCAGCGGCTGTTCCGGGCTGAGGATCAGAGCCTGCAGAAAATCCTGTTCCGCCAGATCCCACTGATTATTCTGTTCATACGCAATTCCCCGGCTGTAAAACAAAGTCCAGTGCGACTTTTGCGGCGTTCCGATTTTTTCAATGGCCGTCGTGTAGGATCGAATGGCCATCGGAAAATTCTTTTCCGCAACAAACATGTCGCCCATCTGAACCCAGGGAAGCGGCAGGGACGGATGCATCTGTGACAGATTCTGGAGTATTTTCTCGGCTTTTTCCGTTTCACCCTTTTTCGCCAGAAGCATGGCCGTCCGCATCTGGGCCGGGAAATAGGTTTCGGATGTTTCCGGCTCGCTTTCGTACAATTCAAGAGCTTCGTTCAGGCGCCCCTGCTGTTCCAGCACTTCCCCCAGAAGCACGCGCGCCAGTGAAAGCGACGGATCAAGGTTGAGGCTGAAACGGATGAACAGAAGCGAGCTTTCCGGGCTGGATTTATCCGCAAGGCTGCCGGAAACACCGAAGAACACTTCGGCCAGACCCGCCTTCGGAGTCGGAACGCTCATCGGGATTTTTTTCGCCCCGGAAGACGCCCCCGCCAGGAAAAAATCCTCTTCAATCAGCGGATAGGAACGGTTGCCGCGGCGATAAGCCTCGATCAGTGTCATGAATTTTTTCTGATCGTTCCGGCGCAGAAGAAAATTTCCGTATGTCTGCACCGTCCGCAGGGACAGAATGCCCGGTCCATGCAGAAGCGCTTCGTAATTTTTCTCGGCCTCTTCGGAATCGCCCCACATATCGTTCAAAAGAGCCAGATGGAAGTAATAAAACGACTCTGTCCCTTTCTGGTTCACTTTTTCAAGCGCCTGCTTCGCCTTTTTCGGTTCGTCCAGTCCGGCGTACAGCCACGCTTCCAGCAGAGGAATCAGAAACGGATTATCGTCGCGGTTGGGAAAAACTTCCAGGCGGTTCAATGCCTCGCGGTATTTGTTTTCCCGGGCGTCCTGAACGGTCAGGACAAGGACGGCCAGCAGGGAGGAGGGATCGCTTTTCAATTCTTCCCGCGCATAGGGTGCGGCTTCGGCAATGCGGCCTTCAATTGTCAGAAGAGTGAAAAGTTCCGAAACAAGAATTTTGTTGGAAGGATCTTCCTTGATGGTCGCCTTCAGGAATTTGATGGCACTGTCGTAATCCTGATCCTGTTTTGCCTGCAGGTAAAAAATATAGTTCCCCACCGCAGATGCCGGAGCTTCCCGGGAGGCCGTCTCGGCAAATGCCAGGCTTGTCCCCGCATTATCGGGGACGCACGCCGCCAGCAGGAGAAAAAACAGAACCGAAATTTTTGATTTTGCGCGCATTCGTCATCACTTTCCCAAAACGGTTTATTGTTATCTTTTTCAAATCAAAAATCAACCGAGTGTTTTTCTAACATATCCCGACTTCCTTACAAAACCATAAATAAAGGCGTTCCGGGAAAAAAAATTCAACCGACGTTTAAAATATGATACGGTGAAGCCATGAATGACAGACAGCCTTTAGATATATTGGAATGGTATGCCGCCGTCGGCGCGGACGAAGCCGTTGCCGAAGAACCGGCGGATCGTTTTGCCCTGCCGAAGGAGGAGGCTCCTCTTCCCCCGAAGAAAGAGTTCCCGGAGGAACGGGATCTTTTCCCGGCCGCCGTTCCCGCGCCGACCGTTCGGAAAACAGCAGAAGACGCCGGAGCCGCCGAACTGGCACGGCGGGCACAGACGCTTGAGGAACTGCGCGCCGTCATGGAGGCCTTTGACGGCTGTCCGCTGAAGGAAACAGCGGCGCACATGGTTTTCGGGGCCGGGAAACCGCGGGCGCAGATCATGATCATCGGCGAAGCGCCCGGCGCGGAAGAAGACCGGCGCGGCGAACCGTTCGTCGGTGTCAGCGGTCAGCTTCTGGATCTGATGCTGAAATCGATCGGCCTGAACCGCGATGACGTTTACATTTCAAACATCCTGCCCTGGCGGCCGCCCGGAAACCGCAAGCCTTCGGAAGCGGAAGTCGCCCTGTTCACGCCGTTCATCCGCCGTCACATCGCCCTTGTTCACCCGAAAATCCTGCTTTTGCTGGGAGGAAGCGCCGTGTCCGCCCTGATGCACACGAACGAAGGCATCACCCGTTGCCGCGGGCGGTGGATGGAATATACGGACGGGGATCTTTTTCTTCCTGCAATGGCGTCTTTTCATCCGGCGTTTCTGCTGCGAACACCGGCGCAGAAAAAAATGTCATGGCGTGATTTTCTGGCTCTGCGCCAACGTCTGGATGAAGAAACAGTCTGAGTTCCGGAGTGAGGCTCCACTTTTCCGTCACAGATCCGGACGGCAAAATATCTGCGGTGTGTAGCATGTCTTCCGGCGTTTTTCCATATGCAGAGAGTTCTCTTTTTCCCGAGAAGCAAGGACGGATGAAAACCGGCCGATGTTTGCGGTACGGGAAGGTCTTTTCGCCCTGAAAAATGAAAGCCGCCGGATTCAGGCCGCATGTGAAAACCATCCGGTTTTCAGAAGCTCTCCGTTTCCGCTCTGTCTTTGAAAGATCCGTTTTCTGCGAAAAAAGGAAAGTATTCCGGCTGTATAAATCGTTGCTCCACGGCTTCGGAAAGGAATTGACGGACGACGACCCTTTATTTTTCCGCACGCCGGGAGAGACCTTTGAATGATTTTTGAAAAAGAGGCTTTCTGTTCATCCTTTCCGGCCTTTCAGAACCGGGTGTCTTCAGGCGCTTTCCGGAAAACAAAAATGCGGCTCCTGCATCGAAGCCGCATTTTCCTGAAACCTGTCTGATTTACTCGGCGACCTTCAAAAGCCCGCACAGCTTCGTCGCCGCATCCTGCGTATTGATTTTTTCCAAAGCGGCCAGTTCATTCGCCAGGCGGTCAAGCGCCTGTTCATAGATCTGCCGTTCGCTGTACGACTGATCGGACTGAGACTGTGAACGGTACAGATCACGCACGACTTCGGCAATGGAAATCGGGTCGCCGGAATTGATTTTCGCTTCGTATTCCTGAGCGCGCCGGCTCCACATCGTGCGTTTTGTTTTGGATTTTCCCTTAAGCGTTTCCAGGGCGGCATCCATGATGTTGCGGTTGGAAAGCTTCCGCAATCCGGAATTTTTCGCTTTGGCCATCGGGACGCGCAGAGTCATGCGGTCCTTGTCGAAATGAACGGCAATAAGTTCCAACTCCTGTCCTGCCACCATATCTTTGGTGATGCTTAAAACCTTGCCAACCCCGTGCGTCGGATAAACCACGAAGTCTCCGGTGGAAAATGAATTGTCTTTGGACATTTATAGTTCCTATTCGATCGGAAGTTAAACACTGCGAAAGAACGGCTTTCCCTTCCCGATTCGCCTCAAGAAAAAGCCTGTTCGCCCATCGTGCAAAACCAAGGAAAGATATGCGGCCCCGACGGGCCGCGTTCCTTTTGCAGAACTAATTATATATCATAAACCCGGGCTTTTGGATAGAATATTCGTCATAATTTTGACATAATTATGAAAAATCAATTAATTGAACGGTGTCCGCGGTCTTTGAACCGGCGCGTTTAAACGCTTCCGGCGGTTTCGGGAATCAGACGTGTTTCCTTGCCGTATAAAATCAAAACGGGCTGTCCCACGGCGATTCGATTATCCAATCCCTGTATAACGGTAACCAGGTTGCCGTCCTTAAGGCGGACAATGTACTGCAACGCTTTCTGCTCGCTCAGCTCTTTCTGTGTCAGGCCGCCGACCAGCGCGCCGACCAGAGCGCCGCCCACCGACGCCAGAACGCTTCCCCTGCCCTGTCCGATTGTGGAACCGACAAAGCCGCCCGCGACCCCGCCGACGACAGAACCGGACTGGCTGTCGCCCTGAATCTGGACCGTACGGACGTCAACGACAACGCCCTGGCCGACCCGGTTCGCCGACCCGACCGACGCCATCGTGTAGGAATCATTATTGATATCCTGCGCACATGAAAAAAGGAACAGACAGCTTAAGACGACCAGAACGTTTTTCATGAAAATCCCCCCTGTATAACAACCGCTTTATTATATGCCGTCCGAACCTTCGGGAAAATATCGACCTTCGTCGTGGGAAAAGGCCGCCGCAGGATTATTGACAGGCCGGACAGCCCTGACATGGCGGATGCCTCCCCGAGGTGAGCGGCCCTTTCCGGCTTTGCACCGGGATTTCGGAAAACTTTCCGGGAGCCGCCGGCACGCCCGCGCCCAAGGACGTATCCAACAGCAATTTGCGTTTTATCGCCCTCAGCTTTTTCGGCATTCGCTTTTCAGATAACTCAAAAGCCTCCTCCGGTTTTCCGGAAGAGGCTTTCAGTTCTTTTCTCCAACGCCTACGCTGTCAGATCCGCGCGGATGGCCGCGAACTTTTCGTCCGGGTGAGAGGCCAGACGAGCGGCTTCCGCAGCAATATCCTCCTCCATTCCGCGGCGCAACAGCGTCGACACCATGTTTTCGATTTCCGCGACCAGACGACGCGTCAGGACAGCCTGTTCCTCCGCCGGAAGGATACCGTCCCTCGCTTCAATCATCCCGAACAGCTCTTCGGTGCCGTATGCCGCGGCTGTCACCAGATAGGCCTTTGCAATCTCAGGAACGGAAGCGGTGCTTTCATTGCGCATCTTTCCGATGAAGTTGACGCTGACCCGGTTGATCAGGTTGTTCGCAATCATCGTTGCAATGATTTCGTGACGCAGACGGTGGTTCAGGATATCGTCACGGTATTCTTCACGCAGGCGGGTCGGGAAATACGACAGCAGAAGTCCCTCGGCCAGGCTTGTGTCGGAAGGCAGGTCGCTGTTCAGGATATCCTCGTACAGCGACATTTTCGCATACGCCAGCAGAACCGACAGTTCGGGACGGGTCAGGCCGCGACCCTGGTTGAACCGGGCGTCCATCTCTGCGTCGGAAGGCAGAAATTCCAAAGCACGATCCAGCTTCCCGGCCTTTTCAAGCTTATGGAAAAGCTTTTTATTGCCCGGGATGCTTTTCGCCCCGCGGTGCAGCATATAGGAAATGATCTGCGTCTGACGGTAATTGTCCAGCAGCACCAGCCCGGCAACTTCGTCCGTCAGGGATTTCAGAAGCGCGTTGCGTTCTTCCATGGAAATGCGGCCTTCGGCCACGACAGCGTTCAGCATGATTTTGATGTTGACTTCATGGTCGGAGCAGTCAACTCCGCCGGAGTTGTCAATGGCGTCTGTGTTCAAACGGCCGCCGTTCATCGCATATTCAATCCGCGCCCGCTGTGTCATGCCCAGGTTCGCCCCTTCGGCGACCACCTTTGCCTGAATCTGTGAGGCGTCCACGCGGCATCCGGCATTTGCGCCGTCCTTCGCGTCCATCTGCGTTTCCGACGTCGCTTTCACGTAGGTGCCGATTCCGCCGAAATACAGCAGATCAACCGGCGCTTTCAGTACCACCTTGACAAGTTCGTCCGGCGTCATCACGGATGAGTTGACACCCAGGGCGCGGCGCGCTTCCTCCGACAGAGTGACCGACTTTTCCCGACGGTCGAAAACACCGCCGCCCGGAGAAATCAGAGAACGGTCATATTCGTTCCATCCCGCCTCGGCTTCAAACAGCCGGCGGCGTTCCCGGAAGCTTGTTTCCGGATCCGGTGTCGGGTCAATGAAAACCGATGAATGATTGACGGCGGCGACCAGCCGGATATGCGGAGACAGAAGCATTGCGTTGCCGAACACGTCCCCGGCCATACTGCCGATCCCGACGGCGGTAAAATCCTCTTTCTGGCAGTCATGGCCCATTTCGCGGAAATGGCGTTTCACACTTTCCCACGATCCCCGAGCCGTAATCGCCATTCCTTTATGGCTGAACCCCGCTGACCCGCCGGAAGCAAAGGCGTCCCCCAGCCAGAAGCCGTATTCGGCGGACAGCGCGTTTGCAATATCCGAAAAATCCGCTGTCCCCTTGTCGGCGGCGACGACCAGATACGGATCGTCGGAATCGTAACGGACAACGTTTTCCGGCGGAACCACCGCGCCGTCAACGATATTGTCCGTAATATCCAGGAAACCGCGAATCATCGTTTTGTAACATTCGACGGCATGGGCAACCAGCTCTTTCCGGGACGCGTTTTCCGGCGGCTGTTTCGGGAAAAAGCCGCCTTTGGAGCCCACGGGGACAATGACAACGTTTTTGACCTGCTGTGCTTTGACAAGGCTCAGGATCTCGGTACGGAAATCCTCCTTGCGGTCGGACCAGCGGATGCCGCCGCGGGCAATGCGTCCGAAACGCAAATGAACGGCGTCAACCTTATCCGAATAAACGAACATTTCGGCCATCGGCACCGGTTTCGGCAACCCCGGGATCCGTTCCGGCGCAAACTTGAAGGAAACGTAATCCTTCTCTCCCTGATAATAATTCGTCCGAAGCATCGCTTTCAAAACCGAAAAGACGGCCTTGAGTGACACGTTCTTCGGCATTTCCGAGGCGATACGGGCCTCTATTTCCTCCAGATGATGTGCCGGCTGCTTTTCGGGATTGAACTTCGCGTCGAAATACATCAGAAACGCGTCCGCGATTTCGGGGTTGTCCCGATAACCTTCCAGAACGGCGCCTTTGGTGGCGATCGTCGTCTGGCGGACATAAGAAGCGAGCGCATCAAGCAGAAAATCCTTACGCAGAGAATTCATGAGACCTACCTTTATGAAAACGATATTGTCCCGAAAATATACTTACCCGAGCCCGACGACAAGCATTTTTGCATTCGGGGTCGATTCTGTCTTTTCTTTGGCCGCCGGACAGGATAAAAAGAGAATCGGAATCAACAAGGATGGCGGATGAGGAATAAAACGCTTTTTTCACAATTCAGGCTTTATACAGCAACGGCTTTTCGCTATACGTTGTTCGCGCTGAACCTGCTTCTGTTGATCGGGCTGGGGATGAAAACGGCGAAATTATGGATTTCCCTGCCGTTCGATTTTCCTCAAATACTTCAAAGGTTTCCGAACGAACCCGAATTCACCGACATCAAAAGCGCCGAACATCAATACCGTTTTGCTCTTGGTTTTGAAACGGCGGTGTTCATCATCGGCGCCTACCTTTGTTATGAATTTCTGATCAAAACCCGGAGCATCCGTCTGAACCTGATCGCGCCGTTTGCCGTTGCTTTTCTGTTGCTGACGGCGGAAAGCGTCAATTTCTTCATGCCGGCCCTGGACAAGAGCCGCACCATCCAGGTCTGTGAAAAAAATAATCTGACCTGGAATAAAAAGACGAACCGGTGCAACCTGATGGAATTGGAACGCCGCCGCATCGAAGCGTACAGGAAAGCCCGCGGCCTGCCGCCGAAAAGAAAGTGAGAGGCTAAAGCCCGGCTTCCAGATTCTGGAGTTTCTGCTGTTCCTCCAAAAGCTTGTTCCTTTTCTTCGCGATTTTCGCCGCGTCTTTGCCGCTGTCGACCGCCTCCTGCAGGTCTTTTTCCGCCTTTTCGACCTTCCCGCGGACTTTTTCGATTTTTTCTTCGGCTTTTTCGCGCAGGCCTTCGTCCGTGCAGTTCGCTTCAAGGTTTTTCAGCGCCTCGTTCAGCCCTTTCAGACGATAGTGCCCGTTTACAGAAGCTTCGGCGCGGGCGATTTCAGCCTCAAGCGCCTGTTTTTTTTCCGCGCATGTCTCCGGCGCGGCAAAAGCCGAAAACGGCACAAGCCCAAGCAACAAAAAGAAAAATTGACGTTTCATTGTTCCGATCCCCCGAAAAATAAAGACATACCGCCGATTATACGCCTGTCTTTCCGGAGACGTCATCCGCGCTTTTCGGTTAGAGGAAAAAGATGGCCGAACGTCTCTCTTTTTCGTTTCATCTCCGGATGGTATTCTTCAGGGATTCCATTTTGCAGGAGAACCCGCCATGTATGATTTTCTCGTCCGGCATATGCCCTTCATCCTCCCAATCGCCTACAAGCTCTTCCTTGTCATCGGTATCCTTCTGGTCTGTTCGTCCGTTGCCAAAATCGCGCTGACCGCTTTGGAAAACGCCGTCACGCGAATCAGAACGTTCGATGATACCTTCCTTCCGGTTTTCAAGGTCATCACGAAATATTCAATTTACGGCATCGGCGGCCTTTTCATCCTTAACATTTTCGGCGTCAATACGACCAGCCTTGTCGCCCTTCTGGGCGCGGCCGGCCTGGCTGTGGGGCTGGCTCTGAAGGACACGCTTTCAAACATTGCCGCCGGGCTGATGCTTTTAATTCTGCACCCCTTTAAAAACGGCGATTACATCGAAACCGGAAACGTCAACGGCACCGTCCGGGAGATAAACCTTTTCGTCACCCTGATGGACACTCCCGACGGACTGCGGATTACTGTCCCGAACGGCTCGCTGTGGGGCGCGCCGATCAAAAACTATTCGCACAACGACAAACGCCGGATGGAAATCGTCGTCGGCATCGGATACGGCGATTCAATCGAAACCGGGCTGGATGTCCTGCGGCGAATCATTGCCGAAGATCCGCGCTTTTTGACAGATCCCGCGCCGCAGGTGATGGTTCGAACCCTGGCCGACAGCTCTGTCAATCTGCAGATGAGAGCCTGGACCAGCACATCCGACTACTGGGATACCTATTGGGCCACCAACCAGAAGCTTAAATCAGCGATTGAAGGCGCCGGGCTGTCCATCCCCTTCCCGCAGCGTGATGTTCATCTTTATGCCGTCCGTGAAAAATAATACTATACAAACAAATAATTATATGACAGTATAAGAACATCTCCTTGTTAGGGAAGGAGCGAAACAAACTTGGAAAGCGAAAAAACAAAGACTCCTGATAAAACCGCTTTCTTCTTGACCGCATTTTAATGTACCCTGTCAGGGTATTTAAAATGCGGTTCATTTTTTTTGAAGGCAAAGCGTATGACGCGAACGACGCAGTCTCTGGGATCCTTTTACGCTTCGCAATGCGGCCGCCGCGTTTTCCGGCAGATTTGCCGTTCCATTGACCCTTGCTGGCCCGACATTGCGGGCGCGCGTGTCCTGACCGTCGGGTATGCGACTCCGTTCTGCGTTGAACTGGAAAAAAAATCGCCTCAATTTATTCTGGAAACCGATCCGACGGATAAAAACGAAAACCCGGATGTCCTGAAAATTCGCGAAAACGCACTGCCTTTTCCAAACGGATCGTTCCAGTATGCCCTGGTCGTCAACGCTCTGGAATACGTTTCCGATCCCGCGGCACTTCTTAAAGAACTCTGGCGTATTCTGGCGCACAACGGATCCCTGATCTGCATCGTCCCCAACCGTTACAGCCTCTGGGGTGTTCAGAAAACAATGCCGCCCATGCAGGGCGCCCTGTTTTCAGGCAAAGAGCTTGACCGTCTGGCGGGCGAAAACCGTTTTCTTACCAAAAGACGGAACAGCGCGGTTTTCCTGCCGCCGGCCGCGTATACGCACAACGTTGACATACTGGATGAATTCATTTCCTATCTGCCGCTTTCGGCCGGCGCTTTCCTGATTTCCGAAATGCTGAAGCAGGCTCTTGTCCTGAGCGGAACGCCAAAGAAAAGCTATAAGTCCGCCCGCATGACCAAGGCGTCGATTCTTTCGTCGCCGCGTTCGTAATATCCTTTTCGTTTTCCGACCTTTCGGAACCCTGTTTTTTCATACAGCGCAACGGCGGCGGGATTGTCGACGGCGACTTCCAGAAAGAAAACACGGGCTCCCTGCCTGCGCGCCGTGCTGAAAGCCTCATGAATCAGACGCTCGGCCATTCCGGTGCGGCGGAACTCCGGACGGACGCCCACAGACACGATTTCCGCTTCGTCGGTAGCCCGCGAACACAGGATGAAACCGGCAACCTCGTCCTTTTCAACGGCCAGAAAGCCGAAAGCCCCGGGCATACGCAGAATCTGACGCATCGCCGGTTCGTTCCAGGCTTTATCAAAACAGGCCGCATGAAGAGCCGCATACACCGCGGCAAAAGAATCGTCCCGGCGGATTATTTCCGGCATCCCGACACCTCGGCTTCCCGCAGGTACAGAGGCGACGGATATGTTTCTTCCGGCGCACGCGCGGAGGCCAGAACCGCAACGTCGGCGGCGTCCGGCATCGGGACTTCCAGAACCCGGGCCGGCCCGAACTCCTCGGCAAAACGCAGGGCTCCGTTTCCCGCGACGGGAATATCCGCGACGGCTTTCAAAGCCTCCCCGCTCATGACGGCCGGTTCCGAAACCGGACGGCCGCCGGAAAAGCGCTGGACATAGAAATCGTCGCGCCGAGTTTCCAGAACGACATATACATCCCGGATTTCAGGAAAAAGTCCGGAAACCTTAAAAGCTGTCCCTTCCAGAACGGAAATGCCGACCATTGGAATCCCGGCGGCCATGGCAATCCCACGCGCCGCAGCAAGACCCACGCGCACACCCGTGAAAGACCCCGGGCCGATTGTCACGGCCACGACATTCACGTCATCGAATCCGCATCCGGCTTCGGCCATGACACGCAAAATCATCGGGAACAGTGCCTCGGCCTGCCCGCGCTCCATATCTTTCTTTTCCGAAGCCCTTATCCGGCCGTCTTTCCAGACCGCCGCCGAACAGGCTTCATGGGCACACTCCAACGCAAGAATCGTTTGCATTACGGCACCGCCGATTCAACGTCGTCAACGCTTTCCAGAATCAACCGATTCAAATCTTCGCGTTCTTTCCGGTCGTATCCCTCATTGCTTCCCCTGGAGGGTTTTGCCTTGACTTGAGGACTGTTCAGCAGGTCAAAAAATTCCTTTTCCGACGGATCCCGGGGGACTTCGCTTTCCAGCTCTTCCAGCGACCGACGCAGAGGGTCGTCTTCGGGAAGAATTTCAATCTCCTTATTTTTCGGAGTGGTCTTCGGCTTCGATCTGATATCCTTTTTCGCCTTTTCCGGCGTTTCATTCAGTTTCTGAATCAGTTCGTCCAGATCGCTCGGCTCCTCCTCTTCTCCGTCCTCATTTTTGACGGGATTGTCAAAGAGGGATTCGGGCAGCTGATCCCTGACGTTTTCCGTCACCATTTCCAGATACGGCATCAGGCGGCTGTCCTTCCGGAAGTCCGGCAGGCTTTTCGGCGCGATGATCATGATGATGAAGTACAGAAGGACAAGAATGACGATCCCGCGCAGACAGCCGAAAATAAATCCCAGAAAATGATCCAGCCGGTTCAGGACACTTTTACGGACTTTGACGGTAATCCGTGAACAGATAACCGTCAGGACGACCAGCGCGACCAGAGACGCCGACGCAATGCTCAGGATATTGGCCAGAAGAGGCTTATGAACAATCGGTTCGATCCGGGGGCTCAGAATCGGCATGGCGTAAAAACCGATGACGGTGGCCAGAAACCATGACCCGATTCCCAGCATTTCGCTGACAAAGCCGCGGCCAAGCGAAAGAAGTGCGGACAGACCGATGACGACAACGATGAAAATATCCGCGGCGCTGATGTTTTCCATTACGCTTCCTGTTTTCTGCCGGACAGCCCGAACATGTCCAATAATGTTTTCAGGTGGCCGATTTCATTTACCTTCAGAACAGTATCCGATTCTTTTACTGATTTTTTATTAACGCGCCGCGGCGGAACAAGTGCGCGTTCGAATCCCAGCTTGGCCGCTTCTTTTAATCGCAGATCCGGCTGCGGGACGGCGCGGATTTCGCCGGACAGACCGATTTCCCCGAACACAGCCATGTCCGCAGGAACGGGAATCTGAGCCACCGACGACAGAAGCGCCGCGGCGACCGCCAGATCCGCAGCCGGCTCGGACAGGCGGATCCCTCCCGCCACGTTCAGGTAGATGTCCTTTCCGGACATTTCAATACCGCACCGGGCTTCCAGAACGGCCAGAACCATCGCCAGACGCGACGAATCCCACCCGACAACGGCGCGGCGCGGCGTTCCCGCACCCGATGGAGCGGCCAGAGCCTGTATTTCCACCAGCATCGGCCGCGACCCTTCAATCCCCGCGAAAACACAGGAGCCAAAAATATT
>USCC01000055.1 GCA_900553035.1 uncultured Rhodospirillaceae bacterium | reverse complement strand
AACATCCAGTGCGTGCTGGGCCCATACGCGGCCTTTTCGGTTCTGGCCTGCGTTCTGTTCATTCAAGCGTTTCTGTTTGCCGACGGCGGTCTGCTGGCGTTCGGGTGCAATCTGTTCAACATGGGCTTTTTCGGGTGCTTTATCACCTATCCCCTGATTTTCCGCCCGCTGATCCGGAAAAAGGCCTCTGCCGCGCGGGTGATGACCGCCTCGGTACTGTCCTGCATCGTTTCGCTTCAGCTGGGAGCATTCTGTGTTGTTCTGGAAACACTGTGTTCGGGCATTACGGAACTGCCGTTCGCGGCGTTTGCTCTGCTGATGCAACCGATTCATCTGGCGATCGGCGCGGTGGAAGGCGTTCTGACGGGACTGCTTCTGATCTTTCTGTATCAGGCGCGTCCCGAACTTACAGACGCCGCCGCAAGGCTTCCGACTCTGTCTGTCAAGGCGGTTGCCGGGACTCTGGCCATCGGAGCATTCGTCATCGGCGGCGGTCTGTCGCTTCTGGCCTCTGAAAAACCTGACGGGCTGGAATGGTCAATGGAGCGCACGGCGGGAACGGCGGAGCTTTCCGGGAAAAGCGCCGTTCACGAAAGAACGGCGCATCTGCAGAAAAAAAGCGCACTTCTCCCCGATTACGGCCATGAAAAGCTCTCCGACGCCGCCGGGACAAGCGCGGCCGGAACAGCCGGTTCGGCGGCGGTGCTCCTACTGGCGGGCGGACTGGCCTTTCTTCTGAAACCCGGAAAGCGGGAACAGGTTTAAATGAACGGTTTCGCCGCGTCTTTGCGCCATATGAAATCGTTGGAAGAGCTGGCCGGCGGAGAAAGCGTCCTGCACCGGTGCTCGGCGGCGGCGAAAATCGTTTTCACTTTTGTTTATATCACTGCCGTTGTTTCCTTTCCGGTTTACGGGCGAGCCGGCCTGCTGTGGTTTTTCCTTTACCCGGCCGTAGCGGCTCGAGCCGCGCGTCTTCCTTTCCGTCTGTTGTTCCGCCGGACGGCGGTGGCGCTTCCGTTTGTCTGTTTTGCCGGCGCCGCCAACCTGTTTCTGGACAAGGTTCCGATTGAAATCACGGGCGGACTGGCTCTGCCCGGCGGGGCGGTCTCCTTTGCGGTCCTGCTGGTCAAAGCCTTTCTGAGTGTTTCCGCCGTTTTGATTCTGGCCGCGACGACGCCGTCCGACGTGTTGGCCGGAGGATTGCGCCGTCTGCATGTTCCATGTGTCCTGATCCTTCAGCTTCTGCTGACGTGGCGGTATTTGAGCGTCCTGACGGGTGAGGCCGGAACCCTCGCGGCGGCCTACCGTATGCGTGCGCCGCACAGCCGGGGAATCCGGTGGAACGACTGGCCCGCTTTGACCGGAGCGCTTCTGCTGCGGAGTCTTGACCGGGCCGAGAGAATTTACCGCGCCATGCAGTGCCGCCTGTTCGACCCCCGCACCGTTTCTCCCGCAGTCGCGAAAACGCCGTTTCGGGAAAAGGCGGCGCTTCTTTTTCTGTGTCTTTTATGTGCTCTGGCTCGTTTCCCCGGGCTTTTCGCCCCCCTTCCGCTTTGAACGATTCCTGATTTTATTTTCCATACGCTCCGGACTTCGGTATAATGGCAGAATAATTGAATGAACGAAAGGTTCAGGGGCATGGCGACTTTTGAAGAAATTCTTGAAAGCATTTCAGACGAACAGATGATGACTTCTCATGCCGGTTTAACTCTGGCCGATTTCGGGCGGGAGCACCCTGAACTTGATAACAAAACCCTGTCCCCGGATGAACAGAAGCTGAATCTGGCCTTCTGGGCCAGGGCAAGTGCCGAACATGTCGGATGGGACAGTTTCGGCCGGGAAAATAATGAGGCTTTTAAAAAAGCCGTCGAAAAGCTTTACGCCGGAATCGGCGGTGAACGAAAGCAGAAGGATTTCATGCTGGAAGTCGCCCGCGAAACGTCCGATTATATTCTGGATCGCCACTTCATGCTGATGACCGGATCGGCTCATCAGACGGGCGGCGGAGCCAAAGAAGCGCCGGGCGTCGGAAAAAACATTGCCGACAGCCGCGAAAAACCCGAAGGATATGCTGTACTGGCCGAAGAGCGGACAAAGGACTCCTTTGGCAATGAATGCGCCCTGTGGCAGATTGGAACCCTTAAACAGGGGACGGAGGATATTCTGGTCGTTTCCATCCCGCGCCTGGGAGCCGACGGCCGTTATGATTTCTGGAAGGGCTTTATCGAAACGTTCGACAGGATTTATGACGGCGGCCGCGAAAAATGGGAAAACGGCCGCATCCTTCTGGACGTCCGCGGAAACGGCGGCGGCGAAGACAAGCCCATTGACCACATGGCCAAGCGCCTGTACGGCAACCTGACAAATTCCTACAAGCGGTGCGAAATAAACGACAGCGCCCTGTCCAACAAGTTTCTTCACGACCACGGCGCGTACCGGGAAAGCAATTACGCGGCAGACGGCCTGAAAAAGGAGGATCTGCTGCAAAGAACGCATTTTTCCGGCCGGAATCAGGTTCTGTTTGACGAGACCCGCGTGTATTATCCCTTTAACGAGCGTGAGGGTTTCAAAGGACGGCTGGACATTCTGATTGACCGCGGTGTCGCTTCGTCCGGGGAAAGCGCATACACCTCGTTCTACCATCATCCGAATGTGCGCTTTATCGGCGAAAACACAGCCGGAATGCAACAGTTCACCCAGGGCAGCTTTGCGATGCCCTGCGGTTATCTGATGCGGGTCGGCGTGACAAAGCTGACCTACTGGGATCGTGAAGGAGAAAATATCGAAGTCAGGGGCCATGCTCCCGATATTGCCTGTACGGGAAAAAACGCCCTGGACATGGCCTTGACAACGGATCGTGACGAAGGCCGGGTGAAAGGTTTCCGAAAACTGAACGAACCCGCCGCCGGAAAGCGTGTTTTCGCCCGATATGATCCCAAAGCGAAAACCGACCCGCGCAAAGCGTATTATGCCCGATATCTGGAACCGGGGCTCGCCGCTCTTGAAAAAAGGAATTCCGACCGGGAAAAACGGAAAAGTCTGCATTCCGTTCTGATGAATCTGCCGCAAAAACCGGCTGTGAAGGCGGCGGATTTAAAGCGTTTCATGGGAACTCAGCGATAGCCGGAATTTTTCCTTTGATGCCGAAGCCGGATTGCCGCATAATCCGAGCAGCAGTGGAAATGAAGCGGATGTCTGAAAAGAAAATTATTGAAGAGCCGGGAATGTTCCCGAAAGACCGGGGCATCCGAACCGGGCTGTCTTTTCCCTCTTTTGGGCGGCGGAGGTTTTCCGGTGATTGACGTTGAAAATCTGAGCGCCGTTTATCCCGACGGGCACACGGCCTTGAAAAATCTCTCCTTCCGCATTCCGGCGGGATGTGCTGCCGCGCTTCTTGGAGCGAACGGCGCGGGGAAATCGTCCCTGTTTCAGGTTCTGACAGGTCTTCTTCCGGCTTCGGCGGGATGCGTCCGGATGGCGGGGATTGAGCTGTCCCGGCGGACACTGACCGAAATCCGGCGGAAAACGGGACTTGTGTTTCAAAATCCCGATGACCAGCTTTTCTGCGCCCGCGTTGAGGACGATATTGCGTTCGGCCCCCGGAACATGGGCCTTTCCTCTGAAGAAACAGATGCCCGGGTCGAAACGGCGATACGGGACATGCATCTGGAAGAGCTTCGCGCCCGTTCGCCTCAGCGCCTGTCCGAAGGGGAAAAACGAAGCGCGGCCATCGCGGGAGTTCTGGCCATGCGGCCCGACATTATTCTGTTTGACGAGCCGACGTCACAGCTGGATCCCCGTGGGCGGCGGCAGTTGGCGGAGCTTTTGTCTTCCCTGCCGCAGACACGACTGATTGCGACCCATGATCTTGGATTTGCTGAAAAGGTCTGCACGCACGCTCTTGTCCTCAAGCGCGGGGAAAAGGCGGCCTTCGGGCCTCTTTCCGATCTTCTGAGCGACCGGGCGCTGTTGTATGACTGCGGGCTGGCATAGGGAGAAAACAGCATGGGAAAACAGGAAAAACTGGCCGTATATCTTCGGGATATCGGACGCCGCGGCGTGCTTCTGGCACTGTCGGGCGGTGTGGACAGCGCCCTTCTGCTTGACATGTTGGCCGAAGCCGCCGCAGAGGAAGGCTTTCCGCTCCGGGCCGCGACCTTCTCCTCGCCCCTTCAGCCCGAAACGGACGCTTCGGCGGCTCGGGAGCTGGCCGAAAGACATGGCGTCCCGCACCGGGTTGTCCGCATTGATCTCCTGGCCGATCCGATCCTGAGGCAAAATCCGCGCGACCGGTGTTACCTGTGCAAAAAGCGTCTGTTTGAAACACTGAAAAAAATCGCCGCGGAAGAAAATCTCGGCCTGATCGCCGACGGGACGAATGCCGACGACCTGGGGCAATACCGACCCGGTCTGCGCGCTCTTCGGGAATTAAATATCATCAGTCCGCTGGCTGAGCTGGGGATGACAAAGGCGGAAATCCGCGCTTTGGCGGAACGCCGCGGTGTTCCGGTCGCTCATCGGCCGTCCTCCCCCTGTCTGGCAACGCGCCTGCCTTACGGCGATGAACTGACGGCGGAAATTCTGGGACAGATTGATGCCGGGGAACGCTTCCTTAAAAGCGCCGGTTTCGACGTTGTGCGCCTGCGGCGGCATGGGAGCGTCGCACGTGTCGAAATACCGGAAAAGGATTTTGCCCGCTTCCTTGAACAGCGCGCCGGAATTGCGGCAGAACTGAAGCGGCAGGGCTTTTCCCATGTCACGCTGGATCTTGAAGGTTTCCGATCGGGAAGCATGGATCTTTTCTGAAGACCGCACCGGATGACAGGCGTTGAAGTTTTCATGAAAGGCCGGAATGAAAGCGGGGAAAAGAGCTGGCGTCCCCGGCGTGACTCGAACACGCGGCCCCAAGTTTAGGAAACTTGTGCTCTATCCGGCTGAGCTACGGGGACAGCCGCCTTTTCTTATTACCCTCTTTTTGAAAAAAAGGAAATAAAAAAAGCGGGACTTTCGCCCCGCCTTCGGATGATTACAGAATCTTGCTGAGGAAATAAGGCAACTGGTTGCGCCAAGACGGCCAGTCGTGCGGCACATCGTATCCCCAGTAATCTACCCACGCCGGAATCCCCTTTTGATACAGGATGTTTTCCAGCGCCCGCGTGTCGGCGATGCATTCGTTTTCCCATGCCCCCTGGCCGCAAGAAATGATGATGTCCGCCCGGCGGTACAGGTTTAGCGTGTTTTCGTCGTTCATGTTCGGAAGGTATTCCAACGGCGAATTAAAATAAATCCCGTCCTCGGAACAATCCCCGAAAAATGAACGGACGCTGTACAAACCGCTCTGCGCAATGACACCGTCAAAAATGTCGGGGCGACGGAAGAAGAAGTTCGCGGCATGAAGAGCCCCCATACTGCACCCGGTCGTCACCATGCCGCCGGCACGATAACCGTTGCTACCCATCTGGTTCTGGTCAATCGCCCAGGGAACGACTTCCTCACAGATATAGTTAAAATACTGTTCAAAACGGTACAGGCGGTCGCCGGGCCATCCGTAACTGACAAACGTTTCCCAGTCCAGACCGTCGACACAGAAAAGCTGAACCCGGCCTTCTTCAATGAAGCCTGAAACGGCGTCCACCATGCCGAATCCTTCATATTCATAGAAACGGCCGCACTGTGACGGGAAAACCAGCATCGGACGTCCCGCATGGCCGTAAACCTTTAATTCCATGTGGCGTCCCAGGCTGGGGCTGTATTCATTGAAATATTCAACTTTCATCAATATTTTTCCTGGACAAAGTTCATGATTTCATCGGCTTCTTCCTGCGTTCCGGCACGCATCAGATACATATGATCCCCCATAACCGGAGCAAAAATCGCATCAACATCGTGATACTGCATCAGGTTTTCACCATAACGTTCAACGATTTCCTCGTGCGGGTGAACGTAGTTGAAGCAGTCCTTACGCGCCAGATAAATGCCGATATATTTCTTTTCCGAGGGCTGATACAGCTTGTCATGAACGATCATGTCGGCGTACATCTGATAAACGTCGGTATCGTGCTCATAGTTCATCAGTTCGGGCATACAGCCGCCGGGCGGTCGCATATTGACTTCCAAAGCAACGTAATCGCCTTTTTTGCCCAGACCTTTCTTGTCTTCGTACAGTTTGAAAAATTCAAAATGGAAAAAGCGAGCCGTCGTATTGAACGAAGAAACGACGGCACGGCCGACTTTTTCCAGAGCGGGATCAATTTTCAAAACCGAATAATAGCGTAAATCATCACCGCAGTTGACCGTTTCGGCAACGTTTTCGGGGAAGATATGGCTGGTCATGAAAATGGGTTCATTGTTGTAATCCGCAATGCCGTCAAATGTCACAATCAGGCCGTTGATGAATTCTTCCATCACGTACGGAACCGGCGGATGGTCGTTGTAGAAAGCATCAAATTCTTCACGGTTGCTCAGCTTATATGAAGCATACGCGCCCACACCGATATCGGGTTTGACAAAGACCGGAAAGCCCACTTCCGCCAGGAATTTTTCGCCTTCTTCGCGCGTCGTCACCAGGTGACAGCGCGCCGAGGGAACTCCGGCTTTTCTGAAGTGTTCTTTCATCAGATATTTACGTTTGCTTTCAAGAACTTCCGGATATTTCGTCCCGGAGATGTTAAAGTCCGTGCGCAGACGTGCATCTGTTTCCAGCCAGTATTCGTTAAACGAATCCAACATGTCGATGCGGCCGTATTTATGGATGAAGTAACCGACGGCACGCACCATTTCATCATAGTTCTCCATGCTGTCGACGCGGTAATATTCAGTCAGGGAATTTTTCAGTTCCGGAGCCAGAGAATCATAAGAAGCTTCTGCAATTCCCAGAACGTTGACGCCCATTTTTTTCAAACGGTTTGCAAAGTTGAAATAATGCGACGGGAAATGAGGGGACAGAAAGATAAAATTCACGGTAAGAACTCCTATCATACCAGCTTCATATAAACTAAAGCATAAAATCTTAGTTTCCGTGCGCCTTGTCAATCATTTTTATGTTTTTATTCTAAATAAGAATAAGGTACAAATAGTACCCGGAATCACCCCGCGCAAAGGAGATATCATGAACGTCCGCGTCCGCAAAGCCGTTTTCCCCGTCGGAGGCCTTGGAACCCGCTTTCTTCCGGCCACGAAAGCCATGCCCAAAGAGATGTTGCCGATTGTCGACAAGCCTTTGATTCAGTATGCTCTGGAGGAAGCAAAGGCCGCCGGTATCGAGCACTTTATTTTCATCACCGGACACGGCAAATCCGCCATTGAAGACCATTTCGATTCCAATTCAAAGCTGGAAGAACTTCTGCGGCGGGAAAATAAAACCGAACTGCTGGCGTTTCTGAAGGATTCTTCCTTCGATTCGGGGGAGATTTCCTACACGCGCCAGAGTGAACCCAAGGGTCTGGGCCACGCGGTCTGGTGCGCCCGCGACCTGGTCGGTGATGAACCGTTTGCCGTCCTGCTGCCCGATGATATTTTTCATTGTCCGACGCCGTGCCTGAAACAGATGACCGCCGTTTATCCGAAATTCGGCGGGAACCTCGTCGCCGTTCAGGAAGTCCCGGAAGAGCAGACATCGCGCTACGGCATCCTTGACATTGATTCGGACGACGGACACATTGTCCACGCCAAAGGAGTCGTTGAAAAACCAACGCCGGAAAAGGCACCGTCGCGCCTGGCTGTTTCCGGACGCTATATCCTTTCACCCCAGGTGTTCAAGGAGCTGGATAAACAGACGGCGGGCGTCAAAGGTGAAATCCAGCTGACCGACGCGATTGCGGCGACGCTGGACCGGGTGCCCCTGTACGGCCTGCGCTATGAGGGGCGCCGCTTCGACTGCGGCAACAAGGTCGGCTTCCTGATGGCGAATATCGAATTTGCCCTTGACCGGCCGGATATCGCCGGTGAATTCCGGGAAGCCATTAAAACCCTGAACATATAAGGTCGCCGGGAATGGCCTTCTTTTCAAACAGGGATCTGAACATTCTCAACGTTCATTACTGCCTGCGGGCATTCGGATGGGAAATGTGCAGTATGTTCACCCTTTCATATCTGTATAAACAGGGACTGTCCCTGCCGCTGACCTTCCTGACCTATGCCGGAATGCTGGCGGTCCGGACGCTGACCCGTCCGGCGGCAATGTACTTATGCCTGAAAAAAGGCATTCACTTTACGCTGATGATCGGAACCGTCGTTTTTGCGGGACGCTATCTTGTCATGATTCCGATTGACGGGCTGAGTCTGTGGCTGCTGCCTTTCATGTTTGTTTCGGGCCTGGCCGATGTCCTGTACTGGGTGTCGTATCATAATTATTTCGCCTCTGTTGGTTCCGCCGAAGATCGGGGATCCAGCGTCGGCATCCGCGAAGCCATTTCAACCATCGTCGCCGTTATCGGCCCCATCTGCGGCGGCCTGCTTCTGAACGTCAATCCCGTTTACGCGTTTCTCCTTCCCTTTGTGCTGACGTTGGCGTCTGTATGGCCTCTGGCCCTTCTGCCGGACATTCCTCTGCCCGGAAAGGCCACGGCGGAAGAGAAAAAGCACGTCGGCCATTTCGGATTCGCCGTTTTCGTCGGCGACGGATGGTTTTATCAGGCAAATGCCGTCTGGCCTCTGATTGTTTTCATGCTACTTCATGAAAATTACGGCAATTTCGGCTTTATCCTCGGGCTGGCCGCCGTGTTCCGGGCGCTCGGCAACCTCTTTTTCGGTTCCCTGATTGACCGGGGCAAAGGACGACAGATCTGCCTCATCGGTT
Organism: uncultured Rhodospirillaceae bacterium; assembly: GCA_900553035.1. Classification (GTDB taxonomy): domain Bacteria; phylum Pseudomonadota; class Alphaproteobacteria; order CAAGCB01; family CAG-977; genus CAG-977. The sequence goes on along the minus strand of USCC01000055.1, from coordinate 5,476 downwards.
ATGGGATGCATATCGTTGTCATTCTGGTGCGCGGCTTTTTCACCTATACCGTTCCCATGGTCATTGCCTGTGACTTTTTCGCGGCCATCGCCTACTGTTTTTCAATGACAGGCCTGATGACGGCGATTTACAACGCGACGAAAAAATCCCGCCATCCTCTTTACTTCACGTATTACACCGAACTTGGATGGGACATCGGAGCAATTTCGGCCATGCTGATCTGCGCCCTGATCACCACAGCGGGTCTCAATCTGCGCTGGGGGCTGACTGTCGCCGTCTGCGGCGCTCTGCTGAAAATTTTCGTCCTGGACAGGTATTACCGGCGCGAAGAGCTTCTAAAGAAAAAAGCCCGCCTGGAACGCCGCCTCAAAACCGCCGGATAAAAAAGGCGTTCATGATGAACGCCTTTTTCCCGGAAATTCACAGAACGGCCTTTTTGGTTCTGTAGCGCCTGTTGTAATGCCGGATGTTTGCCTTCAGCCCTTTCATGTACTGCTCCGCCTCTTCGACCGCGAGCCGTAGCGCGGGATCTGTTCCTTCAGTTTCCAGGACAAACGGAGAATTCCGGCGTACCGCCCGGCAGAAAGCACAGTGCTTCGGATTTTCCGAAGGCGTGATGTACGCTTCCGGTTCCTTCAGATGAAAAACCGATGACAGGTTCAGCCGGCGCCCCTTCAGATCCTTTTTGATCTGGGACGTAAAATTATAAATATCCGACGTGTTCCCCGGTTTCAGACGGTACGTATAGCCCAGCTCCTCGGCGATGATATTTACCATTTTTTCCAAAGATCCCTGCCCGGCGCTGTCGCAACAGCTTTTGGCCGTCTGGTTGAAACAGGCGTTTGTCATCCGTAGCCCGATGTCCTCCAGAAACTGTTTGACATAAAGGCTTTCGACACATTTCTGAATGAAATGGCCGTCCATTTCATAGGACGTTCCGTTGACAAAGAACGGGACGTACATGCCGTATTTTTCGGGATGCTTCTTAATGAAGCCATGCAAATCCGAAGTGGCGTTGAATCCGGCTTCGGCGTAAAAGTTCCGCGGCTTGCACGAAGAAACGAACGCTCCCGGAAAGAATTTTTCAAGCCCGTCGTCCGAAGGAACCGGCGCGTTGAAGGTATACAGCGACGATATGTTGACGCCGCGGGTCATGAATGACAGAGCATGAGCGATATAACCGCCCAGCGAATGCCCCGTCAGTCCGAACTTTTCATCCGGAGAAATCACGCCCGTCATTTTCCATCCTTCCAAAACCCGGCACGCCTCCAGCAGACGTTTCCGAATCGGCTGAGTCAAATGTTCGACCGCCCGAAACAGATGAAAATCCGTCAGAACGTCCCGAAAATCGTTCGTCCCGGCGACCGCAACGGTTTTGCGACCCCGCGCATTTTCAAAAACAGCCATCTGCAGACCGCTGCTTTTCAGAACCGACGCCTTGATCTTATAACTCTTCAGAAAACTGACGGCTTCTGCCTCGCAAAACCCGGATTTTCGCAATGCCTTGAAATCACATGCAAAAATATCCGAATCCTGATTGACGGCGCCTGTCACGGGGTGAAGCGGTATTTCTTTTAAATTCTTCGCGTAAACTGCCTTACAAAAAACAGCGTTTTCCAATGCTTTATCCATAAAAACCTCCCTGCAAAATATCCTCTACATCTTATAGGAGGACATGAATTAGTAAAGACGCAATTTTAACTTTTAACAATTTTTTATTGCATTCTCACAAAACGCACACGTTTTAAAAAAACGGAGCCTGTGTCAAAAGGCTCCGTTCCGGCTTGAAAAGCGCTGCTCAGCGGCCGATCATTGCCCCCAGCTTTGCCCCGGCAAACAGATGGATGTGCAAATGGGGCACCTCCTGACCGCCGTTTGTCCCGATATTGCTTAAAATGCGGTAACCGTCTTCCGCAACGCCCAGTTTTTCGGCGACTTTTGCGACCGCCCGGAAAAATCCGGCCATCTCAGCCTCTGAAGCCGTTGCGACAAATTCAGGAAAATTCCGGCACGCCTTTTTCGGAATGACCAGCACGTGCACGGGCGCTTTCGGATTGATATCGGGGAAAGCCAGCGCAAAATCGTCTTCGTAAATCCGGTTGACCGGGATTTCCCCGCGCAGAATTTTCGCGAATATATTGTTTTCGTCGTAAGCCATGTTCTTCACTCCTTTACGCGGCGGCGTTTTTCTTCAATACCGGAAACACCTTCCCTTTTTTCCAGGCATTCCCAGACTTCTCCGGGGGCGACGCCGGCGTCCGCCCACAAAACCAGCAAATGATACAGCAGATCCGCGCTTTCGGAAACAATGTGCTCCCGATCCCGGCACACGGCGGAAATGACGGTTTCGACCGCCTCTTCTCCAACCTTCTGGGCGATTCGCCCGCGGCCGCGCGAAAACAGCCGCGCCGTATAAGACGTTTCAGAATCCGCACCTTTTCGGCTTTCAATGACTTCAAACAAACGCTGCAGCACTTCTTCGCTCATGTTTTTTTCCCTATTTCAGAACCGACAGCGCTTCGGCAACCGTAAAACGCCCGTCGTAAATCGCGCGGCCGACAATGACACCGGCCAGATTTTTCTCCGCTTCAGCGCGGCAGGCTCGGAGATCATCCAGAGTCGACACGCCTCCCGAAACAATGACAGGTGTCGAAATGCGTTCGGACAGCCGCGTCGTCGCCGCCAGATTCGGCCCCTGCAGAACCCCGTCGCGCGAAATATCCGTGTAAATGAGGACATCGACACCCGCGGATTCGAATTTTTCGGCCAGTTCAACATCGCTTATCTGCGACGTTTCAGCCCATCCTTCAACCGCGACCATGCCGTTTTTCGCGTCAATTCCGACGGCGATCCGACCGGGATACAGATCACACGCCCTTTTGACAAAATCCGGATTGCGCAGTGCGATCGTCCCCAGAATAACGCGGCTCACACCTTTGTCCAGCCACATTTTAACCGTTTCCAGCGAACGTATCCCTCCGCCCAGTTCGATCCGCACGTCCACGGCCGCCAGAATGCATTCAACGGCCTCCGCATTCACGGGGTGGCCGGCAAACGCACCGTCCAAATCAACAATGTGTATCCATTCGCATCCCTGTTCAGCAAAACGTTGCGCCTGATCGGACGGAGACGCATCAAACACGGTCGCCTGCGCCATATCCCCCTGCCGAAGGCGGACGCACGAACCGTTCTTTAAATCAATTGCGGGCAGTAAATACATTGAAAATCCTTTCCGTCAGCTAAACATTTTTTAATGTTTTTCTGATTATGTATGAAAATGACTATAAAATAAACAGCAGGTATCTGACGATGAAACGTTTTTTATTCATAACGCTGATTTTATGCGCTTTTCAGGTGCCTGCCCGCGCTTTTATTGAAGAAAACGAGCTTATATCCGAATCCGCTTCCGGCGGCCTGGCCGAAGAGTTGTTCACCTTTGATCCGAAACTGGCATCCATCAAGCTGGAATTTGTTGATTTTAAAATCGACCGCAACCGGACGCCGGCCGAATGGGGCAAGGACATCGGACGCTATAATTTCAAGCTGTTCGGATGCCGCCGCATGGAGAAGAAAATTGTCCTGAATCAGGGCCGGGCCATGCGACGCGACATGAAGTTCGGCGACGTTTTTTTCGAGGAAATGAACGAAATTTTTCCCGTTGTCGTGAATAAGACCAGTCGTTATTTTCCCTATTCCATCGGCGACCGCGTCCCGGGATACCTGATCACGGCGGAAATCAAAGACCTGTATGTCAACGTCTGCGACCATTATGACTGGCGTACCCGGAAATATTCCCAGCTTCGCAGCGGTTCCGCGGAAATCAAGGTTCTGTGGCGGGTCATGACGCCCTTCAACCGCAAACTCTACTGGGAAGACACGACATACGGCTATGCGACGATTGAAGATCCCGTGCGCGACGGAGAAATCCGCCTGGTCGAAAAGGCATTTGCCGACGCGTTGACCCGCATGATCGGCATGCCGGGCTTCATGGAAACGGTGCGCCGCATACCGGATCCCTCGGAAATTGAACGTGCTCGGAAGAATTTCGAAGCCATGGCCTATGCCCATGTCCAGAACCGGCGGAATCTCATGTCATCGTATCGGCGGCGGCGGATGACGTTCTACAATGAACGGCAAAGAGATAAGGTTCTCGACCGGCTGGAAAAAATCGTGCCGGCGGATATGGCTCTTTCCTCAACGGATCTGGGGCATGAAAATGCCCTGAAAGGTCTCAGCCGCGATGAGCTGGAACGTCTGGCCGCATACAAGGCCGGAAACGCGAATGCCCTGACGCCCGAAGAGGCCGAACGCTTTGCCGCGCTGGAAAACCTTGACGAACTTGCGCCCGGAGAATACAGCTTCGGGATTTTCGGGAAGCTTCTGACGTCCACACCGCTGCGGCAGGGATTTTTCGGAAAGCTTCTGACCTCGACACCGCTGATTCGTCTGTTCGACGGATATACGCTTTCCTCTTCGTTCCTGGACAACGGCCTTGACGGTTCAATGCTGAACGGTGACCTGGTTCAGCTTGCCGGCAAATACGGTTTCACGGTCTCGCCCGAAGACGGAACGATTACCATTGCCAACCAGAAACCGTTCCGTTATCTGTCACCGACTCGGATCTACCGTATCCGTTCCAGCCTTGTGGCCGTGACAAACGACAAGAATATCGGTTCCGGACTGGTCATCGCACCGGCTCTGATTTTAACGAATTACAGCATTGCAAAGATGTCGCCCTATATCAATGTCGAGTTTCTGGACGGCCGCGTTCTGCCGGCCATGGTTCTGCGTGCCGACAAGGACAGGGATGTCGCGCTTCTGTATATTCCGCCGACGGATTTTGACGAATACAGCTGGCCGATTCCCTTGCGGCTGGATCTTCCGGATGTCGGCGAGCGTTTTTATGCAATCGGCACACCCATGCGCGGCGGTTTTGAAGGCGCTCTGGAAGCCGGAAAAGTCGCCGGTTACCGCTATACGGATTCCGGCGTTGAAATCCTGACAAACACGAACGTCCAAAGCGTTACGCTGGGCGGCATCATGGTGGATGAAAACGGCAACGCCGCGGGTATTGCGCATTCCGGGGAAAGCCTGATTGAAACACGCGACGGCTTTATTCCGATCGGCGACGCCTTTGACGCACTGAAAATCCGCATCCGCGACCGGGACATGGACGAAACGCCTACTCAGAAGGCTCGGCGTCTCAAAAAAGAGCGGGAAAACTTTATCAAGTAAGCCCTCTGCCGCGCCGGAACTTATTTTCGGCACAGAGGCCGACGCGTTCCGCAGGCGGGGTTTTTGTATCCGTTGCCGGCGTTTTCCCTGTCAGCTGTTCCGTACCCCTGCCTTTTCAGACTCCGTGTCTGCAACGGCGGCTTCCGGCCGTTTTTTTTCAAAGCCCTCTTTCCTGTAAAGAGCCTCTCCAAAACCCGACGGGCTTTTTGTGAACGGTGTGCGATTCGCGGTATAAAAAGGC
>USCC01000054.1 GCA_900553035.1 uncultured Rhodospirillaceae bacterium | reverse complement strand
CAGGTCAAGGCCCTGACGCTCATAGGAGCGGTGGTCGATGCGGCAGGTCACCGCCGCGTTCAAAAACCTCTTCCAGAAAGCCGGATTTTTCAACGCCGTTGCGTTTGGACTGGTTGCGTGAACGGATTTCCATTGATCCCGTGGGTTCCACCGTATAGAAAAGCGCGTTGTCCGGATTTTCCGGGGCGTCGGGATTGCGCGAACCGTCCGGATTCCGGCCGTCCATGATGAAATGCATCTGTTCGTCAATAAAATCGAAAAGGGCTTTTCCTTCCGCCGGCCGGGTTTTCCGGAAGGAATCAATATTAATATAGCTTAAATGCTTTTTATACTCGGCGCGGATTTGTCCGCGGGCTTCGGGACAGCGGCGGAAAATATCCTGCTTCAGGCCAAGGACGCGTTCGCCGACATAGCGTTCAAATTTCTGTTCCCTGAATGTGTTTTCCGGTGAAGCGTCGCGGCGCAGGACAGAGGTTTTCCCCTCTTTGACGACCAGGCGTCCATGCCCGGCAACGGCATTGGCTGCCCTGAATTCAGGCGCGCCGCCCAGCAGATCGTGAAAAGCACCGTCCGGCATGTGTTCCCCCGTGACGTCATTGACGCGCGTGTCGGCCCAATGGCGCCCTGTGACGATGTAGACAGACCCGCCGTTTTCCTTCAGAGCAGCAAAGGCGCGGCGGATATCCGGTTGCATGAAGCAGCCCGGGACGCCTGTTTCCCCGGCATTTCCGGTCGCGTACGCAACGTTGCCTTCAAGACACGATGTTTTGTCCAGATCCGTGAAAACCGATATCGGCTTTGTTTCCATTTGAGCAAAAAGCTGTTTCAGATTTTGGCGGGAAGTCGTATCCATTCTTTTCCTCCATGCTTAAAAAGGCACCCTTTTCCGTCCATGATACGCCGGAATAAAAAACGGTACAATTTTAAATTTTTTTTAAGGGCGTTGAGTCAGACTTGGGAAATGACGGAACGGAGGCGGCATGGCCGGAAAAGATTCAAAAAGAACGGTGGCGGTGGCTTTGGAATACAAGCCCGGGGAAAGCCGCCTTCCTTCGGTGACGGCCAGCGGTTACGGCTATATCGCGGAAAAGATTCTGGATCTGGCGTTTGCAAGCGGCGTGAAAGTCCGGCAGGACGCTGATCTGGCGGAAATTCTGGCGGCGGTGGATCTGAACAGTGAAATCCCACCCGAGGCTTTCGCGGCGGTGGCCGAAATTCTGTCGTATATTTATCAACTTAACGCCGGCGCGCGGGAGGATTCGCTTTTGCCATGACGGAAACGCAGGATATTCAGACGGAACTGGAAAAGGCTTCTTCTCTGCTGACGGCGGCGTCCCGCCTGATGCGCGAAGGGCGGCTGGTCAGCATTGCCTCTTTGAAACGGATGGTCGATTCGATCTGTCGTTCGGCGGACGAGACCGGTTACGCGGCCTGTCGGCCTTTGAAGGCATCAATGGCCTCTTTGATTGAGGAAATCGACGCGTTCGGAAAGGAAATGGAACACCAGTACGGTTTTTTAAAACCCGATACGGAAAGGGAGGAGCGCGAATGAACGGACATATTCTTCCGGCGGTTTTGGGGCTGGCCTTTGTTCTGGGCCTGATTTTTCTGTTCGCCGGACTGATGAAGCGTTTCGGCGGCCCCATGTTGGGCGGTACGCTCAAAGGCGGGCGCCGTCCGGAAATCGAGCTTCTGGATATGAAGGCGATTGATCCCAAAACCCGGCTGGTGCTGATCCGGTGCCGGGCATCGGATTATCTGCTTGTGACGGGCGAATCGACTCTTGTTGTTGCATCTTATCCCGTCATCGCCGATAATCAGACGCCGACGGACAAAGGATAATGCCCATGCGCCTGAAACATTTTCTGTATGCTCTTGCTTTTCTGTGTCTGGCGGCCGGCGCGGCCGAGGCGCAAAGCGTCAATATCGATTTAGGCGGCGAGGGCGGTTCAACCACGGCTCGTATTGTCCAGCTGGTTCTGCTGATGACGGTGCTGTCGCTGGCGCCCAGCATTCTGATCATGGTGACATCGTTCACCCGGATTGCCGTCGTCCTGTCGATTACGCGCCAGGCCCTTGGCACGAACCAGACGCCCTCGAACATCATTCTGGTCAGTCTCGCGCTGTTCATGACGGGATACGTCATGATGCCGACGTTTGAAAAGGCATGGGATACGGCGGTCTATCCGCTGATTGAGGAAAAAATCGAGGCGCGTGAGGCGGTCGAGCTGGCCTCCCGGCCTTTTCATGCGTTCATGATGAAAAACGTCCGCCCCAAGGATCTGGAGCTGTTCATGGGATTTTCCGAAACGCCCCGGGTCGATAAGCCCGAGGATACGCCTCTGACGGCATTGATTCCGGCGTTTATGATCAGCGAGTTGCGCCGGGCATTTGAAATCGGATTCCTGATTTATGTCCCGTTTCTGATTATCGACATGGTGATTGCATCGGTTTTGATGAGCATGGGGATGATGATGTTGCCGCCATCCATGCTGGCGCTTCCGTTCAAGCTGATTTTTTTCGTCATCGTTGACGGCTGGTACATGCTGGTCGGAAGTCTGATAAAAAGTTTCAATACATAGCGGCGCGGGCCGGGAAGAGGAGAGAAAATGAAAACAGTTCTGATACTGACGGGAAGCCCGCGGAAGGGCGGCAATACCGATATGCTGGCCGCCGCTTTTGCCAGAGGCGCGGAAGCCGCCGGGCACAAGGTTCTGCATTTCAACGCGTCCGCCGAAAATATCCGGGGATGCGTGGCATGCAATAAGTGTTTCAGCACCGGGAAGGCCTGTGTTTTTGATGACGGATTTAATAAACTGGCGCCGCTTTTGGCCGAAGCGGACGTGCTTGTTCTGGCCACACCGCTGTACTGGTTTTCCTTTTCGGCACAGATAAAGGCAGCGTTTGACAAGCTGTACGCTTTCATCGTGGGGGGACGGCCTCTGCACATCCGGGAAACAGTTCTGCTGGCCTGCGCCGCCGGGACAGAGGAACACGGCTTTGACGGACTTATCAAATCCCACGAACTGATCGCTTCGTATATGGAGTGGAAAAACCGGGGATGCCTGAGCGTTCCGGGCGTCAGTGAAAAGGGGGACATCCTGAAAACGGATGCTCTGGAGCGAGCCGAAGAAATGGGGCGGCGTCTGTAACGCCTTATAATGTCGAAAAAACGGCCGCTTCCTTCAGGGGGAGGCGGCCGTTTTCAATATCTCAGGCGTCTTTCCTCTGAAAGAAAAATACCGCCGCATGAAAGCTTCTGACGCAGAGAAAAACGCGCGGGGAAAAGGAGAAAAAAGGCCTTTTATTTCTTTTTCCAGACTTTTTTCTGTGGATTGTATACTTTTAACGAATGCGTCCGAATGTCAAAAACCATCGGCGTGATCCTGAAGTTTTCGTCCAGCGCCGCCTGCTGGATGGAGGGAATCCGGAGCGCTTTTTCATATTGACGGACGGCGTGCGCAAAAACGGCATCCTTTTCATCACCGGGTGTCGGGGATTCATCCGCAAGCCATTTTTTCAGGGAAGGAGGCAGCTGTTCCTTTTCTTTCAAAGCTTTGACCGCACCACAGTCCTGGTGACTCAGCAGGATGATGTTTCGGATGTTCAGGGTGTTCAGAGCATATTCAATGCCGGCCTGCACGGCGTCAGGGCCGGTCAGTCCCCCGATATTGCGGAGGACAAAGAGTTCTCCGGGCTGTGCGTTGAAAATCATTTCCGGAACGACGCGGCTGTCCGCGCATGAAATGACCAGTGTGTGAGGCTGTTGCCCCTTTTTGGCCAGCCGGGCGTACAGGCGGCTGTCCGCCGTTTCATAAAACGCATCATATCCGTCGTCCAGCCGATCCATGGGCGTAAGAGTGCAGGCTTCAGAGAAAAAAAGGCAGAAAGGAAGAAGCAGTCTCTTCATACGGGCATATCCTTCGTATATTCAGCGGAAGGCAACATAATGGCAAAAAAAAAGACGGCTTTCAAATAAAAGCCGCCTTTTTATTCAAAACGTGACGTTCTCAGTCGATTTTGACAAAGACTTTACCCATGGCACCGCAAACCGGACACTTCTCGGGGACTTCTCCGACAACCGTCTCACCGCAGATCGGGCAGACGAAAATATCGGCTTCCGTGTTGGAGCCCAGATTATCCAGAGCTTCCTTGTACAGGCGCGCATGCGTCTTTTCGACCGTGTTTGCCATCGTGAAGGAACGTTCGGCGGCCTTGTTGCCTTCGGCCTTCGCGTCTTCAATCATGGGCGGGTACATCTGTTCAAATTCATACGTTTCACCGCCGATGGCTTCCCGCAGGTTTTCTTTGGTGCTCAGAACTTTTTCCGCCGCGCGCAGGTGGTTTCCGGCATGAACCTTTTCCGCCGCCGCCGCCGCGCGGAACAGCTTTGCAACCTGTTTGAAGCCTTCCTTGTCCGCCTGAACAGCAAAAGCGGAATATTTCTGATAAGCCTGAGATTCACCGGCAAAAGCCGCCATCAAATTTTCCAACGATTTCGACATGATTTTTATTCCTTCTAATTTTAGAACGATTTTAAACTAGCGCAATTATATACCAAAAAAAACGTCTATCAAGCACAAAATGCATTCCCTTCCGGATTTTAAAAACTCCTTGCTTTTCAGAGGGAAAAAGGGTAGATAAACCTTATGCGGTCCCGTAGCTCAGCTGGATAGAGCAACAGCCTTCTAAGCTGTGGGTCCCGCGTTCGAATCGCGGCGGGATCGCCATCCGGATTTTTCAAAATATCGGCGCCGGTTTTAAAAGTCTCCTTTTCAGGGCGGCTTTTTTAACCTGTATCCTTCTTTCCGTTTCCTTCATAATATAAAAGACAAGCCCTTTAATACCATCGGCCTATTTTTATTTTCCCCCGCGGCACTATAATTTTAACTGTCAGAAAAAAAACGGGGAGGATTTGTAATGTATACCTTAAGAGCCGCCCGAGAACGCGGACGTACGGAGCTTGACTGGCTGGAAAGCCGTCATACTTTTTCCTTCGCCGAATATTATGATCCCGAAGTCATGGGGTTCGGTGATCTGCGGGTCATTAATGACGATATTGTCGCGCCGGGGACGGGCTTTGGGATGCATCCGCACCGTGACATGGAAATCATCAGCATCGTTTTAAGCGGCGCATTGGAACACAAGGACAGTATTGGAAGCGGTTCGGTCATCCGTCCGGGAGACGTGCAGATCATGACGGCCGGTTCCGGCATCATGCACAGTGAATTCAACCCGTCTCAGACAGAACCGGTTCATTTCCTGCAGATCTGGATTCTGACGAACCGGAAGGATCACCCGCCGGCCTATGAACAGAAGGCTTTCAAGGCAGAGGAAATGAAAAACGCGATGTGCCTGGTCGTTTCCGGTACGGGAGAGGACGGTTCTTTGAAAATCAATCAGGATCTGCGTCTTTATCAGGCGATTCTGGAAAAGGACGCAAAGGTCAGTTATAAAATAACAAAAGACCGGAAATACTGGATTCAGGTCGCTTCGGGTAAAATTGCCGTCAACGACCAGATTCTGGACGAAGGGGACGGGCTGGCGATCCTTGATGAGGAAAACCGGTTGGAGTTTACGGGGCTGGAGGACGGATCGAACTTCATCTTCTTTGACCTGAGAACGTAATCTGAGGGGGGTACTGCCCGGCGGAGAGAAACCGCCGGGCTTTTTTTGAACGGGCAAAGCGGGAAGGACGGCAATTTATTTGATTTTTACGCTTAAAACGCCTAGGCTTTTCGATAAAACGGAAAAGGAGACACGGAATGGACATGAAAGAAGCGGCCGCGCTGAAGCTTCAGGGAATTGACGCGGAAGGACGGGAAAAGACGTTTTCGTTGGGCGATTTTGCCGGGCGTGAGCTTGTTCTGTATTTTTATCCCAAGGACCATACCTCCGGATGTACACAGGAAGCCTGTGATTTCCGGGACAATATGAACCGCCTGACATCCCGAGCCGCCGTCGTCGGCGTCAGCCCGGACAGTCTGGAAAGCCACAGGAAATTTCAGACGGAACACGGCCTGAACTTCCCTCTTCTGTCCGACCCGAACCATACGCTGGCCGAGCTGTTCGGCGCATGGGGTGAAAAATCGATGTACGGCCGGAAATATATGGGCATTATCCGTTCCACATTTTTAATCGGCCCCGACGGACAGATCCGGCATTCATGGCCGAAGGTGAAGGTCAACGGCCATGTCGATGATGTTCTGAAAGTGCTGGGGGAACAGAAAGCCTGAAGCTCCGGCAGGAATTTAGAAAGGCCTTTCAAGAGGATTCAATGGGAAACGATAAAATGGAAGAACGCTTTGTCGAGCTGGAAATGATTGCGGCCGACCACGAGCGCATTCTGAAGGATCTGAATCAGATTGTGGCGGAACAGGCGCGTACAATAGACCTTCTGGTGCGGCAGATACGGTGTCTGGCCGAGAATTATGACGCCGGTGGACAGGTGAAACCGCTGTCCGAAGAAACGCCTCCGCCCCATTATTAGACTGCGACTCTGCGCGTTCGGGGCGGCGTTAAGGGGAGATCCGGTAATGCCTTAAGGACGTGCGCACCTCCGTGTTCCGAGCGCGCTCTCACCACAAGAGTGCTGTTAAGAGGCCGGCCGGCATTTGTTTTTTAGAACAGATGGAAAACGTCCTGCAATTATGCGGGGCCATCAATGCATGGAGAACGGGAGTACGGACATACAAAACCATGCCGTCAGCTTCCTTTTTCAGAAGGTATGCCGCTCTCTCTGAGGTGCGGTCTCATGCCCGGATCGGCGTTAAGGGCGGGCAGAAGGGCAGAACAGGCCGCCCAATAAGACGGTCATATCAAACGTGGGGAGGGCTTACAAAACCCTCCTGCGGCTCCGTTCCCGAATACGGCGTTGCTTCAGCGTGTCCGGGCAGCATTGAGCGCCGCCAGAAGTGTTCCGTCAGATTTCGCTTTTCTGGAGCGAATGATTGCGGCTGCGTCTTTTTTCTTGTGGGCCAGACGGATGCGCCGGGCTTCAAAACCGACAGCGTGTGCCGTGCTTTTTTCTTTCGGACGAGGGATGGTTTCCAGACCGTCGATCGAAGCGTCGGGAATATGTCCTTTAAAATGAGAGCGCCGTTCAAAAAAATCCTGGATTTCCTTTTTCGTGTCTTCGTACACGGTCACAGGTTTGCCCTGATCCAGAATACGCGGGTCTTCGGTAAAATAAATACGCTCCGTCCCCGGATCATGGCAGAACGCTGCAACGATGTCTTCCACCGGAACGGATTTCAGCTTTTTTCTCAGCTGATTCGGCTCAAGCGTTCTCAGCTCTTCAAGCTGATCCGCGTCATAGTCGTCGCGGCGCTCGTCGCTGTCATACCATCCCAGAAACGCCTGCGTCCGCGCCAGATCCCGGTCTCCGTCCTCCAGCAGGGCTCTTTCAAAAGCGCCGGCAATTTCGGGATAGTCGTCGGCAAAAAGGTTCCATGTCTTTGCATGGCCTTTTTCTTTCATATCCCAGGCGACCAGACATCCGTAAGCCTCGGCATCCGCTTCCATGATCCGGTTGACATGCAGGTTTGTCTTCGTATCATGCGTCAGAAGGTCAACTTCCTCTGTGATTTTGTTTTCAAACTGAAAGGCGTGGCGCAGTTCGTGCGCCATGGTGACAATTGATTCCTCCATCGTGTTGTCGGGATTCAGAGCGCAGATTCTGTCATTCGGTTCGGCATAGCCGAACAGGTCGTCCTCAATCAGCTGTCTGTCGAAACGAAGGGCGTATCCGGCCTCGTTTGCCGCTTCAATGATTGTGCGTCCGGACGGCGTGCGGCACATCTCGTTCACAATCCGAATCAGCTTGCGCCGATCCTGAGGCCGCCCTTCCAGGAGAATATCGATTTGAAGCTGTTCATCCGAAAGAGCATCTGTCCGGTTTTTCGGTTCGCGTGACGCGCCTTTCAAGGCTTTCTGTAATGTTTTCATGCTCAGATTTTTCCTTTTTCAGCGCAGCCTTGTTTTCTGAACCGGCAGTTCGTCATAAACGGCTTCCTCGTTTCGGATATTGACTTCGCCCGCCGCAGAGACGGCAATCCCGGCTCTGTAGAGCGTTGAACCATACAAAACAAAACCGTTCAGCAGATATCCTTCCTTTTCTTCGGCAACAGAGGCCGGGGAAAGAAGCTCGTCAAGAATCTGTATCAGGCTGTTATCAACAGGGACGGAAAAAGGAATGTCCTCCGGCGTCTGGATCAGGCGGAACTTTCCCTCGGCCGTGCGCAGACAGCTGAAAAAGAACGAAACGTACGCGGTAACGTTCGCAGGGCTCAGACGTAGCCCGAACAGCTCGTTGGCTTCACTGACGGCTTCCGAGGTTCCGTCCATGACCATGACATTTTCACGGCCGAACACAAACGTTTTCGTGACGTTGGGCAGGGTTGAAAAGCTGGTGGCGCGCAACCGGAAAGCCTCCCGGTAAAAGGGGAGGGCATCCTTACTTAACGCGCATTTCCCCGGTTTGAAAAAACGGCGGCCGACGGCGCTGTTAATGCGGGAGATTAATTCCTGGTTTTCCGGTTCCGCCGAAGAGAAGATGGCGCTCATGTCTTTTTCCTTTTATCCGTTTCTTCCATTAAACAACGCTCGGAGAGGCAAGTCCAGAGGAAAGGATGTAAGGGGACATAAATGCTTTCTCGCGGGGATAAAGACCGCGGGGAGCCTGCCTGCGGTCGCAGTCAAAGGAACACCGGAAAATAAAACGCTTCCGGTCAAATGACGGGAAGCGGTTGAAAAGGGCTATTTCAGGAGGATTTTCAGTAAAGACCGGAAAGACCCTGAAACAGCATTATGATAAAAACGTCCGTCTGTTAAACGGGAGTCTTATGGCGGAAAGTAATCCGGCCTTTGGTCAGGTCGTACGGCGTCATTTCAATGTCAACCTTGTCGCCGACCATGACACGGATGCGGAATTTGCGCATCTTTCCTGCCGTGTGGGCCAGAATCTCATGATCATTTTCCAATTTGACCCGAAACATGGCGTTCGGCAGTTTTTCGACAACGACACCGCTGAATTCCAATAACTCTTCTTTCGCCATAAAATACTCCTGACTGGTTGGCTTTTGGGAACGTTATACTCTTTTTGCCCGCAGGGTGCAACCCTTAGAATTCGTATTCATTCATCTCGGCGTCGGAAACGTCGGGATCGTGGACATAGTCGGAAAAGATGTCGGCGCCTTCCTCTTCCCATTCGATTCCCCGGATGACCCAGCTGCTGATCTGTTCCATTTTTTCAATGGGGATGTTCAGGGTCAGGCCGACCTTTGAGATGAACAGGATTTCGGAATCGGACAGATCGCCGTCCTCATATCCCAGATAAAACATCTCGCGGATCAGAACCAGAGCCAGACCCGGGTCTTCAATCTGACGGACGAGCTGCAGGATTTCATCTTCCGAACGCAGGCGGATGGCTTCTTTGGCGTCGTTTTTGGACAGCATGTAGAGCTTTGCCAGATCAACGAAGAATTCCTTTTCATCCTCGTCAAACTCTCCGTCGACACGAGCCAGATAGGCGATTGCCGCCAGAAAAGCGATACGCTGATTCAGATCAACGTGTTCAAAAAATTCCATCATTGCCTTTTTCTCCTGAATTTTCTTGTTCCTTGATGCCATTTATACCCTTTTTGTCGAATTTTGGAAGGAAAAAGTGCATGAAATTTTATTGAATAAAAACAAAGTGGAAAAGCATGTTTTTATTTGACTGTTTTGTTACGACTTAAGGAGTAAGTGACTTTTTCTTTTTTTTATGATATATATAAAAAATGTCTTTCTCCTTTTTTCCGTCGGAGGGAAGGTGCGGGACGTGGTCGGGAACGGCCGGTTTTAATTACTTGAAGAGAGTGTTGCTATGAGTGTTGGTACGGTTAAGTGGTTCAATAATACAAAAGGTTTCGGTTTTATCTGCCCTGCGGACGGATCAAAGGACGTTTTCGTTCATATCTCGGCCGTTCAGAAGGCCGGCATCCGCGGCCTGAAGGACGGACAGCAGATTGAATACGATCTGGTTCCGGGACGTGACGGCAGATCTTCGGCGGAAAACCTCAGGATTGTCGAATAAGTCTTCTTTCCGGAAAAGGGGGGGAGGGTTGCGGCCCTTCCCCTTTTTTTATATATTAAAAACCGTTTCAATATTTTTGCGGAGGAAAAAATGCCTTCTTTTGACATTGTTTCAAAAACGGATATGGCCGAAGTCGACAACGCAGTCGCCGGTGCCGCGCGGGAAATAAGCCAGCGTTTCGATTTCAAGGGATCCAGAAGTTCAATTGAACGCAAGGAAAACGATATCGTCCTGCTGGCGGATGACGATCTGAAACTCAAACAGGTGCAGGAACTGCTCCGTATGTATGTGACGCGGCGCAAGCTTGACGTTTCTGCCCTGGATTTTCAGAAGGAAGAAAAGGCGGCCGGCGCAATGGTTCGTCAGGTCGTCCGCATAAAGCAGGGGATTTCCCAGGAAACCGCAAAAAAAATAGTCAAGGCCGTCAAGGATTCCAAAATGAAGGTTCAGACGGCCATTCAGGGCGATGAACTGCGTGTTTCCGGAAAAAAACGGGATGACCTGCAGGCCGCGATTGCCTTTGTCAAAACTTTGGGGATTGATCAGCCGCTTCAGTTCATTAATTTCCGGGACTGATTTTCCGTTCCGCCGGATCCGTACTGCCTCTGAACCGGAGCGACGAGCCGGCGGAGATGCCCGGCCTTTCATCCCCGCCTGTTTCGGATATTTCCGGCCGCCCGGCGGCTGAGGCGCAATACCGGACATGCGGCTGAATCAAAAAAAGAGGCCGTAGAATTTTAATCCGCAGAGCAATACTGCGGCCAGGTCATGCGCATGGGCCGAATGCGGAGATGTTCGGCCTCCGATTGAAAAGGCCGCTGTCCCGTGCTCCGGGAAGGACGGCGGGAATATCGAATAAGGCCCCGGAAGCTCTGCAAAAACCGCTCAAAAGACTCTTCCGCCGACCCGTGTGAAGTCAAGAATCTCATTTGACGGGTTCATAAGATTTTACTTCCTTATATAATTTATCTGGCTGTATCTGTGATGAAAAGTGTCAATTAAGAGCATTTAAATGTCGGAAAAAGAGTAAAAAGAAGGAAACTTTATCCTTCTGCGCCGAAAGAAAAGACCTGTCTTAAAAAAAGGCATTTTATCCGCTTCACTCCTTCTGGGGCAGAAGTCGTTCCGTTTCCTGTTTTACAGAGCCTTTAAAATTAAATTAGAAAATAATAGTCGACGGAGGACATTCGTTTTTTGGATATGAGCGAATAAATGCATTTTTCAGGCATTGCATGATTGTCTTAAGAGATGGATTTATCCCACCGGAATCTGACGCCGGAAAAATAAGCGGCGACAGAGGGGCTTTTCTCAGAGGATGAAATCATTCGCAGGATTTGAAGCCGGCACGGAATCATGCATCCGTGTCTTGCACAACGTGTCCCGGAATACCGGGCATATTTTGCCCGAGATTCTCTGCCGCCGACTCCTTTTAGCTCTGGAAGACGGAGGTACGACGTCTCGTTGTTCCCGGCGTTCCGGAACCGGAAAACCTGCACCGAATACGGAAGCCGGACACTTTTCCCGCGCCCGGCCGATCCCGGAAAAACGTTCAGCCCATGCCCTGCGTAATCTGTTCCTGCATGGCGAAGGTCCCCATGACGGACCAGGCGATAACGCCGGAAACGAACAGCGTTGCAACCATGTTCAACACGCCGGCTTTCTGTTCAATACCTGTCACACTGCTTTCCAGCCATTCGTTGGCCATCTGGTCCAGAGCGCCCTGGAAGTTGTCCATTTCAGAGTAAATCCGGAGGTCGCCGACGATTTCCTTATCCGGGAAGCCTAACCCTGTTTTATTGAGCGCTTCACCAAGGTTGTCACCGTTATTGATGTAGATCAGGGCGGCATCGATCCGGTACAGCAGGTAGGGGCTGGCGTCGTGGCGCAAAGAACGCAGAGCCTGAGAAACCGGCGTTCCCGCCTTGACAAGAGCCGCCATTGCCAGCATCCACGTCACGCCGACGAAGATACGGTACAGCGACCAGGGGGGGACATTGTCGAATATGGCGCGGAGCTGTCCTTTCCATCGGCTGAGCGACAGATAAATGATAAAGAACAGTGTCGGCAGAGAGGAAAAGGCCAGAATCCAGTATTCCTGAATCCAGACGGACAGGCCGACCAGGTCACGCGCCATGCCGGTCCAGCGGGTGTTCGGGGCGGCGTTCATCATCGGCGGCACCATGTAGGCACCAATGGCGTAAATAATCAGAACGGTCATCATGGACAGGAACATCGGGTAGCTGACCGCTCCAATCAGCGGGGCCGTCATGCGGTTCGTTCCTTCCGTCACCTTGATCAGGTTTTCCAGCGCCCCTTCCAAATGCGACACGTCGCCGACGGAAAGCATCAGACGTTCCCGAGCCGGCGCCCATCCTTCAAGCGCGACGGAAAACGGATTACCGTTCTGGAGGGAACGCGACCAGTACAGAATCGCCAGAGCCATCGGTTCGTCCGGGTTTTTCCCGTCATTCGTAATAATGTTCTTGATACGATCCAACGCGTCCATCAATGAAAAACGGTTGTGCAGAAGCGAAATAAGCTTGCGGTAGATTTTCAGACGCGTACCGCCGCTCATGCGGCAGATCGCCATTGCATAATATCGGTTGAGGTCTGTCAGTGAAAGCTTTGATTTCGCCATTTACTCTTCTCCGTCCGTTTTTTAATAGACAGGACGCTCGTCCAGCAAGCCGCACCAGCGTTCAACTTCTTCAATATCCAAAAGACCGCCCAGCATGCGTTCGATTGCACAGTCTTTCAGTGTACGGCCATTCAGGTCGCCCGTCCAATAATCAATGGCCTTTTTCGTTTCACCTTTGACCAGAAGTTCCAGGAATGTCGCGTCGGGTGTCAGAATTTCGCCGACCACCGTACGTCCCTTGACGCCGCGGTTGTCACAGAAAGGACAGCCCGGGCCTTTCAGAAAGCTCTGCTCCATGCCGAAGTCGCCGAACGCCTTACGCAGACGCTTGACGGACGGGTGATCCGGCTGTTGGGTCACGGGAATGCGGCACTGCGGGCAGACGCGGCGGAACAGACGTTGCGACACCATGCCTTTCATGATTTCCGGGTCAAGGAGCTTGAAGTTTTCAACCCCCATGTCACGCAGACGCATAATCACCGCCGGGGCGCTGTTGGCGTGAAGGGTCGTCCACACGCCGTGTCCCGACAGCGCGCCCTTGAAAGCAAGCTGTGCGGCGGAAAGCGTACGGACTTCGCCGATCATCAGCATGTCCGGGTCCGAACGGAGGGAGGCGGCCAGCGCCTTGGTGAATTCCTGTTCTTTCAGGGCTTCGGTGTTCGCGTTCGTCACAGGCATCTGGCGCGCGCCGGGAATCGGATATTCGGGAGGATCTTCCACCGTGATCAGGTTCAGTTCGTAATTACGTTCCTGAAGCAGGCTGATCATGTTTCGTTGCAGGGTGGTTGATTTCCCCGAACCCGTCGGTCCCGCCATGATGATAATGCCGATCGGAACGGCACGCAGACGGAAAAACATGTCCGCTTCCCTCTGCGTGTATCCCAAAGCCATCAGATCGCCCGCATTATCCGGATCGTCGTCCGCGTACAGCAGACGCATGACCAGATAGCGCGAACCGAACGCAATCGGGTTGAACTGAAGCCGGACCCCCAGAACATTTCGCGGCAGGCGCAGTTTCCCGCGGGAACCGCGCAGTGGCGTGTCACCCACTTTCTGGGCGGCCTGATATTCGTTCTGGGCATAGTTCGCGTCCGAAATGTCGGATGATGCAAATGCCGCGCGGACAAATGCTTCGCCCCATTCCTTTGAATTTTCAAGCTCGACCTGCATCATGCCGTTCGCGCGGAACATGACCTGCGTGCGGTCGTTCCCGACAACGACGTGAATATCCGAAACCTTAACAGAGGCGGCGCGCTTCAAAATGTTCAGATAGTCGATCTGCATCTGAAGCTGTTCAAGGTCGGCGCCGCCTTCTTCATCTTCGATTTCTGCGGTCGGGCCTTCCTTGGCGGCGCGGTCGTAAATGGCTTTGATCAGGTTGACGGGGACGTATTCGGCCTTGCCGACCTGAAGCCGTCGCTTGCGCGCCAGGACTTCAAAGCTCATCACGCGGCCGTCGAATTTATGCTCCGCACTGACCAGGAATCGCCCGTTGGAAAACAGCGCCAGAAGAGACCGCGTATCGTCCTTGACCGGGAAGGTGCCGTTCGGCGCCGTGACACAGGAAACGCCATTGTCAAAAAGTTCGTTCAGTATTTCCGAACTTTTTTTCGGCGCAGGCGCCGCGCCTGCCGCGGGAGCCCCCGGGGCGGCCACGAAGAACTCCATCAAGG
>USCC01000053.1 GCA_900553035.1 uncultured Rhodospirillaceae bacterium | reverse complement strand
GAGGCAAGGCAGAGTTCTTTCAGAGCCTTGATGCTTCGGAGATGTTGCACTGTTTATTTGTACGCTTCTGGAGTACTCGGGATTCTTGTCGCTGTTGTTCGAGAGCGGCGGGAGGGAAAGTCCCTGATTTCGGCGGGGGTTTTCGGGACGTATTGCAAAGCATTCTTTGTTTTTTCTGACGTTTTTTTGCTTTTAAAAAAAAGGAGGCAAGGCAGAGTTCTTTCAGAGCCTTGATGCTTCGGAGATGTTGCACTGTTTGTTTGTACGCTTCTGGAGTACTCGGGGTTCTTGTCGCTGTTGTTCGAGAGCGGCGAATGGGAAAGTCTCTGATTTTAGCAGGGGGTTTTGCTCTTTTCCGTTTTGGAAAAGTCCCCTCAGAGCCTCGCCCATCAAGCTATGTTTAGCGGCAGAACACAGGAAGCCGGTGCCTTTTGAAGCTTGGACGCCTCCCGGTCGTTCGGAAACGGCTTTTGCGCTATACGGTTCAAGCGGTTTCGTCAGTCTTTATTTACGGCTTTGCCTTCGGGGCCGATCGCAAAGATCATGACGTTTATCTTCGGTGAAGCCGCACGGGATAAAACGGGAACGGCACACATCCAGTCCGACATGCCTTTGTTGTTGCCGCCCAGCGTATTTTCTTTCGGTTCCCGCGCGACATAGCATTCATGCCCTTTCGGCAGGTTGACGGCCACATAGTAATCAACGCCATAATGCAGAAACGGCCGTGAAAGAGCCGCCTGCTGCCCCAAATAGTCCTGAATCCTGTGGTCTCCGGCCAGTCCGTCCAGCCGTACAAAGGGCATCCCGCTCAGATAAGCCGATACTCCCGCACCGCTCCCCATCGCGTAAATACCGGGATGAGTCCGGGCAAATTCCCGCACCGTTTCGGCAACCGGACGATAGGCTTCAATCCGCGGCCGGGAAACAACCAGAAGACTCAGAAGAAGCATCAGCCCCCCCAGAATATTCCAGAAAATGTTTGCCTGTCGCCGTTCCGCGTCGGATTCAAGGCGCCCATCAATCTTGTCCAGAATATACAGAAGCGCAAACGGCGTTCCGATACACAAAGGGTAAAACGCGTATTCCGGAAGCTGCATGTACGTAAAAAAAGCGAACAGCCCCAGCTGGATAATCGGAAACCAGATCAGCGTGTAAAAAACGGTGTCTTTCGGAGTCTGCACATGCGGCGTTCTGGGCAGGGTCGCGTAGGCGGCCGTAAGGATGGTCAGGGCCGGAATCGTGGTCAGTGCAAAGGCCGTCGGCATTCTGAAGAAATACCGGAGCGGCTGCCAGAACAAAACGGTCAGGATATTCCACGGCGCAATGTTCTGGACTTTCATCCAGGACTGAAGACTGGAGGGAAGCGGGGTTTCGAACGTGAAATACCCAAGCACCAGAACCGCCGCCGCCGGAAGAAGCCCGAGCATAAATCCCGGTAAAAATCTAAAGACTTCCTTGAGAGTGACGGGCGTTTTTCCGTTGAACTGCATATAAAAAACAAACGCTCCCGTCAGGACGAAGCCCAACGCATCAAAACGGACGGCTGCGGCGATAAGCACGGACAGCCCGCACGTCAGTCCCGTGGCAAACGACGGCTGTCGCAACATACGGAAGAGAGCAAGCGCCATCGCAAATACCGCAGGAACCGCCCATACGGTATCGGTGCCCGTAATCGCCAGACGCATGAACATGGCCAGGAACAGGGCGTTCGTAAAGAACACCGCCGCCGGAGAAGACGGCAGATCCAGAATATGAATAAGCCTGTTCAGCAGATAAAGCGACAGGACGGCGGATCCGGCCAAAGCCAACAGGACGAGTCCAAAGAACAGAGGGCTTTGAACCGGCGTCAGAGCCGAAAAAAGCACGAGAAGGAGAGTCCATACAGGGGAAAAATCATTCGTCGGTGTCAGTGAATCCATCGTTGGAAAGCCAAGCGTCCGGACGTTTTCGGCAATCTGAACCGCATTAAAGAAATGATCGTGAAACCAGTAAGGCAGTCCGTCAATTCCTCTGACAAACGGAGTCAGAACAAAAACAAGAAGAATAACGCCGAACAGCGTTATGCTTCCTGTTTTTGAAAAAAGAAAAGAGCGGAGGCGGTCACTTGTCATGCAGCGGTTCGACTTCCAGGAAGGTTCCTTTGACGCCGATGACCCTGACCGCCGTATTGACCGCGATGTTTTCCTTCGCGACGACCGGCCATACGGTATCGGCAACGGAAATTTTTCCGCGGCCGTCAACGACGGGTTCGTAAACCTGATACACGTGGCCGACATACTGTTCGGCGCGGCGGTTCAGTGTGGATTTTGTTTCCTCTTTTTTCCCGATGAGTTTCTTCCCGCCGAAAGCCGACGCGACGGCCAGCACGGCAAAGACGGTCCCCAGAACGGCGCCGTCAAGAGCCGGGAAAAGATAGGCAAGGGCGCCCGTTATAAAAGCGCCGATACCGATCCACAGGAAAAAGACACCCGGAGTCACAATTTCCAGAACCATCAGGACGAGGCCGGCAATCAGCCAGTACCAATAATCGGCCATTTCCATCATGCGTTATCCTTTCCTACCAGACTTTTTTACCGGACTTGGGGGCCGGTTCGTCCGCTTTTTCAGGAGCCTGTTTCGCAAAGGCTTCCTTGGCGATTTCACCAATGCCCGCAATCGAGCCCAGGATGTTTGTCGCCTCAACCGGCAACAGGACGAGTTTGCTGTTCTTTGCCGTACCGATTTCCTGCAGAGCCTCAAGGTATTTCTGGCCCAGGAAGTAGTTGATGGCATTCACGTCGCCACGCGAGATTGCTTCGGAAACGACGGTTGTTGCTTTGGCTTCCGCTTCGGCCTGACGTTCGCGGGCTTCCGCATCGCGGTAGGCGGCTTCCTTGCGGCCTTCGGCCTGAAGAACGGCGGACTGCTTTTCACCTTCGGCCTTCAGAATCTGTGCCTGGCGGAGACCTTCGGCTTCCAGAATGTTGGCGCGTTTGTCACGTTCCGCCTTCATCTGGCGAGCCATGGATTCGATCAAATCGCGCGGCGGCTGGATGTCCTTGATTTCAATACGGGTGACCTTGATCCCCCACGGCGAGGTCGCTTCATCCACAACACTGAGCAGACGGTGGTTGATGATGTCGCGCTGGGAAAGGAGTTCGTCCAAATCCATGCTGCCCATGACGGTACGGATGTTCGTCATGACCAGGTTCAGGATGGCAACCTGCAGCTGGCGGACTTCGTAAACAGCGCGCGGAGCATCCAGAACCTGGAAAAAGACAACGCCGTCAACGGTGACCATTGCGTTGTCCTTGGTGATGACTTCCTGCGAGGGGACGTCCAGAACCTGTTCCATCATGTTGACCTTGGCGCCGATTGTGTCGACAAACGGAATGATGATGTTCAGCCCCGGCTTCAGCGTGTGGGTGTAGCGGCCGAAACGTTCGACGGTATATTCCATTCCCTGCGGAACCGTTTTTACCCCGGCCATCAGGACGGCAATCGCCAGGATGATCAGGAAAATGACAAACGTACTCATAAAAAATAACTCCTTGATGTTTTTGCGGTAGCGTTAATGGTACCTGAAAAAAAAGAGGATTTCTATTTTTTAAATATCAGAGCGCCGGCCAGAACAAGAAGGATGAATCCTGCGATGTGGTTCCACCGGATGTCCTCGCCCAGATAAAAAAGGGAAAACAGAGCGAACACCGCAAGCGTGATGATTTCCTGCATGCCTTTCAGCTGGGCGGCGGAATAGTATTCGTGCCCCATCCGGTTGGCGGGAACCTGGAGGCAGTATTCGAAAAAGGCGATTCCCCAGCTGACAAGTATGACCGTGTACAGCGGCACCGATTTGAATTTCAGATGGCCATACCAGGCAAACGTCATGAAAATATTCGAAAGAATCAGAAGAAGGACAGGATAGACAGCGTTCATGCGGGCGGCTCCGGAAACAGAAAAACGAGGTGTATATAGTCTTCTTTGCGTGAGAAGAAAATAAAATTCTTTTCAAGGCGGCGAAAAACAGGCATCCTTTAGGGATGGACGGAAATGATTCCTTGATGGCACGTTTTTTGCAACGATAACTGCGGAGATTGATTCACTTTTTTTAAAGAAATGCGAGTCAAAATCAAACCTCAAGGACGGGAGTTCGGAAAATGGATTTACAAAACCTGACATTCTTTCAGATGAGCGAAGAGAAAATGCGCTGGCTGGCGCAACGTCAGTCCGTTCTGGCCAAAAATATTGCCAATGCCGATACGCCGAATTACATGCCTTCCGATCTGAAACCGATCAAGTTTCAGGAATTCCTGGGCGAAAGCCGACATGTCCCCGTGGCGCGGACGAATCCGGCTCACCGGACGGCGGCTTCCCGTGAAACGGAAATCGTGAAGACCGATGCCCGCCATATGTCCCCGACACCCGATGGAAAGGCAAAAGTCCAGAAGACGCGCCGCCCGTTTGAAACCAGTATTGACAAGAACGGAGTCGTGCTTGAGGAACAGATGGCAAAAATCGATACGACACGCGGCGAACATGACAGGGCAACAACACTGTTCCGCAAAAATGTCGCTATGATCGAAACCGCCTTGAAAGGCGTCAAATAAGGTCGGCCTGAAGGAGAAGAAATATGGATGACTTAACGCTCAGCAAAACGATCGCGACGTCCGGAATGAAGGCTCAGGCCATGCGTCTGCGCGTCATTTCCGAAAATCTGGCCAACCAGGATTCTCTGTCCAAAACGCCGGGCGGCCAGCCGTACCGCCGCAAAACCGTCACTTTCCGGAACGAGCTGGACCGGGCGAGCGGCGCCGAGCTGGTCAAGGTCGGACGTGTGTCCCGCGACCGCGGACAGCTGGAACGCAAATATGATCCGAACCATGTCGCGGCAGGGGCCGACGGCTATGTCCTTCTGCCCAATGTGAATCCCCTGATTGAAACCATGGACATGCGCGAGGCGCAACGAACCTATGACGCCAACGTTAATGTGATTTCCGTGTCAAAAGACATGATGTCGAAAACTCTGGATCTGATCCGCTGAAACGTTTTTGTGTGAGGAAGAAAAGATATGGCGATGAACATCAGCAGTGCCCTTTCGGCCTATCAGGCGGCGGCGGCGCGGACGGTGGAACCTTCCGGGGGGGAGGAAAATATTGCCCCTGCCGGTACGTTTGCCCACCTGGTTCGTACCACGCTTGACCAAGCCGTAGAGGACAATAAGCACGCCGAAGTCATGAGCATGAGAGCGATTAAGGGCACCGCCGACATGCAGGACGTCGTCATGGCCGTTTCAAACGCCCAGATGGCTTTGGAAACCGTTGTCGCCGTCCGGGATAAAGTTGTTTCGGCGTATCAGGAAATTTTGCAGATGCCCATCTGAGGGGCGGAAACGGAGCGTGCGTCCATGAATGAAGTAATGGTTTTGGAAGTCGGGAAGGACGCCGTGTACACGCTTCTTCTGGTCGTCAGTCCGCTTCTGTTTATCGCCATGTTCGTCGGCCTTCTGATCGGCCTGTTCCAGACATTGACCCAGTTGCAGGAAATGACGCTGGTTTTCGTGCCGAAAATCCTTCTGGTTTTCGTTTCTCTGATCTTTCTTCTGCCGTTCATGATGGAACGGCTGCGCATCTTCACCGAAGGACTGTACGACCGCATTGTCGCCCTGGGGTATTGATAAATGCTGTGGGACAAACTGCTGTCTTTGGAGATTTATCATTTTCTGTTTGTTTTTGCGCGCCTGAGCGCCGCTTTTCTTTTTATGCCCTTTTTTGCGTCGAAATATATTCCGGCTCGCATCCGGTTGATTTTTGCGCTGACCCTTTCCGTCCTTCTGACGCCGCTTCTGTCAAAGCTGATGCCGCCGGCGCCGGAGAGCATTCTTGAGCTTTTCAGGCTTCTGCTGATCGAAGTGACGGCGGGACTGTTCCTTGGTCTGTTCCCGTTTTTCCTTCTGGTCGCCATAGATCTGATCGGGACAAGCGCGAGCCAGGCCACCAGCTTTTCCAACGCGACGGCGTTTGATCCGACGACGAACGTTCAATCCACTGTCCTGACGAATTTTCTGATGCTGATTGCGATTTTGCTGATTGTCGTGACGAACCTGCACCATGTCATGCTGGGCTCTGTGATTGCCAGCTACGGCCTGTTTCCGCCGGGGCAGGCGCTTCTGGTCGGAGATATGGCAAAAATGCTGGGGCAGACTCTGACGACGGCTTTTAATTACGGATTTCAGATCGGTTCGCCTTTCATTATCATGATGGTGCTCTTATATTCTTCCATGGGGGTCATGTCGCGTCTGATGCCGCAGCTGAACATCATGTTCATTGTGATGCCGCTTCAGGTGTATCTGGGGCTGGCGCTGTTGCTGATTTCGCTTCCGCTGATGATGTACTGGTTCCTGCGGTATTTTGAAGACAACGTGCGTCTGTTTGCAATGTAAGGGAAGGGGACAATGGCCGAAGACGAACAGGACGAGTCCTCTAAAACGGAAGAGGCTTCCGAGCGAAAGCTGGAACGCGCCCGCGAAGAGGGCAACGTCCCCCTGTCTCAGGAAGTCAAAAGCTGGTTCATGCTGTTCGCGGCACTGATGATGCTGTGGGCGATGGCGCCTTCGGTCATGCGCAAAACAGCGGCCCTGTCCGTCAAATTCATCGAAAGACCCGAAGAGTTGCCCGTTGATCCGCTGGGGTTGAGGGATCTGTTTCTGGAAACCTCGTTCGACCTTTTGAAAGCTTTGATGCTTCCGTTGGGGCTGTTCGTTCTTCTGGCAATGGTTTCGGCTCTGGTTCAGATCGGCTTCATGTATACGCCGAAACGGCTGGAATTAAAATGGGATCGCCTGAACTTTGTCGCGAACGCAAAACAGTTCATCACCAAAGCCAAAATCGTCGATATGCTCAAGGGATTGGCGAAAATCATCGCCGTCGGATGGGCCGGAGTCATGGTCGTCCGTCCGCGGATTCTGGACGTCCTGAACGCTTCGTCGTTCGATATGGCTTCGGTTCTGGATCTGATGCACACGCTGCTGCTGCTGATTTTGTTTACGATGGTGCTGATTACGTTTGTTATCGCCTTTGCCGACTATTTCTATCAGAAATTTTCCTATCTGAAACGGCAGCGGATGACAAAACAGGAAGTCAAGGATGAATACAAGCAGATGGAAGGCGACCCGCAGGTCAAGATGCGCCTGCGTGCCATCCGTATGGAACGTTTCCGTAAAAGGATGATGGCCGCGGTTCCGAACGCTTCGGTCGTGGTGACGAACCCGACCCATTTTGCTGTTGCCCTTCAGTATGACCCCGATTCAATGGACGCGCCGAAAGTCGTGGCCAAAGGGCAGGATTTCATTGCCTTGAAAATCAAGGAAATCGCGCGGGAAAACGATGTGCCCATCGTTGAAAATCCGCCGCTGGCCCGGGCTCTGTTTGCGGCGGTTGAAATTGACTCTCCCATTCCGTTGGAGCATTATGCCGCTGTGGCGGAAGTCATTAAATACGTCTATCAGCTTCAGGGTAAACTGCTCCCGAATCAGGAGGAAGAATAAAACGTGCCGTCACTGGGGAAAAAAATCGCATCGTGTCTGGGACTGGGCGCCTTTGCCAAAGACTGGGAAACCGTCGCGGCTTTGATGGAAAGCCTGGGGGACGCGTGCGTTCTGTGCGCCCCGGACGGAAGCGTCACGTATATGAACGCCGCCGGCCGACGCTTTTTCGGTTCTTCTCCGCTGGCGCAGGCCGTGACAGAGCGCGCCGTTGACGAGGAAGGCAACCGTCTGGCGCTGGCAAAGTTTGAAGCGGCCGTGCGTAACAAGGCGGAAACATCCGTGGAACTGGCTCTGCATCCCGCAGAGGCCGGTTCGGATTCCTGCGAATGGTTCCGCGTCAGCATCCGTCAGATCGGCGTGGGAACGCTTTGGCGCGTGGCCGACATTACGGCGCGCCGCGCTCTGGACGAAGTCATCCGTCAGGAAATGCACGAGCTGGGCGAATTTCTTGACGTACTCCCGATCGGCCTTTATCAGATTGACGCGGGCGGCGTCATCCATTTCATCAACCAGCGTTTATGTGAATGGCTGGGCTATACCAATCCCCGTGAAGTGAAGGGAAAGCGCCTTTCCGACATTCTGGCCGGGACGCATATGCCCGAGCTGGACGGCCTGTGGCATGGCGAGCTGACGTTCCGGACGCGTTTCGGAACAATGTTTACGGCGTTTGTCAGTCATGCGGTATATGACGAAAACGGCGAAACGATGCTCCGAGCCGCCGTTGTGCGCGAAGTCGCTTCCCAGGCAGAGCGCGAACAGTCCGCCAACGAAGCCCGCCTGGGCTTTTCATGGCTGTTTGAGGAAGCCCCGGTCGGTATTGCCTTTATCGATATGGAAAACATTGTGACAGAGGCGAACGGTGCGTTTCTTCAGATGATGGGCCGTAAACGCGAAGAGGCTGTCGGCGCGCCTCTGGAGGAATATTTCGACGCCGAGGACTGGGCCGAGTTGGAAAACAAAATCGCCAAGGTCAAGATGGGCTTTATTCCCCGGGCTCAAAGCGAGGTGAAACTGAAAACCGTGCGCGAAAAGGTTGCCGGGGTTTTCGTCACGCCGATGATGGCGGAAGGGACGGACGGCCAGCCGGACATTGCGGGCGTTGTTGCCCATTTCATTGACAATACCGAACGGCGCAATCTGGAAATGCAGTTCTCGCAGGCTCAGAAAATGCAGGCCATCGGCCAGCTTGCCGGAGGGATCGCGCATGACTTCAACAATCTGCTGACGGCCATTCTGGGGTCGACGGATCTGTTGCTGCAGACGCATCCGCCGGCCAGTCCCGACTTTAACGAGCTGATGAATGTGCATTACAGCGCCATGCGCGCGGCCAGCCTTGTCGGGCAATTGCTGTCCTATTCCCGTAAACAGCGCCTGAAGCCGATGTATCTGGACGTGACCGAGATTTTTGCCGAACTGAAATACATTTTGGTACGGCTTCTGGGAACGAAAGTGACGGTACAGGTGGAGCACGGCCGCAATCTGGGCTTTGTGCGTGTGGACAAGACGCAGTTTGACCAGGTTATGGTCAATCTGGCCGTGAACGCGCGCGACGCGATGCCCGACGGGGGGACTTTCACGATCCGGACGCGGGCGGAAAAGGTAACGTCCGCCCCCCATGTCGGGGCAGAGGACATTATTCCCGGCGAATACGTCGTCATTGACGTTTCGGATACGGGAACGGGGATTCCCGAAGATGTCCTGCAGCGGATTTTCGAGCCGTTCTTTTCGACCAAAAGCGGCGGGAGCGATTCCGGAACGGGGCTTGGGCTGGCCATGGTATACGGCAACATCCGTCAGGTCGGAGGCTATATCCGGGTGCAGAGCACGCCCGGCGCCGGGACGACGTTCAGCATTTATCTGCCCCGCCATACGCCCGAAGAGGTTCGCCGCCTGACCGAGGAAGCTGCCCGCGAAAACGGCCGGGTGAAGGACGCCCGTCCCCTGCCGGCCTGCGATGCCGAAGTCGTCCGCCAGTTCGTTCGCGTGAAGCCGAATGTTCCGAAAACCGGAGACCAGCTGACATTTGATTTCATGGCGGCCAAGCCTGAACTGCCGCCGCCTTTGCCGCCATCCGAGGATTTAACCGGTTCCGAAACGGTTCTTCTGGTCGAGGACGAAGACGGCGTGCGCGCGGTGACAAAACGGGCGCTGAAGGGGAAAGGCTACACGGTCATTGACTGCACCTGCGCCGAAGAAGCTTTGGAACGCGTTGCCGAAGGGACAGCTTTCGACGTTCTGGTGACGGATATGATCATGCCCGGCATGGATGGCGTGACTCTGGCGTCCGAGGTGCGCGCGAAGCGGCCCGGAACCAAAGTCCTGCTGATTTCGGGCTTTTCCGAGGAAGCCGCTCGCGGCGAAATACAGGACATGCCGGATTTTCACTTCCTGCCGAAACCGTTCAGCCTGCGGGAGCTGGGCGAAAAAATCAAATTCATTCTGGGGGGCAAAAATGGATAGATATCCTTTTCTGGTCGAAGAAATCATTGCATTGGCCAAAGTGGCGGGCGAAACGGCGATGAAGGTATACCGGCAGGATTTCGCCGTATACCGTAAAGCGGACGCTTCCCCGGTGACGGAAGCGGACGTGAGCGCGGAAAAAGTGATTTTTACGGGGCTGAAGGCTTTGACGCCGGACATTCCGGCCGTCGGCGAGGAACATGTCGCCGAAGGAGAAATGCCCGTTCTGGACGGCCGGTACTTCTGGCTGGTTGACCCGATTGACGGGACGGAGGAATTTGTCAAAAAAAACGGCGAGTTCACGGTCAATATCGGCCTGATTGACGGGAACATGCCGGTGTTCGGGGTTGTATACGCTCCGGCGATTGACGAGCTGTATTTCACGCAGAGCCCGAATCAGGCGTTTCAAATCCGGGAGGGGCGGACGACGCTTCTGAAAACCCGCCGCGTTCCTGCGGAAGGGTATACGGTGCTGATCAGCCGTTCCCACTACCGGCCGGAAGAGGCCGAGCGTTTGGTCGGCCGGCGTGTTGTCTCGGAATTTCGCCGCCGGGGAAGTTCTCTGAAATTCTGCGACATTGCGGCGGGGAACGGCGATCTGTACCCGTGTACGCACCGGACACACGAATGGGATACGGCGGCGGCTCACGCCATACTGAAAGCGTCCGGCGGAATAATCACGGATGAAGAGGGGCGCCCGCTGAGCTACCGGAAGCCGAGCCTTGAAAATCCTTATATTCTGGCTTTCGGAGACCCGGCCGCCTTAAAGGGATAAAAAATGTTTTTATTTTGTTCTCTTTTTTCTTGAATATGAGAACAAATATGGTACATTTTACTGTGTTGCTCCCCGAACGTTTTTGTGGGATAAGAGAGGCAGGAAATGGATCAAACTGTTTTGCATTTAGTGGATAAGGATACGATGGACAAGGAAAAAGCTTTAAGCGCCGCCCTCAGCCAGATTGAACGCGCGTTCGGCAAGGGCTCGATCATGCGTTTGGGACAGCAGGAAAACGCGGTGGAAATTCCGGCGATTTCGACGGGATCCCTGGGACTGGACATTGCTTTGGGAATCGGCGGGCTGCCCCGCGGGCGCGTCATTGAGGTATACGGGCCGGAAAGCTCGGGTAAAACGACGCTGGCTCTGCATGTCGTTGCACAGGCGCAGAAGCAGAACGGAAATTGCGCCTATATCGATGCGGAACATGCCATGGATCCGGCGTATGCGGCGAAATTAGGCGTCAATCTGGACAACCTGCTGATTTCACAGCCCGATACCGGGGAACAGGCTTTGGAAATTGCCGACACGCTTGTCCGTTCGGGTGCGATTGACGTTCTGGTGATCGACTCTGTTGCGGCCTTGGTGCCCAAGGCCGAGCTGGAGGGTGAAATGGGTGATTCTCACGTTGGCCTGCAGGCTCGTCTGATGAGCCAGGCTCTCCGCAAGCTGACGGCGTCGGTTGCGCGTTCCAACACGCTGATTATTTTCATCAACCAGCTTCGTATGAAAATCGGCGTCATGTTCGGCAATCCGGAAACGACAACGGGCGGCAATGCGCTGAAGTTTTATGCCTCTGTCCGTATGGAAATCCGCCGCGGGGCACAGATTAAGGACAAGGATGAAACGATCGGCAACAACACGACGGTCAAGATTGTCAAAAACAAGGTGGCTCCTCCGTTCAAAACGGTTGAGTTCGACATCATTTACGGCGAAGGCATTTCAAAGACCGGGGAACTGATTGATCTGGGAGTAAAGGCCAACCTGATTGAAAAATCGGGCGCGTGGTTTTCGTACAAAGGCCAGCGGTTGGGGCAGGGACGCGAGAATGTGCGCACCTTCCTGAAGGAAAATCCGAAAATCTCCAATGAAATTGAACAGCAGATTCGTTCCAACGCCGGTTTGCTTTCCCACCAGATGATTACAGGTGAGGAAGAAGCGGAAGGCACGGAGCCGGTCAAAGCTGAAAAGATTGAAAAAGGAGCCTGAGCCATTTCAGGTCATTGAAAAATCCCCTCATTCCGAGGGGATTTTTTTGTGCTGTTTCCGTGAAAACGGCTGTGGAAGGACGTATGAAAAAGATGCTTTGAAAAAGGATGGAAGAGTCAGAGACTGCCCGGATTCCTGCAAAGAGGCTCCGCAGGTACGGCCCTGTTTCGCGGCAGAGAACCGCGCGGAGCCTGAGATGGGAAAAACCTTTTCAGGGGGGTGGAAAGGGCAGGGACGCCAAAATCCAAGCTGTTTCCGGGCGTTTTATGACAGCGGAACCGCCAGTGTTCCGTCAACACGGCGTTTTATGGCGTTCCGGCGACGGCGGTTGGCATTCGGTGTCCGGGCCAGTTACGATTCCGGATGCGGGAATTGGAGGCGTTTCATCAATGCATAAAGGGCGGAGACGTTTGGAAAAGGCGGCCCCCCGGGCGTTTTATGACAGCGGAACCGCCAGTGTTCCGTCAGCGCGGCGTTTTATGGCGTTCCGGCGACGGCGGTCGGCATTCGGTGTCCGGGCCAGCTACGATTCCGGATGCGGGAATTGGAGGCGTTTCACCAATGTACAAAGGGCGGAGACGTTTGGAAAAGGCGGCAAAAAAACCCTCCGGTATGCCGGAGGGTTTTCTGTTCAGGCCGAAGATTCAGCGGCCGCGCTGGCCGTTCAGATGCATCATGTGCGCCTGATCCGAGTAGCCTTTCTTAGGCGCATTCCGGACTTCCCGGGCATTCTGTTCTCTGATCATATCCGCCTTTTTATCACCGTATTCAACCCACTTTTTGAGGGTCGGATCGGAATCCAGACCTTTCGGGTCTTCCTTGGCTTTGAAGTAACGGTTGTACATCGCCTGCGTTTTGGGATTGAGCCTTGCGGCAAAGTCCGCCGACAGAAAGGTCTTTTCCGTCTGTGCATTCCAAGGCCCTTCCATGATATTGGAGCGTCTGAAATCACCCAGCTGGTCGGGATACTCGGGTCTGCCTTCGCGCCAGAAGATCTTCCCGGATTTATCTTTCTTTTCGTTCTCTTCCATTTCCTTCAAAAGGGCGGCATCTTTTTTGTACTGCTCTTTGTTGGCTTCAATGGCGGCTTTTTTCTCGCTTTTCGGCTCTTCTTCTTTGGGCGCCCATGCTTCGTAAGCGGGTCTGGAAAAGAAATTCGCGTCGGATTTTTCATCCTTTTTTTCTTTGCCGGCTTTCGCATTCGCTTCGGCAACGCGCTCCGCTCCATCCGTCAGACGCCATGTCAGCTCGGCTTCATAAGCCCCTTCGGAGAGTGTCGTATCGGTGATGCGTTTTCCTTCAGAGCGTCCTTTGCTGTTGTCGCCGGACATGATATTAACCGCATGTTTGTACGGGTTTTCACTTTCTTCTTTTATGTCCCAGGCTTCATAAGGGGCTCTTGCAAAGAAATCCTTTTCCGGCTTTTTCGCTTTTTTTGCAGCAATTTCTTCGTCGGTTACCTCATACGTTTCAATATCCGTCGTACGGCTTTTGTTTTCATCGCCGGAAAGAACGTTAACGGCGTCCTTATACGGCTTTTCTTCTTTATCCTTAACGTCCCAGGCTTTGTAAGCCGGGCCCAAACTGTTTTTATCCGCCATTGTTTTTTGCTCCTTAATTTAATGTGTGAAAATATCTTTTCAAAAAATGGACAAACAAACAAGTACGGAAGATTTACTTACTAAGGCATAAAAACAGGTAAAATGGACTGTCGTTTAAAAAATACGTAAAATAAAAATAGAAAAAATTTAAAAAAAACGCAAAAAACAGGGCTGTGATACCTGAAAAAAGACGATTCGAACTCCGATTCGCAAAGGAAAGGCACCCGACGAATCCGGTGCCTTTGCCCTGAAATTAATAATGGGGAAGAGGATCAAAGGTGCTTCCATTACGGAAATCGATACATTTCCCCGCGGACGTCACGCCGCTGCCCGCCGCGCCGCAGTAAAGGCATCTCTGCCCTTCCTGCCAGCAGTAGCCGTCGTAA
Source organism: uncultured Rhodospirillaceae bacterium (assembly GCA_900553035.1). Classification (GTDB taxonomy): domain Bacteria; phylum Pseudomonadota; class Alphaproteobacteria; order CAAGCB01; family CAG-977; genus CAG-977. Next base: position 550 of record USCC01000053.1, on the reverse strand, counting down.
TAACAAGTGCTGCTTTTGCAGGTACAAACGGCCTTGTGATTTTCGACTTTGCAATTGAAATAGTCGGGATCGTTGCAGGTGCAGGGCACATTGACACACTTGTTCGCGGAACATTGTTGTGTTCCCGGACAGTCGGAATTCGACTTGCAGCATCCGGATACGGCGACACAGGTGTGATTGCTAGCCGTCTGGCACGTCCCGCAGGAGACCGCGACGCACTTGTTGTTCGTGCATTTCTGAGACCCTGAACATCCGCTGTCACTTGTACAGCATCCGGATACGGCGACACAGGTGTGATTGCTAGCCGTCTGGCACGTTCCGCAGGAGACCGCGACGCACTTGTTGTTCGTGCATTTCTGAGCCCCTGAACATCCGCTGTCCGACCCGCACCATCCGGAAATCGCCACGCATGAACCGCCCGAACACTGCTGTCCCGCAGGGCATGAGACACCCGCGCACGGATCAGCGTTTTTGCATCCGCCTGAACCGTCCGCGACCTGCCCACTCGGACACGTACACTGCGTCCCCGAAGGACACGGATCACACTTGG
>USCC01000052.1 GCA_900553035.1 uncultured Rhodospirillaceae bacterium | reverse complement strand
GTCCGACTTGTCAAAGCCCGCACGGGAGAGACGGATGGCAGACACTACCGCGTCCACCGCTTCGTCCTGACCGAAAATCCGCTTCTTCAGGTCTTCCGGCAGGTGATACAGCTTCTCTTCGTCGCCCTGAGAGAGCGTCGCCACCGGGATCTTCGTCATCTTCGCGATGGTTTCCTCAATCTCCCGCTCGTCGATTACGCTCTTTCGGGATTCGGCCGGCAGGAGCCGCTGCGCGGCACCCGCCTCATCGATCACATCGATCGCCTTATCAGGCAGCCTCTTATCACTCATATAGCGCTCAGAAAGCGTTACCGCGGCCTCAATCGCCTTATCGGTGTACTTGAGGCCGTGATGCTCCTCAAACTTCGCGCGAAGCCCCTTCAGGATCTGAACTGATTCATCCGCGGTCGGCGCCGGAACGTCAATCTTCTGGAAACGGCGGGCAAGCGCCGCGTCTTTTTCAACGTACTTGCGGTACTCGTCCAGGGTCGTCGCACCGACACAGTGCATTTCGCCGCGCGCCAGAGCCGGCTTCAACAGGTTCGACGCGTCCATCGATCCTTCGGAAGCCCCGGCCCCGACAATGGTGTGCATTTCGTCAATGAACAGAATAACCTTGCCTTCGGCGGCGCGAATTTCCTCCAGAACGGCTTTCAGACGTTCTTCAAATTCGCCACGGTATTTTGCCCCGGCAATCAATGCGCCCATGTCCAGAGCCATCAGACGCTTATTCTTCAGGCTTTCCGGCACGTCGCCGTTCACGATACGGAGCGCCAGCCCTTCGACGACGGCGGTCTTGCCGACGCCCGGCTCGCCGATCAGAACCGGATTGTTCTTTGTCCGGCGGGACAGAACCTGAACCGTACGGCGGATTTCCTCGTCACGGCCGACAACGGGATCCAGTTTTCCTTCTTCGGCGCGCGCCGTATAGTCAAGAGTGTATTTTTTCAGGGCGTTATATTTGCTTTCGGCATTCTGAGAACTGGCTTTCCGCCCCTGCCGCAGTTCTTCAATGGCGACGTTGAGCTTCTGTGCCGTCACGCCGCAGTCCGCCAGAATCTTATGCACCGGCGTATCGGGCACAACCAGCATGGCCAGCAGGATACGTTCCACCGTCACATATTCATCGCCGGCCGTTCTGGCGATTTCCTCGGCCTGATTGATGATTTTCCCAAACTGCTGATTGGGATAGCACTGTACACTTGACCCGGAAACCTTGGGCAGGCGGTCAACGGCGGCTGTCACGTCCCGCAGCGCCTTTTTCGGATCGCCGCCGGCGCGGGCGATTAAACCGGACGCCATTCCTTCCTGGTCGTCAAGAAAAACTTTCAGCAGATGTTCCGGCGTGACAAACTGATTGCCATTCCTTTCGGCCAATCCCTGAGCCGCCTGAATGAACCCCTGGCTTCTTTCGGTTAATTTATCGACGTTCATTACGCATTGTCCTTTTATAAAAAGAAAAAGTATATACCTTCATATAGACTGACGTTGACAACCGCGCAAGATGCCAATCAGGATATAAAAGTAAAAACAAACGCCGCAGAGACTTCTGAATCCTGTTTTATTCTGTGGACAAAAAGAGGTATAATTATATTTCTGCTGCTGGAAAGGAAAACGCCATGACCGCCGAACCGGAACGCCGCCCTCTTATGGCTGAACTGAGCGCCCTTGAGGCTTCGTCGCTGGCCGCCCGGCGGGAAAAAGCGGCAGACGCTCTTGTTTCCGAATTCGTCCGGGACGTCCATGCGCGGTTTGCTTATATGTCTGAACTGAACGCCGCCGCGCGGGAAACATTCCGCAAGGATCCGGATCTGAAAGAAAGCTTTTTAAAAGACTTTGAACGGACGCCCGATTTTCTGTCTGATGTTCTGGTTAAACTGTACCGGGGCGACGCCGGGAAAACGGAAGAGCTTCAGGAATGCATGCGCGCCCGCGACGAAAAAAAACTGCGCCGGATGTATGAAGACGCCCAAGCGGAAAAGCCAAAGGAATTCAATACGGTTCGCGAGGAAAAAGGCGCATGGCGCTTCGTCGGCCCGCACGGAGACGCAAAGCTCTTTGATGAAAAAATGGCCGTCCTGAAAGCTCAGACGAACCGGTACGCCGCTTTTGACGGCCGGGTTGACACGTCCGAAGGCAAAACCGACCTGAACGGCTACTGTGCGCAGGGCATCCTGCTCAGCCTGTACAAGATGAAAGCCCGCTATGGCGATCAGGCTTTCGATTTCCTTCCCGAAACAGGAAAAGCCCTGCGTCCGGCCAATCTGGTCGATCATCTTGAAGGAAGTCCGCATCTTTACCGGACAGCTGATGCCGGGGGCTTTGGAAAGCTGGCCGCTGATAAGGGGCTTCAGCCCGGAACCCTTGTCATTGCGCTGACAAAGGCCGGACGGCCGCACCACATGATGATGATGGAAAGCGACGAATTTCTGATGGGTTTCAACGACGATAAAAAAGGCACGCGAGCGGATAAGTTCAACAGCGTTGTCATTGATGTTCCGGCCATGATTCGGGAACGCGTCGCCAAAATGTCGGCTCATGAACTGGAAGCCCTCGAAAGGAAAAGAGCCGTTCCTGCCGCCGATCGCGACTGGTCGGACGTGCTGGCCGAAGGGAAGAAGGCTCCGCCGCAGGAGCAGTGGTCTTCCTATTACACCCGGAGCGACGTCCGCCACGAAACGGCTCGGCGCGGCGCCGCCTCAAAACAGAGTCTGGCGGCAAAGCATTCCGTCCTTTCCGGCATGCGCTCCGGACAGACGAGATAACCTCCGTCAGTCCCAAGCCGCCGCGCCGTCCCTTTTTCCGGGAACGGAAAGTTCTGATCTGCGGCGCGGCGCCAAAAGAGATTCCTTTTATAATAAACGATACCGCAAAGCCCGCGTACGCGTGTTATGACCGGTCTCCCTGAAACAGCCTTCCCGATATCTCTTCCGTGGCGGGGACAGCCGCGGTTCTGATGATGGAAATCCGCTCTGATCCGGCGGCCGAAAAAGGCCTCTTCCGAGGCCTTTTCCCTATCGCCGCATTCCGCTGCCGTCGAATCCCTTTTCCGCCAGGGCGGCCTTGATCCGCGGTACGTACTTTTCCATGATCCGGTCATTCCGGATATCATTCCGGTTGTTCAGGATGAATTCCTTTTCGGAATAGATAACGCCTTTTTTATCCGCCAGCCCGCGGCTGCGCTTGGCTTTGTATTCCTCCAGAGATTTACCGAAATAATGATTCAGACGGATTTTTTCCTGACGGATGGGAAGCCATGTCGCTCCCGGAACGAATTCGCGGTCTTCGTTCACGGCAAAAACACCGCCCCGATAGAGAGCCTCATGTACGGGCTTTTCGACGACCTCGCGGGGATTGACAATCGACTTGATATGACGGTTGTGCTCATAAGACGGTTCGGAATGCGCCGTAAAGCGTTCAATCACCAGACCGTCCGTTTTTGTCGCGTGGCCGTTGTCTCCGTAAATCAGCCAATGCACGACAAGGCCGACCTGATCCTCGTATTCCTTCAAAAGCTCCGGCACCGTTTCCGTCTGCAGAGGCACCAGAAATTCGTCCAGATCAATCACCGCCAGCCATTTTGTTTCCCCGCGGCTTTTGCGGACGGCGTCGTTATAAATGGGAATCTGCTGTCCCTGACCGGGCCACAGGGTATAATCAACGTCGCCGCTTTCGATATACGGTTTTAAAACGTCCGTCAGGTTGTCGTCGGATTCATTGTCGTAAATATAGAACTTTTCAACGCCGACAAGCTTGTGATATTCGATCCACTCGGCGATATACGGCGCTTCGTTTTTCACGGTTGCCGCAATTGAAAGGTAATGCGGGAAGGCCGGTTCCTGCGCCATTCTTTTCCGGGCGGTGTTGTATTGAAAGGGAAAAAGCCTGAGCATCCAGCCGTCGGCATGCTGGCGGACGTATTTGCGACCCTTTCTGGAAGGAATGAAGGCGCACAGCGCGCGCAACAGATGCCTGTTCATGACGGGCGTCCTTACGCGTCGGCTGTTTTCTTCAGAGGCGGACGACCCCGGCGTTTCGGAGCCGGCGCTTCGCCCTCAGGGGGCTTCGGCAGAGGCGGGCGACCCCGGCGCGGCTTTACGTTTTCGGACATGGCCGCCACCGGAACGGACAGATCCATCCGGGCAATTTCATGCAACGATTTGTCTTCGGTCTTCGGGAACGAAACAATGACGGGTTCCGGCTGTTTTTCCGGCTCGGCGCCCCCGGACGCCCCTTCTGCTGCGGGTTCGTCGACGACATCGGAGATCAGCGGCGTTTCCTCAATAACCGGTTGCGGCGCGTTCGGATTGACGAAACGGGTGTTTTCCGAAGCCGCGGCCAGTGCGTTCACACGCATGTAATGATCCGCATGCTGAAGACAGTTTTCGGCCAGAACACGATCGGAAGACATGGCATCCTTCGCCGCCGCCAGATATTTTTCCATCAGCTGGAAAGCCGTTCCGCGCAGACGCCCGGCCGGCCCCGAACTGTCAAATACCGTATTTCTGGAGAAACCGCTGTTGAACCGGCGGTTGTTGTTATAGTTATTATGATTCCGCCCGCGTGAACGTCCCCGAGGATTCATTCCCATATTCATACTCATTTTTTCAGTGGATGTAAAATAAACGCCGCTCATTTGATTTCTTATGAGCCTGATCCCCTCCGGGATCTGCGTACAACCGTTAACCTATAGGTATCCGGAGTTTTTTTCAATATTTTTTTACGCATTCATGCCGTTTTTCGCCGAACGGCGGCAACACACCGGATAATCCCGCCCAAATCGACGCCGAACGAAGCAAAATCAAGGCCGTCCCGGCACAGAATGCTCCGGACGTCTTCATGCTGCCCCCGTCCGAATTCAAAAACGGCCAGCCCGCCGTCTTTCAAAAGGGAGGGCAGTACACCGGACAGCCTCCGGTAAGCGTCCAGGCCGTCCGCGCCGCCGAACAGCGCCTCTGCCGGATCAAACAACCGCACCTCCGGTTCCAGCTCCCCGCGTTCGCTTTCGCCAATGTAAGGCGGATTTGACACGACGATATCAAAAGAAACTCCGCCCAGAACCTGTTCCCATCCGTCCTGCGTCCAGTCCGCCTGAAGCGCCCGGTACCGGCCGGACAGGCCGTTCACCCGTGCGTTTTCCTCCGCGACGGCCAAAGCCTTTTCAGAAACATCCGTCCCGGCGGCCGATGCGTCCGGATATTCGGAAAGCAGAGAAAGCGCCAGGCATCCCGACCCCGTCCCCAGATCCAGTATCTGCAAAGCAGAACGACGGTCCGGAAAATATTCCAGCACTTTTTCGATCAGTGTTTCGGAATCCGGACGCGGGTCAAGCACATCCGGCGTTACTTTAAATTCCAGGCGCCAAAATCCCCGCGTCCCCAGTATTTTGGACACCGGTTCGCGCTTCAGGCGGCGGGCGGCGTATTCCTCAATCCGGCGGACAGCCTCGCCGTCCGCTTCTATCTCCGGAGTCATGCGCAGGCGCACCGGCGGTACTTTCAGCGCAAACGCGACCAGACACCGCGCATCCGTCCGCGCGGAATCAATCCCCGCCGCCGCAAAGCGCCGCGTCAGTCCGGCCACAAGCTTCGCCGCCGCCGTCATTCCAGTTCGGACAAACGCGACAGCTGATCCTCAGTAATCAGCGCGTCAATGATTTCGCCCAGAGCTGTACCGTTCATGACCTGGTCGATTTTATAAAGGGTCAGGTTGATCCGGTGATCCGTCACACGGCCCTGCGGAAAATTGTACGTCCGGATCCGTTCCGAACGGTCACCGGAACCGACCTGTTTCTTTCGATCCGTCGCGCGTTCGTTTGCCAGAGCCGTCTGTTGCGCGTCATACAGCCGCGAACGCAAAATCGTCATTGCCCGGTCTTTGTTTTTGAACTGAGAGCGTTCATCCTGGCATTCGACGACAACACCGGTCGGGATGTGCGTGATACGGACGGCGCTTTCCGTCTTGTTTACATGCTGGCCGCCCGCGCCGGACGCGCGGTAAACGTCGATTTTCAAATCCTTCGGATCAATTTTCAGGTCGACTTCCTCCGCTTCGGGCAGAACGGCGACCGTCGCCGCCGATGTATGGATACGTCCGCCCGATTCCGTTTCCGGCACACGCTGAACCCGATGGACGCCCGATTCGAATTTCAGCCGTTCAAAAACCGATTTCCCGGAAATGCTCGCCGAAGCTTCCTTATAACCGCCGATGCCCGTATCGTTGACACTGAGCATTTCAAACGTCCAGCCCTGCACCGCCGCGTAATGTTCATACATGCGGAACAGCTCGGCGGCGAACAGAGCCGCCTCTTCGCCGCCCGTCCCGGCTCGGACTTCCAGGATGGCGTTCTTTTCATCCACCGCGTTTTTCGGCAAAAGAAGAATTTTCAGCTGTTTTTCCAGTTCGGGAAGCTTTTCCTTCACCGCATAGTACTCGTCCTGCGCCATTGAGCGCATCTCTGCGTCCGTCGCCGGATCGTTCATCAGAACCTGAAGGTCGTCCATTTCCTTCTGCGCTTTCTGAAAAGCCTGAATCGCCGCGACAACATCCTTCAGCGTGGCCAGCTCTCGGGAAAGCCTGACAAAGGTTTCGCCGTCAACGCCTTCCCCGGAACCCAACAGAGCTTCCAGTTCTTCGTGGCGCGACAGGACGACGTTCAGTTTTTCTTCAAAACTCATTTCAGGCTCCCTGTTTTTCCCTGTACCCCCGCAAGGCGGCGGCCAGATCAGCAACGGCGGTTTCGGTCTGTTCGCCGGAATCCAGGTCGCGCAGAGTCACCGTCCCTTTCGCCAGTTCGTCAGAACCAAGAATGACCGCCGCACAGGCGTTGATTTTGTTCGCCTTTTTCATCCGCTTGCCCATATTTCCGGAGTACGTCATATCAACGATGTAGCCGGCACCGCGCAGATCGCGGGCAATACGCATGGCTTCGGCCGCCGTGTCCTCGCCCACGGGAACGACCGCGATCGGACGCGGAGCCGCCGGCATGATGCCTGTTTCAATCAACAGCATGGCCAGCCGGTCAATCCCCGATCCAAAGCCGATGCCCGGCGTTTGCGGACCGCCCAGTTCCTGCACCAGCCCGTCATAGCGGCCGCCGCCCAGAACCGTTCCCTGCGCCCCCAGCGAATCCGTAATGAATTCAAAAACCGTGTGGCGATAATAATCCAGACCGCGTACCAGACGCGGATTCACGATGAACGGAATGCCGAGTTTTTCCAGACCCGCCCGCACCTGAGCGAAAAAGGCCTGCGATTCCCCGTTCAGATAATCGGTCATCTTCGGCGCGTTCTCGACAATCCTCTTGTCGCCTTCATCCTTGGAATCCAGAATGCGGAGCGGGTTTTTCTCCAACCGATTCAGGCTGTCTTCCGACAGGCTGTCCCGGTGTTCCGTGAAGTACTTCACCAGTGCTTCGCGATACAGGGCACGGCTTTCCGTATCGCCCAGCGTGTTGAGTTCCAAACGGATATGCCCGCCCAGCCCCAGAGCCGTCAGAAAATCCCAGGCCAGAGCCAGAACTTCAATATCGGCCTGCGGCGTCGAAGCGCCCAGAAGCTCAACACCGATCTGATGGAACTGGCGGTAACGTCCCTTCTGCGGCCGTTCGTAACGGAACATGGGGCCGGCATAGAACAGCTTGACAGGCAGGTTCTGTTCCATGCCTTCGGAAATGAAAGCCCGGACGACGCCTGCCGTTCCTTCAGGGCGAAGCGTGAAGCTTTCGTTCCCACGGTCGGTAAAGGTATACATTTCCTTACTGACAATATCGGTCGCGTCGCCGATGCCGCGGGCAAAAACCTCTGTAAATTCAAAAACGGGCGTCTGGATTTCACCATATCCATAACGCTTTGCAAATTCGCGCGCGGTGTTTTCAACGAACAGAAATGCCCGAAGCTCGTCGCCGTAGATGTCGCGCGTTCCCCGCGCCGGTTGGATTGCCATTATCTGTCTCCCGTCTGTTCGGCCGCCATTTCTTCGGCCAGCTTCACGATTGTTTCAACGACATCATCCGCGCCGATCGGTTCCCGCGGCTGTCCCTTCACGAACAAAAGCGCCTTGCCGTTTCCCCCGCCGCACACACCGATGTCCGCCTCCCGCGCTTCACCCGGGCCGTTGACGACGCAGCCCATAACCGCCAGCTTCAGCGGCACGGAAACATGTTCCAGGCGTTCTTCCAGAGCCTTGACCGTCTTTTCGACATCAATGCCCCGGCGCGCACATGTCGGGCAGGACACGATCCGGACGCCGCGGTAACGCAGTCCCAGGGTACGCAGAATTTCAAACCCGACCTTGATTTCTTCGGTCACATCCGCAGTCAGCGAAACGCGCAAAGTGTCTCCGATTCCCGCCATCAGCAGAGTCCCGATTCCCAGCGCCGACTTGACCGTACCGGCGCGCAGGCCGCCCGCCTCCGTTACTCCCAGGTGCAGAGGATAATCACACTGCTCTGACAGCCGGCGGTAAGCGTCCATGGTCATCAGCGTATCCGAGGACTTCACGCTGATCTTGAAGTCGCGGAAATCATTGTCTTCCAGCACTTTCGCCTGATTCAGTGCGCTTTCCACCATCGCTTCCGCGCATGGCTCGCCGTATTTTTCCAGCAGTTCCTTTTCCAGAGAACCGCCGTTGACACCGATACGCATTGAACAACCGTTCTCTTTTGCCGCGCGAATGACTTCACGGACGCGTTCGACGGAACCGATATTGCCCGGATTGACGCGCAGGCAGGCGGCCCCGGCCTCCGCCGCTTCAATCCCTCTTCTGTAATGGAAGTGGATGTCCGCGACAAGGGGAACCGTGACTTGCCGGACGATGGATTTCAACGCTTTTGTCGAATCCTCGTCCGGACATGAAACACGGACGATATCCGCGCCGACGGCTTCCAGAGAGCGAATCTGAGCGACTGTTGCCGCGACGTCCGAGGTCAACGTATTGGTCATTGACTGAACCGAAACCGGCGCCCCGTCTCCGACGGGTACCGAACCGACATAAATACGGCGCGTTTTACGGCGCTTTATTTCAGGCTGTTTCATCGTTCGTATCCTGATTTCCGTTTAAAAAGCCGTGTCCGCCGAGGTTTTCGGCACCAGATAGGCGGGATCCAGAGGAATGCGTGTCCGCGTCGCCCCTTTCGGACCGATCGGCGGCACAGGATTCCCATCGACATAAATATCCAGGCCGCCCGCATTACCGGTTTTCAGATACAGATTTTCCGGATTGCGCGAAACCTGATACCGGTCGCCTTTTTTCAACGTCCGCGAAATGAACAGCAGATCCCCGCGCGTTACTTCGATCCAGGCGTCGTCATTTGCCACAAGAACGATGCGCGGATTCTCGTTCCGTTGACCGTAGATGTGAATCGTCCGGATCGGATCTGCAACTTTTTTCTCTTCGGCCAGAGGCGTGCCCGTCACCGGAGCCGGTTCCGGTGTGTCTTCAACCGCTTCCGTTACATCGGCTTCATCCGACGGAACGGCCGCTTCATCAGAGATCACCGGTTTTACCGGAGGGACAGGCGGCAGAGGCATAACCACGGCCGCGTCGTCCGGAAGCGGTTCCAGAGGGTATTCGTCTTCAACAACCGCCACGTTTTCCATGGAAACCGGCGCCCGCTCATCCGTTCCGGAAAGCAATTTCCAGAGGCCGAATGCCGCCAACAGAATAAGGAGCGACACAAGAATTGTCCTTGCCCGGCATGACGTCTTCATTTTCAATATCCGCCATTTCGGCCGAAGCGCGCCGGGCTTCTGCTGAAGCGTTAAGTTCAGCTTTATACCTTGCCACGATATCCTCGGCATCCAGCCCGAGATAAGCCGCATAGCTGCGGACGAATCCCGCGGCGTATGTGTCGCCGGGCAACTCCTTCCGCCGGCCTTCCTCAATGGCTTCCAGAAACAGGGGGCGGATACACAGATAAGAGGCGATATCGCGCAGATCCTGTTTTTTGGCCTGCCGCGTCCGGCGCAGAAGAACCCCGACCGTTTCCTGTTCCGGTTCGGCCGCCGCCGTTGAGGACGCCGCCGGAGCATCCCCGTTCATTTTCGTTTCGTCTTTTCCTTTTTCCGCCATTTTTTCACAATCCTTTCCGTTTCCGCCTTTTCAGCCGGACAACGCATTCCGAAGGCGCGCCAGGGAAGAGGCGGCCTCCGTCACCAGATCGTCGATAATGGCCTGAACGGGTTTTTCGTCCTTGACCAGCCCGACGCTCTGTCCGGCCATCAGCGATCCGTTTTCAACGTCGCCTTCAACGACCGCGCGGCGCAGAGCACCGCCCCAGAAGTGTTCAATCGCCATCTGAGCGTCCTTCAGCTCCATTTCTCCGCGGCGGTATTTTTCAATCGTTTCCAGCTGGAAATCCATGAAGCGGCGCGTGCCTTCGTTTGCAATCGCGCGAACGGGAATGACGGGGAAACGCGGGTCAATCTGAACCGTCGGGACAGCGTCGCGCGCGTTCGCATTGATGAAGGCCTTTTTGAAATTCGGATGGGCGATGCATTCCGTCGCACAGACGAAGCGCGTCCCCAGCTGGCATCCCGCCGCGCCCATTTCCAGAAAAGCGGCCAGCATGGCCCCCGATCCCACACCGCCGGCGACAAACACGGGAACGTCCTGAATATGAGGCACGATTTCCTGTACCAGAATGTTCGTTGCGACAGGACCGATATGGCCGCCGGCTTCCGTGCCTTCAATAATCAGGGCATCCGCACCGATCCGCATCATCTTTTTCGCCAGGACCAGCGCCGGAGCGAAACACATCACCCGGCATCCCGCGTCTTTGAGTTTTTTAACAGACAGCGCGGTCGGAATCCCCCCGGCCAGAATGACGTGCGATACTTTCTGCCGGATACAGACATCAATCAGCTCGTCCAGGCGCGGATGCATCGTGATCAGGTTGACGCCGAAATTATTTTCGGTCATCTTCCGCGTTTCCAGAATTTCCTGTTCCAGAAGTTCCGGCGGCATGGCGCCGCTGGCGATCACGCCGAATCCGCCGGCGTTTGAAATGGCCGACACCAGGTGGCGTTCCGAAATCCAAGACATTGCACCGCCCATGATGGCATAGCGGGTCCCGAGAAATTCCCGGCCTTTTTTCCAGAATCCGTCCAGGACGTCGCAGGCAGGCGTTTGTTCTGTCATTAATGTTCCCTTTGCTTCTATTCTTGCTCTTTTTTATCAAGGCTGAAAGCCGCGTGCAGAGCACGGACGGCCAGTTCGGCATATTCGCTGGCGATCAGAACGCTGATTTTGATTTCAGACGTTGAAATGGCCTGAACGTTGATGCCTTTTTCCGACAGGGCCTGGAACATTTTCCGGGCCACGCCCACGTGTGTCCGCATTCCGACGCCGACGACGGAAATTTTGACGACATCACTGTCCGACAGCAGACTATGGTAACCGATTTTTTCCTTCGCCGCCTCTAAAATTTCCAGAGCCCGCTTCAATTCGGATTCCGGAAGCGTAAATGTCATGTCCGTTGACCGGCCGTCGGGCGAATCGCTCTGAACGATCATATCGACGCTGATGTTCGCTTCGGCCATTGCATTGAAAATCGCCGCCGAAACGCCCGGTTTGTCATGCACGCCCGCCAGCGTGATTTTGGCTTCGTCCCTGCTGTAGGTGATGCCGCTGATAATTTCTTTTTCCACGATGTCTTCCTCGTCGCAAATAGTCGTTCCTACCGGTTGGTTTTCAAAACTGGATACCACGCGCAGGTTGACCTGGTACTTCATCGCCAGCTCGACCGAACGCGTCTGCAGAACCTTCGCCCCCAGGGATGCCATTTCCAGCATTTCTTCGTACGTGACCCTGTCAAGCTTGCGCGCCGTTCTGACAATGCGGGGATCCGTCGTGTAAACGCCGTCCACATCCGTATAAATATCGCACCGGTCGGCCTGCAGCGCCGCCGCCAGAGCGACGGCCGAAGTATCCGACCCGCCCCGCCCAAGCGTTGTGATCCGTCCGTCCTCTGTCACGCCCTGGAATCCGGCGACAACAGGGACGATTCCCTGCTCCATGCTCGCTTTCAGGCGTTCGACGTCGACCCGCTGAATCCGTGCCTTCGCAGACGCATCATCCGTAATGACCGGAATCTGCCATCCCGTCCAAGAGCGTGCCGGAACTCCCAGCACCTGCAGCGCAATCGCCAGAAGGCCGATTGTCACCTGTTCGCCCGTTGAAACCACGACGTCGTATTCGGCCGGGCAGTAATCCGGCGTAATATCCTGACAATATTTAACCAGCTGATTCGTCACGCCGGCCATGGCGGAAACGACGACAGCCACCTTATTTCCCGCGTCATACTCCGCCTTGACCTTCAAGGCGACATTCCGGATGCGGTCAATGTCGGCGACGGACGTTCCGCCGAATTTCTGTACAATGCATGCCATCAGGTTTTGACCCAATCTCTTTATCTGGTTTTATAAAAACGAATATTCATACAATGATCTCGGCCCCAAAGCAAGAATTTGCTGAATTCCGGTTGCCTTTTTCTCAAAAGGGCGAGATAACGGAAAAAGTATTTTCAACGCATCGGGAGACTGCCGTGACCGTCAATTATGAAAAAACGGACTATGACGTCCGCCCCTGGGGGTTCTGGGAAATCATGGATATCGGCGATTCGTACGCCGTGAAAAAAATCATTGTCCAGGCGGGAAAGGTTCTTTCCCTGCAAAGCCACGAGCACCGGGATGAACACTGGATCATCGTCGAAGGCTGCGCAGAGGTCACTCTTGGCGAAACCGTGACCGCGGCGGGACCGAACACACCTTTTTTCATTCCGGCAAAAACCGTCCACCGCATCCGCAATACCGGCGACAGGCCTCTGATTTTCATTGAGGTTCAAACCGGCGCGCTTCTGGATGAAAGCGATATCACCCGTTACGAGGATGCCTACGGACGTGTCTGAACCGACATACAGCAAAGCTCTGGAGCTGGTGGACGAAGCCGCGCGCCGCAGACTTGCCCGGGAACCCGACGGTTTTGACGAGAAAACCTGGCGCGCCCACATTGCCGGCGTTGCCGAATCCGCCCGTGTGCTTGCCGCGCGTCTTCCCGGCATAGATCCCGAACGCATGCGGGTTTTCGGCCTTCTGCATGATATCGGCAAACGGTGGAGTGAAACGGCGCGGCATGTTTTCCACGGGCTGAGCGGCTATCATTACATGAAGGCGTTCGGTTACCGGGACACCGCGCGGATATGCCTGACTCATTCGTTCATTCTCAAGGACAGCCGCGCAAACCTACTGCCCAATCCGGACGATACAATCGGCGAAGCCTACGCCCTTCTGAAAGACATTCCCTATAATGACGAAGACCGTCTGATCCAGCTGTGCGACTGGCTGAATGACTGCGGAACGCCGTGTACGATTGCCTACCGCGCGTCCTCTATTATCCGGCGCTATCCCGCGTTTGACCCGGAACGGACTCTGCGGCTGGCCGAAGCCGTGCAATCATTGAAATCGGAATTCGACCGGCGATGCGGCGAAGATGTTTATACCGTTTTAGGAATCGCTTCTTTCGATGACCCGGGCCAGCGTTAGCACAGCCACATCCGCCGCCCCGGCCGCATACAGGGTACGGGCGCAGGATTCCGCCGTCGCTCCGGACGTCATGACGTCATCGATCAGGACAATGCGCCGCCCCCGGATATCCCGGCGCGGGCTGACGGCGAAAACGTCACGCACGTTTTCAATACGTTCGGCATGCGAAAAATGCCCCTGTTTCGGCGTCGCCTTTGTCCGCTTCAGAATAAAGGAATCCGTCGGCACGCCGCACTTTTCCGTCAAAGCCTCCGCCAGCACGGAAGACTGATTATATTTACGCACGAAAAGCCTTTTCCAGTGAAGGGGGACGGGGATCAGGACATCCGCTCCTTCCAGCACGTCGCGCCCGGCGTTCATCATCATCCGCGCCATCAGCGGCGCAACATCCAGACGGTCGCCGTATTTCAGTCCGAGGATCAGCGCACGGCTTGTTTCCTCATAACACAAAGCGGCCCGCGCCGTCCGGAAGGCGGGACGGCGGACGAGGCACCCACCGCAGACAGGAGCGCCATACTCTCCGCCGGGAAGCGGCCGCCCGCACAACGCGCACACGGGCGCCGTGATGAAGCGCAACCGTCCGAAACAGGACGGGCACAGCGCCCCGGGGCTTTCCACTCTCTGGCGGCATCCGAGACAGACCGGCGGGAACAGGGCGTTCAGGAGACGGGAAAACATAAAAAACCTATTCAATCTCTGAAAATCTGCTATAACTTTATCATATCGGAAAAAAAAGAACAGGACGACCTATGAATATCCGTTTTTCACTCTCATTCTGCTTATTTCTTCTGGCGGGCTGCGCTTATAACCCGAACTTTATTGACGTCCGGGAATTGTCTGTCCGTTTCATCAAACCGACGGACTGGGACGGCAAAAGGATTCCGTCGACACAGATCTGCCAGGCTGAAGGCGGCCGCGGGAGCACGCCTCCTTTGTATGTTGACAACATTCCCCCGGGAACGAATGTCATCCTTCTGGAAATCAACAACACCAGCAATGTTGCCCTGTCAACGGACGGCGGACAGGGATCG
>USCC01000051.1 GCA_900553035.1 uncultured Rhodospirillaceae bacterium | reverse complement strand
TTCCACTTCGTTCATTTTCATTACCTCCGTCTTTTATGGTTTTACTTTACCCTTTTTTGGCGTTTTCTCCAATTGTGATTTTTTTTACGAAATACTGATTTTTTTTACGATTTATTTTCGGGAAAATATGATCTTTTCTAATGTATCTTCGGGCAGTTATTGCTTTTCTTATAAAATCAGATATGGTATACTCAGCTTATCTACAGACAACGCAATGAGGATTGTACTATGAAATTAACCAGAAGTGAATTTCAGAATTACATACATTCTTACGAACAGGATGAGATTTTTTACCGTGATCTCTATTTTGCAGAGAAAGAGCATCCAGAGACGTTTCGAGAATACTGCCAGAATCTGGACAGGGAAATGATCGCCCAGCTTTACGCATCGGGAATGGGAAATCCGGGCGGCATCGTGACTCCGGTTTCGCTGGCGAAGAAAGGCCTCGGCCGCTGAACGGCGGATATATTTTCACGAAAGCCCCCTCCCTTGCGGACGGGGGTTTTCTTTTGCCCGGAACCGCCGCAGAACGCCGAAAAGAAAGGCGGCCGAAGCGGAAAGAATGAAAAAAAGGCCCTCAAACAAAAGAACAGATGAAAAACAAACGCGGATTTGGTACAACAAAAGACAGTTGATGATAAGGAAAACCCACCGTGCCGTCTTTGTTTGACAATACCGTCGGCCGTCCCCTGGCCGACAAACTCCGTCCGGAAACGATTGAAGACGTCGTCGGGCAGGATCATCTGCTGTCCGCGGACGCTCCTTTGGGACGCATGCTGATTTCGGGGAAGCTCTCCTCTTTTGTCCTGTGGGGGCCTCCGGGATGCGGCAAAACAACGATTGCGCGTCTGCTGGCGCACCACACGGACATGCATTTTGAACCGATTTCGGCCGTGTTTTCCGGCGTCGCGGATTTAAGAAAGATTTTCGATGCGGCGAAACAGCGTCGTCAGGTCGGGCGCGGCACAATTCTGTTCGTTGACGAAATTCACCGTTTCAACCGTTCCCAGCAGGACGGCTTTCTGCCTTATGTCGAAGACGGCACGGTTGTTCTTGTCGGGGCGACAACGGAAAATCCCTCATTTGAACTGAATGCCGCTCTGCTGTCGCGGTGCAAGGTTTTCGTTCTGAACCGCCTGAACGATGAATCGCTGGAAAAGATTATTGAGCGGGCGGAAAAAATCGTCGAACGCCGGTTGCCGGTACAGGAAGACGCCCGCGGTGCGCTGAAGGCGATGGCCGACGGGGACGGCCGATATCTGGGCAATATGCTTGAAACGCTGTTTGACCTTCCGGAACGCGATCTGGCCGGGGGACCGCTGAGCACCGAAAAGCTGGTTCAGGTCGTCAGTCGCCGACCCGCCGTTTATGACAAGGATCGGGACGGCCATTACAACCTGATTTCCGCCGTGCACAAGTCTTTGCGCGGCTCTGACCCGGACGCGGCGTTGTACTGGGTGGCGCGCATGATGGAAGCCGGCGAGGATCCGAAATATATTTTCCGGCGCCTGACGCGTTTCGCGGTCGAAGATATCGGACTGGCGGATCCGGCGGCTCTGACGCAGGCGGTGGCCGCGTGGGAGGCGTATGAACGTCTGGGGTCTCCGGAAGGCGACCTTGCGCTGGCGCAACTGGTGATCTACCTGGGAACCGCTCCGAAGTCGATCGGCGCGTACCGAGCCTGGGACGCGGCGCGGAAAGCGGCGCGGGAAACAGGGTCACTGACGCCGCCGATGAACATTCTGAACGCCCCGACAAAGCTGATGAAAGAGCTGGGGTACAACAGGGGGTACGAATACGACCCCGATACGGCGGACGGCTTTTCGGGAGCAAATTATTTCCCCGACGGGATGGGGCGGCGGAAGCTGTATCATCCGGTCGAACGCGGTTTTGAACGTGAAATCATCAAACGGCTGGCTTATTGGGAGCGGCTGAGAGCTGAGAAAGGAAAAGAAAAATGAACGGCGTCAGTCAGGCGGAAGTGTCCGCGGACGAAGGTGAAGTCCGTCTGGATCGGTGGTTCCGGCGGCATTATCCGCAGTTGACGCAGGGACAGCTTCAGAAGCTTCTGCGTTTAAAACAGATACGGGTCGATGGAAAAAAAGCCGAAGCGAACCAGCGTCTGACGGCGGGTCAGATCATTCGTATTCCGCCGCTTCCGGAAAAGGGATCGCCGATGGGGGCGGCCAAAATCCGCCGGGAAAGCGCTGAAGTGTCGGAAAAGGACGCGGCTTTTGTGCAAAATCTGATTCTATATAAGGACAAGGACGTCATTGTCCTGAACAAGCCGGCCGGTCTGGCGGTTCAGGGCGGAAGCGGCCTGACCCGTCATCTGGACGGGATGCTGTCGGCTCTGCGCTTTGAAAAGGACGAAAACCCGCGTCTGGTTCACCGGCTGGACAAGGATACCAGCGGCGTGCTTGTTCTGGGGCGAACACCGGCGGCGGCGGCAAAGCTGGCCGAAGCGTTCCGTTCCAGAGATGCCAAAAAGATATATTGGGCTTTGGTGGTCGGCGTGCCAGAATTAAAAGAGGGCAAAATCAGTGCAAAGCTGTTGAAACGCTCGGGCGAACGGGGCGGCGAATCCGTCTGTGTGGACGAAAAGAACGGTCAGAGCGCCGTGACGCTGTACCGCGTGGTGGATGAAGCGTATCAGAAAGCCGCATGGCTTGAGCTGATGCCGCTGAGCGGGCGTACGCACCAGCTTCGCGTACACTGTGCGTTTATGGGGCATCCGATTGTCGGGGACGGCAAATATGGCCGGGACGGCGGAAATGCCTCGTATCTGGCGCATGGGGACGAGCTGCACCTGCATGCACGCGCCCTGATGATGCCCCATCCTTCCGGCGGCGTGCTGGAGGTTTATGCGCCGCTTTCGGATCGGATGGCCGACAGTTTTGACTTCCTCGGGTTTGCCTATAAAAAGCCCGAAAACCCGTTTCGTAAATTTCCCGTGTAGGAGAATATCCGGATGAAAAAATTTTTTCTGTTCCTTGCCGCTTTCATTATTCTTTTAGGCGCCGCCGGCTATGTTGCTTTAAAACGTTTCGACGTCAATGCCTATAAAAAGGAAATCGTCCAGGCCGTTAAAAATGCGACCGGGCGGGATCTGAGCATCGCCGGCGAAATGAAACTGCATATTTCGTTTTCGCCGTCTTTTTTGGTGACGGACGTAAAACTGTCGAATCCGTCCTGGGCGTCAACGCCGACAATGATTCAGGTCGGACGTCTGGATATCGGCGTTTCTCTTCTGCCTCTTTTGCGGAAAAAGATTAAGATCCGGCACTTCCTGCTCGAGAACAGCGTCACGAACCTGGAAATCGGAGCAGATGGAGAAAATAACTGGACATTCAGTACGGCCGCCGTTTCCGAGCCGGCCGAACAGCCGGCGGGTTCGGACTCGACAGTGTCCGAAAAATCCGCTGAAAGCCGGCTGAAGAGCATTGAAATCGGCACAATCGAATTTAAAAACGCCCGCGTTGATTTTTCCGACAGGCGTACGGGTCGGACATTTGACGTCATGCTGGATGAACTGCGGCTGACGGAAACGGACGGAAAAGTCCGCCTGATGATGAAGACAGCGATGCAGGGGGAGGCCGTGACGGCTTCCGGCGATCTTGACCCGCTGACCGGATTGTTGAATCCGACGGATCCGTATCATGTCAACCTGATTGTGCAGGGATTGAACACGCACGCCAGCCTGACGGCTTCGATCAGAAACCCGCGCCGCGTCGAGGATCTGCAGGCGCTCTTTAAGGCGCAGGGGGCCGATCTGGCAAAGCTGGCCGCGTTTGCGGGATTTGATCTTCCGGATTTTAAAAACTTCAATGTATCGGTTCAGCTCGCGGGCGTACCGGACAGCCTGTCCGTCCCGTCGTTCAATCTTTCCGTTGGGCGCGATGAAACGGTTCTGGTCAAAATGTCCGGTTCGGCCGGGCGTCTGAATCCGCCCGGGAATGTTTCTGTTCAGATCACGGCGAACATTGTCAATACGGCGTCGGTCAAAGGGCTTCCCGACCTTTTCCTGCCTCCGGTCTATATTTCCGCGCTGGCGACGGCCTCGGACGGGATTTTCCGGCTGAGCGACCTTTCGGTTCGCGCGGCCCGCTCGAATCTGAGCGGTTCTGTCACGGTCAACACCGCTGATCCCCTTTCGGCCGAGGTGGTTCTGACGTCTGACAGGATTGATCTGGCGGATCTGATACGCCCGGCACCCAGGACGCCGCCGCAGCCTCCGACGGCGGTTCAGATGGCCGAAGCACAGGCGCAGGCGAAAGCCCGGCCGCCGAAGCCGGCCAGAACGCAGCTTTTTTCTCCGGCGCCTCTGCCGGTGGGACTGCTGAAGAAAATGAACGCTTCACTGCAGTTCGACGTCAAGCAGCTGATTGCCGCCGATACGACGGATTTGGGGCACGTTACTTTGAAGGCCTCGCTGAAGGACGGCGTATTCAATCTGCCCGGGTTTAAGGTTTCGGACTTTCTGAGTGTTCGGGCTTCGGCCGAGGCGGTGGGAGCAGATCCGAAAATCGGCCGTGTCCGTGCGGAAATCAAGGCCTCTGACATGCCACTTTCCCGGTTTCTGGCCAAAAGTGGTGTGACAACGGGGATGTTGAACGCGGATGTGCGCCTGGATTCGGCGGGGGGAGCTTCTGTTGCGGATATTGTCGGCGCTCTGAACGGCAGATTTTTTGTCAATGTTGAAAATGTGACGGCGGATGCCGGCGGGGCCCTGCTGTTCCAATCCTATCTGCCGGACGGTTTCTTTGACGAAAACGGGGCGCTTCAGATGAAATGCCTTGTGGTCAATGTGCCCCTTAAAGACGGGATCGTTTCCAGCCGTCAGCAGATTGCGGCTCAAACAGTGGGGGCTCAGCTTCAGATCAACGGCGATGTTAATCTGAAAACCGAAAAAATGGACGCTTCCATGATTTTGGCCTTTGATTCCTCCAGCCTGCTCAGCGCTGTTTCGGGAGTCTTCTCGATCCATGGCACGCTTCTGCAGCCCGATGTGGTCATTGATTCACAGCAGGTAATGAACAATGCCCTGTCTGTCGGCATGGCGTACATCATGGGCGGAAAAAAAGCCGCGCAGGCTCAGGCGGGACTGACACTGATTGAACCGTGCCGGACCGCTCTGAAAGGCGGAGCCGCAATTCCGGAACCGAAAACGCCGCGGGAAAAGCAGGCGGCTCAGGCCGGCGCCGCGGCCGGTCAGGATGTCCGGGCGGCCGAGGAACAGCTCGGACGTTTCCTTGAGGGAGTCTTCGGTTCCGGAGTGGTTCCCGCACAGGCTCCGGCGCCTCAGGCACGGTAGGGACGGCATGCGGCGTTTTTTCCAGAAGGCCGAAGCATCGGTTCTTCCGTCCGGCGGATTTTGTATCCTGCTGGACGGGCGGCCGCTGAAAAACCGGGTGTCGAAAACGGAGTTTATCCTGTCTTCACGGGTTCTGGCCGATGAGGTCGCCCGGGAATGGCAGGAAACCGGAGAGGAGTTTGATCTTTCCGCGTTGCCGCTGACGGCCTTGACGATGGGAGCCGCGGCTCTGACTTCGGAACAGAGGCATGCGGTCACCGCCCGGATTATTGAAGGAGCCCGTACGGACGTCCTGTGTTTTTGGGCGCCGTATCCTGCGGCTCTTGTGCTTCTTCAGAAAGAGAAATGGCAGCCGCTGATTGACTGGGCCAACGAGCGAGGATGCGCTTTCCGGCCGACGCAGGAACTGTCTGTGCCGGCACTGGCGGATGAAACAAAAGCTTATCTGGAAAAGCGTCTGGATGAGCTGGAATCCATACCGCTGGCGTGTGTCCATCTGATTTCCGGCGGATGCCAGTCGGCTCTTCTGGCGCTGGCCGTTCTGGAAGGCCGGATGGAAGCGGGAGAAGCATTTGAGCTTTCCTGTCTGGAAGAGGTGTTCCAGAATCAGTTTTGGACTTCCGATGAGGAAGCTGTTAAAGCAAGAGAGGCGCGGAAAAAAGATGTTCTTCTGGCCGCGTCGGTTCTGAAGATGCATAACGGAGGATGAAATGACCGAAGAAGTGGCGCATGTGCGGATTCACGGGCGCGTACAGGGTGTTTTTTACCGCCAGTGGACCATGTCCGAAGCGCGGGCAAGAGGCTTGTCCGGCTGGGTGCGCAATCGTGTGGACGGAACGGTCGAAGCGGTTTTTAAAGGCGATGAAGCGGTCGTCCGGGATATGTTTCAGGCCTGCCGCCGGGGGTCGCCGCGTGCTTTTGTGACGAAAATCGAATATCAGCTGGCGCCGGACGCTCCCATGGAAGAAGTTGTTGACGGTGTGTTTGAGCAGAAAAGAACCGTCTGAATCCCGTCAAAGTTCGAACGGGAACGTTTCATGACGTCCGAGAGGATAAAAATCACGCCGGACACTGCGGAAATGGGGTCGGAAAAGAAAAGCGCCTGTCATAACGGCTGTGACGTCAGCGTTCATCCGGAGGCAATGTGAAAATGTTTCATCCGGGATCGTTTGAGAAGGCGTTGTCCGAATGGCTCCGGCGGTCGTGGAATTTATACACGTAATCCCGATGAAACGTGCCGGAAGAGATGCGAGTAGATGTTGGTTCTTGCTGAGCCGAGAGACATGGCGATGGTCTCTGCAGAAGAAAAGCTTAGCAGGATTGAGGTTGTCATTTGTAAGTTTCTCCGGCCATAAAATGATGCCGTAATCCCGATGAAACGTGCCGGAAGAGATGGGGGTAGATATTGGTGCTCGCGGAGCCGGGAAGTATGGCGATGGTCTCTGCAGAAGAAAAGCTTGGCAGGATTGAGGTTGTCATTTGTAAGTTTTTCCGGCAATAAAATGATGCCGATAGTCGCGGGGAACTCTGCCGAAAAAACAGGTGTTGATGCTCGTACGGTCGGGAATCGTTTGGCGGGGCGTTGTCCGAATGGTTTCAACGGCGGACGCAGGGGATGCTCCCGGGAAAAAGAAAGAACGGCAGATGTTGGCAGGGGGATTCCGGAGGTTATCCGAAAATCTCGTTGAAATGCTTCATCAGCGAATCATCCAGCATGGCCGCAGATGTCGTTCGGATGCCGCAACCGGCCATGGAAGCCACTCCGTATTCCCGGATGCCGCAGGGAATGATTCCGGAAAAAAGAGAAAGATCAGGGCAGATGTTGATGGCCATGCCGTGAAGTGTGACGCCTCGGCGGATGCGGACGCCCAGAGCCGCGATTTTGCTTTCCCGCCCGTCCGGCGTTTCAATCCACAGCCCGACTCGTCCGTCGCGCCGCCCGGCCTTAAGGCCGAAATCCGCCAGCGCACGCAGACCCGTTTCCTCCAGCCCCCATACGAAATCGCGCGGCGCCGTTTTTCTTGCACGCAGGTTCAGCAGGACGTACATCACCCGCTGTCCCGGCCCGTGGAAGGTGTATTTTCCTCCGCGGTCTGTTTTGAAAACCGGAAGCTGACGGCTCAGAAGCTCGTCTTCCGCCGCGTGGATGCCCGCCGTGTAAAGCGCCGGATGTTCCAGAAGAAGCACCGTTTCTTTCCGACGTCCGGCCGCAATTTCAAAAGCCGCTTTTTCCATGATTTCAAGGGAAACCGGATAAGGAACCGGCGCCCGGTAAACAAAATAATCAGTCATGTTTTTGTGCTTGTATTCCTCCAGATAATCTGGTATTTCAAATGGGCTTGGTTATCAAGCTGTCTTTTCGGACAATGCGGCTGTGGCGGAATTGGTAGACGCGCAGCGTTGAGGTCGCTGTAGGTTAACCCCTGTGGAAGTTCGAGTCTTCTCAGCCGCACCATAAAAAACTCCCTTTGGGGAGTTTTTTTGTCAGAGGATCCCTTCCCCGGAAGGGAGCTTCACATAAAAACACCACGGACAATCCTCCCGTGTGCGGGAAAGAGTCCTTCGCCTGCCGGAACAGAATACCGGAAAAGGGAAGGACGTCCCATCTTCTTTTCAATTTCATTCGGCATGAAACGAGCGCGGCGTCCGACCCTCTTTCCGAATCGAGGCGATTCAATCTGATCCGCCGGGTTTTTGTTCTTGTCGCGCGGTTGTTGCCGGCTTTTTCGCGGTGTGGCCCCCGGTTTGTTCCGATGGCTTTCACCGGAAAGGCTACGGACGCGTATAGCCGCCGTTTCCGTTCTTCGTTCAGGCGAACCGGTCTTAATTTATCCCGGGCGGCAGCGAGTCGCATAGGGGACGAATTGTTTTTCGGCACGCCCTTTTCCCTGATACACAGGCCGGTTCCCGCAGCTCGTGCAGACACAATTCAATAAAACCATATCGTCTTTTTATGAACAGATTCTGTTCGGAAAGAAAGTTTGACACGTTGATCTTTCGGCATCCGTCGAAGTATTCTGTTTTTTAAATAATGAATGACGTTTTTCTTGTCCTTCCGGAAAACGGCCGTCCGCTTTTTGCCCTCCTGTTTTTTATCAGGCGTGGCTTGAATTTCTATCAAAAAAAATAAATTTACCGTATTGCACGCATCTGTAAGGGATGTCCGCAGTGTTATTTCAGAGCGTGGGAGGCAGTTAAAAGCTTCTTATTTTTAGTTATTTTGTCTTTATGTTAAAGATATAAAGGCTGTATGTTTAGAGTGATTAAAAACATTAAGTATAGTTTGTTTAATTCGGTACTATATTTATTCCTATCTTTGGCATATATATTTATGTACTTTTTTGAAAGCATGTACTGATATCCGTTTTTGAAGAAGAGTTACTGTATTTTTTTTTTTTTTTTTTTTTTTTTTTTTTTTTTTTTTTTTTGCTCCACTTTTGGATGTGTAAGCCGTATAATGTTTTCTGTTAACGTTTTTTTTGTTTGTAAAGAAGATGCCGCTGTTTTAAAATCCTATTTAAAATATACCTCGAAGAAGGAGCCTATGACAGGATATAATTTACAGAACCTTTCTTTCCTGGTTGTTGATGACAATGCCCATATGCGTTCGTTGTTGCGGACGATTTTATGTGCTCTGGGGGCGAAAAAGGAAAATATTCTTGAGGCCGTTTCGGGCGAACAGGCTTTTGATGTCCTTCGTGTGGGGCCGGTTGATCTGTGTATTACCGACTGGAAGATGGAACCTGTTTCGGGGATCGAATTTGTCAAGCGTCTCCGCCTTTCCAAAGACAGCCCGAATCCCTTCCTGCCTGTCATTCTGCTGACCGGGCACACGGAACTGAAACGTGTTCTGATCGCCCGTGACGCCGGGGTGAACGAATTTTTAGCAAAACCTATTTCCCCCAAGGAATTATATGTTAAAATACGCTCGATTATCGAAAACCCCCGTCCCTTTATTCGGACGGAAACATATTTCGGTCCGGACCGCCGGCGCAGGGACGTCCCCTTTGAGGGGGAGGACAGGCGCCGGAAAGCGCCCGAACCTCTGCATGATTCTTCAGGTGAATGATGAGCGAGAAAAAAAATACTTCACAAGTTATAGAAATTCCGAATCCCTTGCGTGATAAAGTCCCATATGACGATAGCGGCGTTGATGTACAACAGCTGAAACAGGCTGAAGAGGCCGTGGCCGCTCTGGCAGAAACGTATCTTTCATGGGCGTCCCGGGATATTCAGAGCATCCGGAAAGTTTCGGCCAAAGTCCGCGCGGAGGCAAACTGGCAGAGCGAAAATGTGAAACAGCTGTTTCTGCTGACCCATGATTTAAAAGGGCAGGGCGGAACGTTCGGGTACAATCTGCTGTCCCTGATCGGGGACAAACTCTGCCGGTTCATTGAGGAATCCTCTTCAAAAAAGAAAATGTCAACGCTGGATGCCCAGGTCATTGACCTGCATGTCAGGGCGCTGGAGATCATTTTGAATGACGACCTGAAATCCGACGGCGGCGAAGAAGGCGCCATGCTTCTGAAAGGGCTGGAAGACGTTCTGCAGAAGGCCTTGAAAAGCGGGCAATAAAAAACGCCCGTAAAGGGCGCTTTGAAAAAAGTCTGGGGCGAATGATGAGATTCGAACTCACGACATCCGGAACCACAATCCGACGCTCTAACCAACTGAGCTACATTCGCCATCAGGACAGGACTTCTATCTATCTCGCCTGCGCCGATATGTCAATGGTTATTTTCAGGACCCAATGTATTTCTTGATATTTCCGCGCGTCTGCCGTTAATATGCCATTTTAACGTCAGGACGGGTTTTTTATGAAAAAAATAGAAGCGATTATCAAGCCGTTTAAGCTTGATGAAGTGAAGGAAGCCCTTCAGGAGGCCGACATTCAGGGCATTACGGTCACCGAAGTCAAGGGATACGGCCGCCAGAAAGGCCATACCGAGCTGTACCGCGGTGCCGAATATGTCGTTGATTTCGTTCCGAAAGTCAAGCTGGAAATCGTGGTCGAAGATGAACGCGTCGAACGGACGGTACAGACGATTGTCGAAGCCGCCCATACGGGTAAAATCGGCGACGGGAAAATTTTCATCCTGCCGGTGGAAGACGCCGTCCGCATCCGGACACGGGAACGTGGCGAAGACGCGCTGTAATGCCAAACAACGGGGAATAAATTTATGGTTCATGATTTGAAAAATGCCGAAGGACTGCTGAAATTCATTGCAGAGGAATCGATTGTCTTTGTGGACTTCCGCTTTACCGATTTCAAGGGAAAATGGCACCATGTCAGCTTCCATCACAGCGTCCTGGACGAAGATCTTCTGGAGGAAGGGCTGCTGTTTGACGGCTCTTCTCTACCGGGCTGGCGAACAATCAACGAATCGGATACGCTTCTAAGGCCGGATTACGCAACGGTGGGAATCGACCCCTTCGCGGCACAGAAAACCGCCTTCGTCATCTGTGACATTGCGGATCCC
This sequence comes from uncultured Rhodospirillaceae bacterium, assembly GCA_900553035.1. Lineage (GTDB taxonomy): Bacteria > Pseudomonadota > Alphaproteobacteria > CAAGCB01 > CAG-977 > CAG-977. The sequence goes on along the minus strand of USCC01000051.1, from coordinate 3,889 downwards.
GTCACGGGACAGCCGTATGACCGCGATCCGAGATCAACGGTGCGCAAGGCCGAAACCTACCTGATATCAACGGGAATCGCCGATTCCGTATACGTCGGCGCCGAAGCCGAGTTTTTTGTGTTCGATGACGTGCGCACCAGCGTCCGTCCGCATAAGATTGCGTTTGAAATCAGCTCTGTCGAAGGCGATAGCATGTCGGACGCTGTACTGCCCGGAGGCAATCACGGCCACCGGCCGGGTGTCAAAGGCGGCTACTTCCCTCTGCCGCCGGTCGATTCCGCCAGTGATCTGCGGGCGGAAATGCTGACGGTCATGGCACAGCTGGGGCTTCCGGTGGACAAACATCATCACGAAGTCGCCGTGGCCCAGCAGGAGCTTGGATTTACTTTCGATAAGATGCTGAAAACCGCCGATAATCTTCAGATGTACAAGTATGTCGTCCGCAACGTGGCGCATGCTTACGGGAAGTCTGCGACGTTCATGCCGAAACCGCTGATGGGCGACAACGGATCGGGTATGCATACGCACTTTTCATTGTGGAAGGACGGAAAACCCCTGTTCGCCGGAAACGGATACGCCGACCTGTCGGACAAGGCGCTTTATTTCATTGGCGGCATTATCCGTCATGCGCACGCGCTGAATGCATTCACCAACCCGACAACGAACAGTTACAAACGTCTGGTTCCGGGATTCGAAGCGCCTGTTCTGCTGGCGTACTCGGCTCGCAACCGCTCGGCGTCCTGCCGGATTCCCCATGGTTCAAGTCCGAAATCAAAGCGTGTCGAAATTCGTTTTCCCGACACGTCGGCTAATCCTTACCTGGCGTTTGCGGCCATGATGATGGCCGGGCTGGACGGCATTGAAAACAGGATGTCGCCGGGGGAACCGATGGACAAGAACCTGTACGACCTGCCGCCGGAAGAGCTGAAAAACGTCCCGGCAGTCGCGGTCGGACTGCGCGAGGCTCTGGACGCGCTGGATGCCGACCGTGCTTTTCTGAAAAAGGGCGGCGTATTTACGGACGACCTGATCGATTCCTTCCTGGCGGTCAAACGCGAGGAGGTCCGCGAATACGACCGGACGCCGCATCCTCTGGAATTTCAAATGTATTATTCGTTGTAACGGATGGGACGGACAGGGACTTTCCTTCCGCCGCCGGGGAGAACAAATGCGCCGCGTACTGATGTTTTTTCTGGTCTGGATTCTGGCAGGAGCCGCGGCACATGCCCAGGGGCTTTCGCTGATCCGGGACGAGGAAATCGAACGCGGCCTGGCGTTTTACCTGACGCCTCTGTTCCGCGAGGCGGGTCTGAAACCGCACAACATGGCCCTTCATCTGGTTCGTGACGACAGCATTAACGCTTTCGCGGCCCAGGGGCTTCATGTCTTCGTTCATACCGGATTGCTGCTCAAGGCGGACGACGCGCAGGAAGTGATTGCTGTTCTGGCGCATGAAACCGGTCATATTTCCGGCGGCCATATCGTCCGTCTGTACGAAAATATGCGTATCGCCCAGCGTAATATGCTTCTGTCAATGATCATGGGGACGGTGGCGGCCATTGCCAGCGGGCGGGGGGATGTCGGCGCCGCGGTCGCCATGGGCGGCATGGCGTCAACGCAGGGGCTTCTGGCCGGTTACCGGCGGACAGAGGAAAACGCGGCGGATCAGGTGGCCGTTGACCTGTTGCGCAAAACGGGTCATGATTTCAGCGGTTTTGAAGGCATCATGCGCAAGCTTCAGCATCAGGAAAGTTATCAGATGAGTGAAGATGCCGTTTTATGGCGCACGCACCCGATGGTTCGGGAACGCCTGGCGTTCATTCTTGAAAAACAGAAAGCCGAACTGGAAAAGACTCTTCGTCCGAACCGGGCGCGGATAAAAAAGGAAAACGACATGTTCGTCCGGATGCGGGCCAAACTGTTTGCTTTTATATATCCTCCGGAAAGGACGTTTGAACGTTATCCCGAAACGGATAAAAGTATTGCCGCCCGGTATGCGCGCTCCATCGCCTTTTACCGCCGGGGTGATTTTCCCGAAGCGCTGAAGCGGATTGACGCGCTGATTTTCGATTATCCCGAAGACCCTTATTTTTACGAGCTTAAAGGACAGATGCTGTTTGAAACAGGCCGCGCGGCCGAAGCTGTCCCGGTTTATGAACAGGCTGTCAGGCGTCTGCCGGATTCCGTGCTCCTGCGTTTGGGCGCGGCACAGGCGCAGATCGAGGCTGATACGCCCGAAACGTTGAAATCCGCCATGGCCAATCTGGAATTTGCTTCCAAAAAAGAGGGGGCGGAAATTCCTCTGATCTGGCGTTTTCTGGCGGTTGCATACGGTCGGTCGGGGAATATCGGCATGGCGTCGTATGCTCTGGCTGAATACAACTCCCTGAACGGTGACGAGAAACAGGCCGAGAATTTCGCACGCCGGGCGGTCGACGAAGTCCCTTACGGATCCCCGGCATGGGTGCGTGCGCAGGACATTCTGGAAAACCTGAAAAACCGGAAAAATGGAAAAAAAGAACGCCTGAAATAAGATTTCTTGCCTCTTTCACTTGTTTTAACGTATAGTTTTCTATGGTCACTTTTTTATACAAAGGGGAAATACATATGTTTCGTAAGTTAAGCGTTTTGGCTCTGACGGCCGTTCTGCTGGCTCCCTCAGCGGCGCATGCAAAATTCTTAGGTCTGGTCTGGAACGAAAAAGACGTCCAGAATGTCATTAAACAGTATCTGACGGATCATCCTGAAGTCATCACGCAGGCGATGGAAGCCGCACGTGTCAAACAGGAACAGCAGAGACTGGACAGCATCCGCGCAAAGCTGAATTCCCATCGGACCGAGCTGGAACGTGATCCGACGTCCCCGGTTCTGGGCAACCCCGACGGCGATGTGGTTGTTGTCGAATTTTATGATTACAACTGCGGTTTCTGTAAGATGATGTTCCCGAAGGTATGGGAAAAGGTTCGCAGCGACGGCAATATCCGCTGGGTGCTGAAAGACCTGCCGACATTGAGCCAGGTCTCCGCAACGGCGGCGAAAGCTGGCCTGGCTGCGGAAAAGCAGGGTAAATTCTTTGAAATGCATCAGCGCATGATCACCCATGAAGGTCCGTTGTCTGAAACGGATATTATGGACTTTGCCCAAGAGGTTGGCCTGAATATGGACCAGTTCAAGGCGGACATGGAATCCGAATCCGTGCGCCAGATTCTGGACGCGAACCGTGCTTTGGCCAATCAGTTTGAAATTCAGGGTATCCCGCAGTTCATTATCGGCGACTATATTTCGAACGGCGCCATGATGGGGAACGAACTGGAAGAAAACGTCAATAAAATCCGTTCTCAGAAAAAATAACGGATTGATGTGAAATAAAAAAAACGCCGGAATTTTTCCGGCGTTTTTTGTGTGAAAAGAAAACGGCGGATCGGGACAAAGCAGAGTGCAGAAGCAATGGGTAAAGGCCGGAAAAAGCCGATCAGACGGGGCTGTCCTGTATGAAAACGATAAGGCCGCAGGAGGAGCAGAACGGGAATCCTGTCCGGCATGACGAATGGAGCCGTTTCACCGAGGAAAGCATCGTATTCCCGCGCCTGTCTCTGAAGAAAGTAGCAAGACCGCCGTGCGGGAAGCGATTTGTCGGGTTCAGTTTTTTATCTTCTCTGTCCGAGTTTCTTCATAGCCTTTTATGTGCTTTGCAAAAAAGAGCGGAGGCGCATCGGGGCAGGTGCGTACGGGAGCTGCGCCGGGGCGATATGGTCGGTTGATATTTGTCGAGTTCAGTTTTTTACGTCTCTGTCCGAGTTTTTTCATAGCCTTTTATGTGCTTTGCAAAAAAGGGCGGAGGCGCATCGGGGCAGGTGCGTACGGGAGCTGCGCCGGGGCGATATGGTCG
>USCC01000050.1 GCA_900553035.1 uncultured Rhodospirillaceae bacterium | reverse complement strand
CCCAAAAAAAGCGGCGCACGTCAAAAGGAGGCCGCTTTTCTTTCGCCCGCTTTTTTTATTGCATGTCCAGCCGTACCTTATGCGCCGGCGCGGGGAGCACGGCATTAATGCGGTCGATTTCCCCGCCGGTCAGTTCAATATCTCCCGCCGCGGCATTTTCGCGGGTATGTTCGGGATTGCCCGTCCGCGGAATGGCAATGACTCCGCCGCCGCGAATCAGAAAGGCCAGCATAATCTGCGGCACCGAAGCATGATGCGCCGCCGCAATGTCCCGAAGGACGGGATGCCCGTACAGCTCCCGCCTGAGTTTCCCGCCGATTGCCAGAGGACAGTAGGCCATCAGCGCGATACCGCGTTCACGCATCCACGGCAGCAGGCTGTACTCAACTCCCCGTGACCCGATATGGTACAGAACCTGATTGACGGCACAGTTCTTTCCGTCCGGGAGACTCCACAGCTCTTCCATATCATCAATATCGAAATTGGAAACGCCCCAGCGCCGTATTTTTCCGGCGGCGACAAGCTCTTCCATGGCGGCGACCGTTTCCTCCAAAGGAACGCTGCTCCGCCAGTGCAGAAGATACAAATCCAGATAATCCGTCCCCAGATTTTTCAGACTGGCATCACAGCTGCGGAAAATACGGTCATACCCGGCGTTTGAGGGAAGCACTTTGGAAACCAGGAACACATCGCCGCGGGGCAATATTTCCACCGCCCGGCCGACCAGACGTTCGGAACGGCCTTCGCCATACATTTCCGCCGTGTCAATCAAAGCCATGCCCAAAGACACACCCTGACGCAGAGCTTCCGTTTCCTGAGTCGCACACGCCGGAACATCGCCCAGCCGCCACGTCCCCTGTCCAATGGCCGGAACGGATGTCCCGTCCGGCAGAAGAACATGCTTCATCCTTTTTCCTCCGCTGTTCACACTTGCGTTATCATACCGGATCGTTGCCGCAGAAGGGAGAGGGAAAAAGGCTACAGACGTACCGTGACACAGGCCTGGGCGGCAAGACCTTCGCGGCGACCCGTGAAGCCCAGCTGTTCGGTTGTTGTTGCCTTGACACTGACTCGCTCCGCCGGAATGTCCAGAAGCGCCGCAAGCCTTTCCGTCATTTCCAGACGGTGCGGCCCGATTTTCGGCCGTTCACCGATCAGGGTAACGTCGGCGTTCAGAATTTCGGCGTTCAGCCCGCGCGCCAGCATAACGGCATGCCGCAGGAACTGTCCCGAATCCGCACCTTTCCATTTCATCTCCGACGGCGGGAAGTGGAGACCGATGTCGCCCGACCCGATGGCCCCCAATAAGGCGTCCGTCAGCGCATGAAGCGCCACATCGGCATCCGAATGGCCTTTCAGTCCTTTGTCATGCGGTACCCGAACGCCGCACAGTGTGACAAAAGAGCCTTCCTCAAACGCGTGGACATCAAATCCGGTGGCTGTGCGGATATCGGGCTTCCGGCCAGAGAGACGTTCTTCGGCGCGTCTTAAATCATCCGAGGTCGTTATTTTGAAATTTTCCTCGGCGCCGCCGACCAGGATCACCCGCATGCCGTTTTCCTCTGCGACACAGGCGTCGTCCGTCAGCTCTTTTCCCGCGGCCTTTTCATGCGCTGCCCGGATTTCGGCATAGGGAAAAGCCTGCGGCGTCTGAACGCGCCACAGGCCGGTGCGGTCCACGGTTTTTTCAATGACGGTCAGGCCGTTCCTGCCGGACGCGGCTTTGATCGTATCGGTGACGGGCAGAGCGGGAACAGCGCCCTGATGTTCGGAAACGCCGCGAATCGCCCGGGTGATGACTCCGAAATCGACAAACGGGCGCGCGCCGTCGTGAATCAGAACAATATCCGCCGCTTCCTCCCGCAGGCTTTCAAGCCCCAGACGCACCGAATCCTGCCGTGTCGCGCCGCCGGAAACGGGCGGCAGGACGGGAAGCCCCTCTGCGGCCATGGCATATAAAGGCATGTCGTCGGGATGAATGACCGCACGAACCGACGAAATGGCCGGATGGGCACAGAAAACACCCAGACTGTGCCTCAGTACCGGCCGTCCGGCCAGCATCCGGTACTGTTTCGGCATCTCGCCGCCGAAACGGTGTCCTCTTCCCGCAGCAACAATCAGAACGGCGCACTTGACCATTGGGCTTCCTCCTTATAAACCTTTTGAAACACACTAAATCAGTTTTCCCTTTTAGGAAAGGCTCAAGATGACTCTCACGCCGCTGAAAATAAAGGACGCGGTTTTCAAAAGCCCGGTCATATCCGCGCCGATGGCCGGTGTGACGGACGCGCCGTTCCGGACTTTGTTGCGCCGGTTCGGGGACGAACTGACGTATACCGAGATGATTCTGGCTGATTCTCTTGTCCGATCCCATGTCCGCACGGGAAAGATGGCGGCCTGCCGTCCCGGGGAGGCGCCCGTTGCGGTTCAGCTGTGCGGCGCACGTCCCGATGCAATGGCCGAAGCCGCCCGTCGGATTGAAGAACAGGGGATTGCCTCTTTGATTGATTTGAACATGGGATGCCCGGTGGCGAAAATCGTCAAATCCGGCTGTGGGGCGGCGCTGATGCAGGATGCGGAACGCGCGGAACGGATTGTCCGCGCCGTGTGCGGGGCAGTTTCCCTGCCGGTCAGCGTCAAATTCCGGCTGGGCTGGGATAATGAAAACCGGAATTATGCCGATTTCGGAAAACGTATGGAACAGGCCGGAGCGTCCGCCGTCACGCTGCATGCCCGAACCCGGATGCAGATGTACGGCGGGACGGCGGACTGGGTGGCAATTGGACGGCTGAAGGCGATTCTTTGCATTCCCGTGATCGCAAACGGCGATGTCCGGCGACCCGAAGACGCCGCACGGATGCTGCGCGAAACCGGGGCGGACGGTGTGATGATCGGACGCGGAATGCTTGGAAAACCCTGGCTTTTGCATCAATGCACCGCCTTTCTGGAGGGACGCTCCGTGCCGGATCCGGAGCCGCGTCTGTCAATAGTGCTTGAGCATTTGAAGCTTTTAGAGGAATATTACGGCGAGCGCAAAGCGGTTTTTATCGCACGAAAGCACATGGCGTGGTATTCTTTGGGAACGGCAGGCGGCGCGGCCTTCCGGGCGGAGCTGAATCAAATCGGCGATCCCCCGACTGCGAAGACGTTTGTCACGGCGTTTTTTAAGGGAGCATAATGGTCGGTCAGGAAGAAGGATTGGGAGCCGTCGTTGAAAAATATCTGCGGCGGTTTTATGCGGCGGCGGGAGAAAACGGCGCCGAAACGAATATGTATGATTCTGTCATCGGCGAAGTCGAACGCCGCCTGATTTCGGTCACGTTGGAAGCGGCGGCCGGAAACAGACTGAAGGCATCCCGCATTCTGGGCATCAACCGCAACACGCTTTTGCGCAAGATGCGCCGGCTAAACCTGGATGACCGGGAACAGGCGGCTCTGTCCGGAAAAACGGCCGCAAGACCCCGCGGAAGGCGGAGGGGCTTATGAAAGTCATTGTGTGCGGCGCAGGTCGGGTCGGATCAACAATTGCCCAGTATCTGGCCGAGGACGAAAACGAAGTCGTTCTGATCGACAGAGATCAGGAGCGGTTGGACGATCTGTCCGCCTCCATGGATGTCCAACCGGTGCAGGGCTTTGCTTCATATCCGTCCGTTCTGGACAGAGCCGGGGCGCAGGACGCCGACATGCTGATCGCCGTGACTTCGTCGGACGAAGTGAACATGGTCATCTGTCAGATGGCGAATTCGATTTTTAAAATCCCGACAAAGATTGCCCGCATCCGATCCGGCGAATACACGAACCCGAAATGGCGCAAATTCTATACCCATGACGCGTTGCCGATGGACGTCATCATTTCGCCGGAAGTCGAAATCGCCCGTTCCATCCGCCGCAGTATTGCCTTTCCCGGCGCATTCGACGTCATTCCGCTGGCTTCGGACAAAGTACGCCTGATCGGTATGCACTGTGATGACGTGTGTCCGATGCTGAATACGCCTCTGCGCCAGTTGACCGAGCTTTTCCCCGATGTGCATGCCGTCGTCGTCGCCCTTATCCGTGATGGCAAGGTGATTGTCGCGAACGGCGAAGCGCGCATCCTGCCCGGCGATGACATTTACATTGTGGTGGACGCCGACGATATTGACCGTGTGATGACACTGTTCGGTCATGACCACGAACGTTCCCAGAGCGTCCTTATCCTGGGCGGCAGCGACGTCAGCCTTGATCTGGCGCGGCGTCTGGAAAAAGAAGGACGGGGAATCCGGATCACCATTATTGAACAGGACGAGGAACGCGCTCATTTCCTGGCCGAAGCCCTGCCCAGCGCAACGGTCATTGAAGGCGATTTCCTGGATACGGAAATTCTGGAAGAAGCCGACATTGATATTGTCGAAACCGTCATCGCGGTCAGTTCGGATGACGAAAACAATATTCTGGCATCGCTGATGGCGAAAAAATACGGAGCGGAACAGACTCTGACCATGATTGACAAGCCGCTGTACGCTCAGTTGGTGATGAATCTGGGCATTGACGTCATCATTGACCCGAAGGATATCATGGTGTCCACGATTCTTCAGCATGTTCGGCGCGGGAAAATTTACGCGGCGTATTCGATTCGTTCCGGCCTTTGCGAAGTCCTGGAGGCGGATGCGTTTGACACGTTTGAATACACGGGATCGCCCCTGCGCGATGTCCGGCTTCCGGCCGGCGTGATCATCGGCGCCATTGTCCGCGACGGCGTCAATATCCCCCTGCGCGGCGATACGGTCATTGAAGACGGCGACCGGTTGATTCTTTTCGCGGATGCTGACGCCGTCAAACAGGTTGAAAAAATGTTTTCCGTCGGTTTGGAGTTTTTCTGATGAAACAGCCCGATTATCCCTTTCCCAAAGCAATCCTGTTTGATTGGGACAACACGCTGGTTGACAGCTTTCCCGTGATCTACAAGGCGGTGACCGTCATGTGGAAGCATTTCGGCCTGCCGGTTCTGAGCTTTGAGGAGTACCGGAAGAATCTTGGTCTTTCCCTGCGCGACACTTTTCCCGACCTGTTCGGCGATCGGTGGGAAGAAGCGCGGGACGTTTATCTGGAGGCTTTTCAGAAATACCATCTGGAGGAACTGACGCCTTTTCCCGATGCCTTCGGAATGCTGGAGTATGCCCGCAAAACCGTCGGACGTCTGGGCGTGGTCAGCAACAAGACGGGATTCATCCTGCGGCGGGAGGTTGCCTGCCTCGGGTGGGAGGGGCTGTTTGACGCGGTGGTCGGCGCAACGGACGCGGCGCACGACAAGCCGGCGGCCGATCCGGTGATCCGGGCTTTGGAAGGAAGCGGAATTTCCATGGAAGACGGGCGTGCCGGTGCGCCCGTCTGGTTTGTCGGCGACGGCGACGCGGATATCCTGTGCGCGCGCAATACGGGATGCCTTCCCGTCCGGATCGCCGATGAAAACAGGGACGGCAGCGATGTGCTTACGCTAAAAAATTGCAGCGAACTGCTTTCCGTCCTTTACTCTTATGCCGGAACAGAGTAAAAGAACTCTGCATAAAAAAATAAAACAGGTTAAATTCAATAGGGAGTCAAAAAACATGGTTGAAAAAAATCAAAATGTTCAAGATGTGTTCTTGAACCACATTCGTAAAACAAAAACCCCCGTCACCGTTTATTTGATGTGCGGCGTCAAGCTTCAGGGCATCATTACATGGTTTGATAATTTCTCGATGCTGCTGCGGCGCGACGGCCATACGCAGCTGGTTTACAAGCATTCGATTTCCACGATTATGCCCGCGACGCCGATTCAGCTGTTTGACGGCGCCGAGGAAGCCGAAGCTTCCGAAGAAAAGTAAGGAATATTTTTTGTCCGAACGTACGTTCGTCCTTTCTCCGGTTCTCAAGGCGGAAAGCAGCGGAAACCGCTCCGCAGAGGCTCGGCTGGAGGAAGCGGAAAGCCTGACGGCCGCCATCGACTTGAATGTCGTTGCGGCCGAAACGCTTGTCGTAAACACGGCTCGTCCGGCGACACTGATCGGCCGCGGGGCGGTGGAGCGGCTGGCCGGTTTTATCCGGGACAATGAAATTTCTCTGGTCGTGGTGGACGGCGCCCTGACCCCGATTCAGCAGCGGAACCTGGAAAAAGCATGGCAGTGCAAGGTGATTGACCGCACCGCCCTTATCCTGGAAATTTTTGGTGAACGGGCCCGCACCCGCGAAGGCGTCCTGCAGGTCGAACTGGCGCATCTGAGCTATCAGCGCAGCCGCCTGGTTCGAAGCTGGACCCATCTGGAACGGCAGCGCGGCGGCAAGGGCTTTCTGGGCGGCCCCGGTGAAACACAGATTGAGCTGGATCGCCGCGTCATCACCGACAATATTGTCCGGTTGAAAAAAGAACTGGAGGACGTCAAGCGGACACGCGAGCTGCACCGCCGGGCGCGCCGCCGGGTTCCTTATCCGATCGTGGCGCTTGTCGGGTATACGAACGCCGGAAAATCGACGCTGTTCAACCGGCTGACGAAAGCCGGTGTGTTTGCCAGGGATCTTTTGTTTGCGACTCTGGATCCGACGATGCGGCTTTTGAGGCTTCCGTCGGGGCGAAAAGTGATTCTGTCGGATACGGTGGGGTTTGTCTCGGCGCTTCCGACCGAGCTGATCGCCGCGTTCCGGGCGACTTTGGAAGAAGTGACAGAGGCATCTTTGATCATCCATGTGCGCGACTGTTCCCACGCCGATGCCGAGGCCCAGCGCGAAGACGTGGAAAATGTTTTGCGGGAATTGGGTCTCGGCGCTAAAATAGATGCCGGGGTGCTGGAAGCGCTGAATAAAATCGACCGTCTGACGGACGAAGAACAGGCGGCTCTTCTGAACGCTTCGTCACGCCGGCCCCGGGTCGTTCCGGTTTCGGCACTGACGGGACAGGGCGTGCCCGAACTGTTGGCCGTTATTGAAAGCGTGCTGGCGGAAGGGCGTCCCGAAATTACGGTCCGGGTTCCGCCGGATCAGGGGGCGGCGCTGGCCTATCTGTATCGTGTCGGCGAAGTCCTCGAACGCAAGGACAGCGATGAGTTCTCCCTTGTCCGGGTGCGTCTGGACGAAGCGGATATCGCCAGGTTTCAATCGAATTATCCTCGGGTGGATTATGAAAACGCCGGATCTGGAAGCCATTAAGGAAATCATCGTCTCGGTTGCGGAAACAGAGGTGATGCCTCGTTTCAACAATCTGTCCGTTTCGGAAATCGGAACGAAAAATTCGCCCGAAGATCTGGTCACGGTTGCGGATACAGAGACGGAAAAAAAGCTGACGCTTCTTTTGAAAGCGTCACTGCCGGGGTCTCAGGTCGTCGGCGAAGAGGCGACTTTTCGTGATCCGTCCGTTATGGACTGTCTGCATGGCGATGACCCGGTATGGATTATTGACCCGATTGACGGGACGACGAATTTTGCTTATGGCCGACCGGAAATCGGCGTTGTGGTGGCTCTGGTGTCCAAAGGCGAAACAATCGCCGGATGGATTTACCATCCTGTCAAGCGGGCCATGGTCATGGGAGAAAAAGGCGGCGGGGCATGGCTGAAGCAGAGACGCCTGTGTGTCGCGCCTTCCGAGGATATCCGCCGAATGAACGGTGTTGTCGGCCGTAATGTGGCTTTTAAGGATTCGGCGTTGCCCAAACCGGTCTGGTGGGGCAGTGCGGCCTACGGTTACATGCTTCTGATTACGGGATGCGTTCATTATTCGGCCTACCGCACGGGTCTGATCAAGCCTTGGGATCATGCGGCGGGCGTTCTTCTGCATGCCGAAGCGGGCGGTTACAGCGCTTTTGCGGACGGAGAGGCCTATACGCCGTTTATGAACCGGCGGCATCTGATTTCTGCCCCGGATCGCGATTCGTGGGAATACCTGCGGCAGAACATGCAGACCAGAGCCGCTTAAATATCTTCGGCGTCCCGAATGATGCGCGCCCGGATTTTGGGATAGCGGCTGCCGGTAAAGAAATACATGACCGCCTGTTTCAGGCTGAGCGTCGGAAAAGCGGGCGTCCACGGGCGGAAGCCGTTGACGTCGCTGATGCTCTGAATTTCGGGACGGCCGTCTGTGATCCGAAGGGTGTAGGCGCCGTTGCGGTACAGCATTGTCTGCGTGACGATCCGGCGGGCGCTCAGGCAGTCTTCCTTATATTTTCCCCCCAGAAACAGCAGACCGAGTCCTTTTTCCCCGCAGGCTCTCAGCGTTCCTTTTTTCGTTTTGGCATAGCCTGTTTTAAATCCGTCCTTTTCATACAGGCAGAATCCCGATTCGCATTTGAAGCGGACAGGGGGGACGTCATATCCCGCCCCCTTGAAATATGTTTCGGCATGGGGGTTGTTTTCCTTTTGTCCGAAGCGCGACAGCCAGACTTCCCGCGTCAGGCGATCGGAACGCCCGGGCGGCAGGACAAGAGACCCCTCCGCTGTTTTAAAGGCCGCCATTGATCCGCTTCCGGCAACAAGAAAATCGGGCGGTTCTGAGGAAAGCGGGCTGAGAAGGCCGATGAAGAACGGCAGAAATCCCCAGAACCGGATTCGCCCTTTCCACAGACAGATCCACAATCCGCCCAGCGTTGCAGCGACAAGTCCTCCGATTGGCATTTCCGGTGATGACAGGACGGCGTGCGGCAGCCGTGCGACGGCGGCGGCTGTTCCGTTGATGAAGGCAATGCCATATCCGGCGGCTTTGAAGAACAGGGCGCTTCCGCCGACGGGAATAAGGAGTGTTCCGGCCAGCAGAGCAGGCATTACCAGAAAACCGGCAACCGTCGTGCTGGCCAGATTGCCCAGCAGACTGTAAACGGCATAGCGGTTAAAATGGTAAAGCGCATACGGGGCGGTGGCGGTACTTGCAATGATGTCCGTTATCAGAATACCCGCCAGACAGGACAGCAGGAAGAAGGAAAAACCTTCTTTTTGCGCCAGTTCGCGCCGGTAGCGGTCGATTCCGGCTTCATAAGCGGAAACAAGAGCCAGCACGGCGGCGAAGGAAAGCTGGAAGCTGGCGGAGACAAGGGCTTCGGGTTGCAGAAGCAGGACGATGAAGGCGGCCCAGGCAATCGAGACGACGGACAGAGCCTGCCGGTTGAGCAGAACCGCGCCAAGAGCAATGGCGATCATAATGAAAGCGCGCTGTGCCGGAAGGTTCGCACCGGAAATCAGCATGTAGGCAAACGTTGCGGCCAAAGCCGCCGCCGCCGCGATCTTCCGGGTGTTGAAACGGAGGGAAACCGCGGGGAGCAAGGCCAGCGTAAAACGCACGGCGGCAAAAATAAATCCGGCAATCAGGCTCATATGCAGGCCGGATACCGACAGAAGGTGCGCAATTCCGGCATCGCGGTAGTTATCGGCAATGTAACGCGGAACGGCTTTTGCTTCGCCGGTGACCAGCGCCTTGGCAATTTCTCCGGTTTCGGACGGCAGGGCGCGGGCAATGTGGCGGCCGATGTCCCGGCGCAGAATTTTCAGCTTCTGGCCGAATGTGTCCGGGATACCGTCACGCAGGATTTCCAGAGGCGAACGTGTGTAGCCGACTCCGCCGATGCCTTCAAAATAAAGGGCGCGTGCCGCGTCATACCCGCCCGGAACCAAAGGCGGAGAGGGCGGCGAAAGCAGAGCCTGCGCCCGAATCACATCCCCCATATCCGGGGGCGCCGTCCCTTTTGCCAGACTGAGCCGGACTTTCGCCGGTGTGGCGAAGGGTTCGTAACCTTCGATTTTTACGCTGTCCAGAATAATGCGGTACCGGCTGTCGGGCAATGCGGTCACATGATCGACCACTCCTGTCAAAGCCACCTTTTTCGTTCGGGTTTTCAAGGTCGGCGTGCTGACCGTGAAGGTGCGGAGCTGGGCCGTGAAAAAACCGGCGGCCAGCATGAAAAGGCCAAGAAAAATCCAGCGCCGCGCCGCGGAAAAACGGTTGTCCCATACCAGAAAGGCCGTCGCAGGAACGTAAACAAGGCTCAGGAAAAAAAGCGGTTCCGTCGGCAGAGAAAAGTAAATGCCAATGCCGCCCGCGAAAAAGACCGGCAGCCACAACCCCCACCGTTCCTGTTCGTCTTCAAACAGTTCCTGCATTTTACGCCGGGCAATGCGGTAAAGTTCCGTCGTGTGCATTTACAAACAAATCCGATGGGGTTATAAAAGGACAATGTTCGTTTATACCTGTTTTGTAGAACGAAGACGATTCTTAATTTAACGCAAAGGTTTACCATGACAGTTGTTACTCGTTTTGCCCCGTCTCCGACGGGATACCTGCATATCGGCGGGGCGCGCACGGCTTTGTTTAACTGGCTTTATGCACGCCACTGCGGCGGCAAGTTCTATCTGCGCATCGAAGATACCGACCGCGAACGTTCGACGAAGGAAGCCGTTGACGCCATTTTTGAAGGCCTGGAATGGATGGGGTTTGACTGGGACGCCGATCCGGTTTTCCAGTTTGAACGCGCGCCGCGCCATGTCGAAGTGGCCCGTCAGCTGCTTGAGGAAGGCAAGGCGTACTACTGCTACTGCACACCCGAAGAACTGGCTCAGATGCGCGAGGAACAGAAGGCCGCCGGAAAGCCGATGCGTTATGACGGCCGGTGGCGTGATCGCGATCCGTCCGAAGCTCCGGAAGGGGTGAAGCCGGTCATCCGAATCAAAGCCCCGCGCGAAGGCGAGACTGTCCTGCATGATCTGGTGCAGGGCGAGGTGCGCGTCGCCCATGACCAGCTGGACGATATGATTCTGGTCCGGGCGGACGGAACGCCGACCTATATGCTGTCCGTGGTTGTCGACGACCATGACATGGGCGTGACGCATGTCATCCGCGGCGATGACCATCTGACAAACACTTTCCGTCAGATCATGTTGCACGAGGCTCTGGGCTGGGCAGTTCCGACGTATGCCCACATCCCTCTGATTCACGGTCCCGACGGTCTGAAGCTGTCGAAGCGTCACGGCGCACTGGGGGCGCATGTGTACAAGGAAATGGGCTTCCTGCCCGAAGCCATGCGGAATTACCTTCTGAAGCTGGGATGGGCGCACGGCGACGATGAAATTATTTCGACCGAGCAGGCGATTGAATGGTTTGACATCAAAGATGTCGTCCGTTCCCCCGCACGGTTCGATATGGTCAAGCTGACCAGCATCAACGGCGTGTACATCCGCAATTCGTCGGACGAACATCTGATGCAGTACGTGCAGCCGATTATGGAAAAGGAACTCGGAACGGCTCTGACCGGTGTTCAGCGGGATTATGTGCTTGCGGGAATGGCGGATTTGAAGGAACGGGCGAAAAACCTGATCGAGCTGGCGAACAGCGCGATGTTCTATGTGCGTCCGCGTCCGCTTCCTCTGCTTTCGGACAAGGCCGGCCGCCTTTTGGCCGACGGACGTCCGGCTTTGGAAGCCATGGCGGTGGAACTGCCGAAGGTTGACGCATGGAAGCATGATGTTCTGGAGCAGCTGGCTCGCGATTATGCCGAAAAGAACGGCCTGAAGCTTGGGGCTGTGGCACAGCCTTTGCGCGCGGCCATGACGGGATCCGAGGTTTCGCCTCCGATTTTCAAAATCATGGAAATCCTCGGGCGCGAGGAGACAATGGCTCGGCTGGATGATGCTCTGAAAGGAAAAGTCGTCAGAAAAGAAGCGGCTGAATAAAGGAAAAACCCTCCGGAAACGGAGGGTTTTTTGCGAAGCCCGGATTTCTGGTGCGTCTTTTTTGAAAACTTTGCCGGACAGGTAAAAAATAAAAGACGCATGAGCGATGGACGAGAGGGGACTGTCCGCAGGAGAACGCGGAAGCGATTCGGGCATGGCCTCGTTTGAACGCCGCCGGGGTTCTGGTTGCGGTAAGAAAGGAAGGAGGAGGGCGGCTTTTTGAAAAACAGCCGGACTGCCGGAAAAGTCTTATCCGGCCTCAGACAAGGTTTTCAATGGAAAAATCAGCGTTCCAGGCGATGGTAAAGCCAGGGCGCGAGCAAACCGGAAATGAGGAAAATGACCAGTGTTCCGCCCCAGACCCAGTTTTTATATTCGGCGCCGTATTCAATGCAGGTCGTTGAAAACGGGCATTGGAAGTAGGCGAACAAGTCAAACGGCAACATGAAAATGAAGCGGTTGATCAGCCAGACGACGCCCGCCGCCGTCACATACGAAGCCGCAAACAGGCAGACGACGCTTGAAAAAAGGACTAAAGCCAGCAAAACAACCTCCTGATATCGTAAAAAGCATATTTTATGATAGCAAACCTTTGCAATCCTGCAAGAGGCGGGTTAAATTTAATCACGAAAATGGAAGGCGGCCGGAAACCGCCCGCGAAAAGCAAAGATTAAGGAATGAAGAAATGCCGTTTTTATTGTTGAAAACAAACATTCATCTGGACAAGACGATGTCCGTTGCTTTACTGAATCAGGCGTCGACGGTGATCTCCCGAACAACCGGAAAGCCGGAACATTACATCATGGTGAATGTGTGCGGTGGTGAGAACCTTATTTTCGGCGGAAAATCGGACCCGGCCGTTTATATGGAAATGAAAAGCGTCGGCCTGCCGCCCGATCAGGTGCCCCTGCTGGCGGATGCTCTGACAAAGATGGTCGAATCCCGCCTGCGTGTTCCGGCGAATCGCGTTTATATCGAATTTTCCTCCGTTCCCGGCAATATGTGGGGATACAACGGTTCAACCTTTTAAATCCGCAGGAGGACGACTCCGACAATGAAGCCGTTTTTTTCGGCCCTTTGCACCGTATGTGCGGGCGTGTTGCTGACTTCCTGTTCGGCTGTTTCGACGATTTTCGAATCGGAAAAAGTCATTGACGCGAAACGGGGCGGAATTATTGAAACACCGGAACAGGTCATGCGCGGCGAAACGGATTACATGACATATCTGCGCCTGAAAAAAGCCGCCGGTCCGATGGATCAGGACTATATCCTGCTGTCGGGACGGTTGGTGCGCGAAATGGCGCGGGACGAGCTGTTCGTTCAATCGCCCGATCGGGTGAAAATCGCTTTGCGTGATGTCCTGAATTATCATCCGACGGCGGAAATCCGCCCCGCGATCATTCACGAATACACGGAACACGCTCTGATGAATACGCGAGCCATGTGGGTGGTGGACGGCTCAACGCCTTATGAATATGTGCTTGACGTGGAACTGAGCGAAGTGCCCTCTCTGGGCGACAACAATTCCGAAAACAGGGCGCTGGCCGTCATGCTGGTTCTGTTCAAGGCAGACGGAACCCTTTATAAGGAATGGTTCGGCGTTCTCAAACGCGAAAAGGGCGGCAAAGCCTGGTATTGAGAGGCGTGCGTTGTTTACGGTTCGGGAATGGTAGAATTGCTTGGCAATGACATGAGTATGCGGGGGCTTCGGAGTGCTGTTTCTGTGGTCCGTGCGTTGTTTACGGTTCGGGAACGGTAGAATTGCTTGGCAATGACATGAGTATGCGGGGGCTTCGGAGTGCTTTCTTTCACGCCCGGAGGTAAAACGTGACTTCCCATACAAAGGAAAGCAGCAGCCGATTTTCAGGCCGGCGCACGGGTGTCCGGCACGTTCGGATTTTCGCCCGTAAGCGGAGGAACCTGTGAAGAAGCCGGAGGCGGCACGCGGGTCTTGGTCTGAATCCAGTTCAGGAGTTGCATGATTTTGCTCAGCCAGTTCAAAGTCGTTTCATCCGCGCCGTTTTCTTTGAGAAGCTGTTCGATTTTATCGGGTTCTCCGGCGCTTTTCCTGATTTCATCCACGCTTTCATCAGACAGATGATATTTCTCCCTCAGTGACGCAAGAAGATATTGCTCCGCCTTCGCTGTCATGCTGTTCAACGCCTGACGCGTCGGACGATTCAGAGGCTGGTCGGGAAAGAATAACTCCGCGGCTTCAATGATTTTCTGGCACGATTTCAGGTATTGAAGCAGGCTGGATTCTTCCGGATCTTTCGGCTGTGCGGGATTGAACTTGTTATTGAAGTTATCCGCCATCAGACGAACCGCCGAATCGTTGAAAGCCGTATACATTTGCTGTATCTCGCCCGCGGATTTTTCAGCCATTTTCGAAGCTCGGCGGGCTTCGCGGGCCGCATAATGCAGGTCATAGTTCCCTTTGCGCAGTTCGGCAAAGGCACCGATAATATCGCGCGCTTTCAAAAGCAAAAGACAGAAAACGCCGATCAATCCCGTATACCATCCGTCCCGCCCGAAAAGAGCCAGAAGAAACGTAAAGAAAAAAACGGTGAACGCAAAGAAAAACAGAATGCTCCGTTCGGTTTCTTCAAGGAATTCCTCTAAAAAAGCGATAAAAAACGACCGCGGCTGATCAATATCATACATTGCCATGCCCTCCTGAAATATAATGCAGGATAACATGTCCGCCGCGAACGATGAGGCTGTCTTTTAGAATATAGCCGTTTCGGTGGACGGGCATGCCCTTTGCAAAGCCTGCTTCTCCTGTCCGTACCGGGTTTCCGGGACTGTCAGAGGAGCTCCTGCCCGCAAACGCTCGGAGTCAAAGACAGCCGGAAAAGGCCGATTGATATGGAAGAGGATTTTTTTTCTCTGGTATTTCGATTAATTAAGCGTGTATTATGTAGTAACAATTTGATTTATAATAATAATTTTCTGCCTAAGGCAGAAAAAGCAGACTAAGGGAAGAAAAAATGACTGAACAATGTTCTATCCGTTATGCTCTTTATATTTTGGGAGGAAAATGGAAATTTCGCATCATCTGGATACTCAGCCAGAATAAAGCAGTCCGCTATAACGAGCTGAAACGCCACCTGAAGGGGATTTCCAACATCATGCTGACCCAAAGCCTGCAGGAACTCACAGAACATATGATTGTCCGACGCGAACAGTACAACGAGGTACCGCCCCGGGTGGAGTATTCCCTGACGGAATTGGGAGAAGAACTGATGCCGGCTCTGTAGGACATGGCGGCGTGGGCGATCCGGGGCAAACATCTGAA
>USCC01000049.1 GCA_900553035.1 uncultured Rhodospirillaceae bacterium | reverse complement strand
TCTCAACGGAAGGCCGCGGGGGACGGGAGCTGTGAACGCCCATTCCGCCGCGGCCTTTTATGTGCGGAGACATCCCGTTTTCAAAGGGGCGCCGCCGTCATTTTGACGTCCGGAAAGTAACTGGCCGACCCGCTTTCCCCGGTCATGACTCTGTACAGATTTTCCTTGTTGAGCATACGCCGGTATTCGGAATCCATCTCCTGCACTCCGGCATAAAAACCATATTCGTCCATCAGAGTCAGATAAGGATCCGGGTTCAGGCCTTCCGGACAGATGACGCCTTCATGGGTCCATATGCCTTTGGCCATCAGCTCCATTGCAATGACGGGATTGAAAGCCGTCTGAGCGACGACCGCCTGTGATCCGAAGCGGCGCATCATTTCCTGGTTATCGACGGTCTGATAAATGAAGACGCGCCGTTCCAGTCCGTCCTTCCTTCCGGCGACATAAGCCCCGACGCAACATTTCCCATGAAGCCTGCCGGCGATTTCGACCGGGCTTGGCGCGACCTTTGCTACGATGTCGCGGGGCGAGAACGACGTTCCGGGCACTTTGGATTTTTTATCCGACAGGCCGAGGGCTCGGAGATCCTTCAGCATGGTGATGAATTTGTCACCCAGGCTGTATTTGAACGTGACCTTTCGGCATCCTTTTCCGATATAGCGCGGAAGCATGAGGACTTCCTCATGTTCGACGTTGACGACTTCCTGTTCGCCGATGCCGTCCGGGAAAACGAAGGTTTCCTTTTCCGAAAACGGTTCGGTTGTATACCATCCCTTTTCCTTTTCCCAGATGAACGGAGGGTTCAGGCATTCGTCAATCGTCGTCCAGATCGAAAAACCGAATGTGATGTCGTATCCGTCGGCGGTCAGGTTATTGCCGTCCTTAATGCCGACCTCGTCGATTTCGTCAAAAAAGTATTTTTCGGCATACCGGGCAAAGACGTTTGACGCACCCGGATCAATCCCCATGCCCAGAAGTGCCATTTTTCCGGATTTGCGCCAGGCGTCTTCCTGAGCGAACTGGTAATCGCCGGATTTGACATAGGCCTTGTGATAGGGGTCAACGGGGTCGGGTTTTGACAGGGACAGAGCCATGTCCATATAATTGATTCCGCATTCCAGAGCGGTATCGAAAATGATTTCGTTGAAAGACGGGTCACAGGCGTTCATGACCAGATCAACGTTGTATTTGCGGATCAGAGCGACGATTTCGTCTTTGCGGCGGGCATTGATTTTTTCCGCGGGAAAATGCTCCGGGTCACCGATCTGCGCCGCGACCGTGCGGACGCGTTCTTCGTCATAATCGGACAGAACCATCAGATCAAGCCACGGGCTGAGCGAACGGCGGGTATGGGCAATCTTGGCAAGCGCCTCGCCGACGCCGTCGGTACCGATAAGTAAAACTTTCATGGTAAACTCCTATAATTCCGTAACATAAAAAGGAAAGAAGTCCTTTCGGACGTCAGGCACAGCAGAAATACGCGCGTGCCGTCAGTCATCGCCGGAAAAGGAGTCGCCTTTGTTCCATTTTCTTCTTGCGGCGGCCGCAGAAAAATCATGTAAAAAAACTTTTTGATTTGATGATGAAATATGTCGGCTCATACATGGAATCTCGCGTTGTTATTCCGAATAAACAGGATATCGTTCTTTTTGTATTTTTGTCCATCTTTTTTTGACACAATCGGTTGTATCAGAAATATCTATTTGATTTATAATTGAATAATTGATTTTTTTTGTGTCTATATTCCGGGACTGTCCGTGCGGCGCCTTTGGAGCCGCAAAAAAGGAAGAAACCCGTCCCGCGCTCAGTCGCCGATCAGACGATGTTTCAGCGCTTCACGGATTTTTCGGCGATATTTCCGAACGGGAATGAGGCCGCACAGAGCCTTCAGCGGTTTATAAAGCGCTTTTTTCAGGCGGCCGCCGTACGGTGTTTTTAAATGCAGCCGGCTGAAAACGGCGTCGATGTTCCGCCTGTTTCCGCGCCATTCCGCCGAAGGATCAGAGGTATCGTAAGAAACGTTGTCGAAAACAATCCGGAGAATATTCGGGGAAATTTCCGTTTCCCGAAATTCCAGCGGCTTCATGGCGGAATCGTTTTCCAGAATCAGCCAGTCAATGCGGATCCCCGGGAATTTTCCGGCCAGGCGCGCGCGTTCCCGCACAAGCGTCCCATCATCAAGACAGGATGTTTTGCTCATCCAGACGAACAGGACGTGTTTTGCCCGCCGGATTTCCTCGAAAAATCTTCTGATGCGGCGGCCGTATTTGGCTTCGACTTCCGGCAGGCTTTCGCGGGGCGGCACACCGGCCGGGAAATCATGGGCAAAAAACAGGCCTGTCCGGGTATTTTTGTAAAAGTCATGCGCTTCGTCCGTGGCTTCGGGATTGGGGTAAACGGCCGGTTCAAAACGGCTGACATCCAGAAAGCCCTCGAAATCTCCGACGATCAGATCAACAACGCGGTCAATCGGCGCCCATCCGATCCAGTCAAAAGGGTAGGAAGCGTTCTGAAGCCCGAAGGCGCGCAGGTACCAGGAACAGGCGCAGTCGTCCCCCAAAGTGAGAATCAGATCATAAGGGCGTTCAAGCATCCGTCATTTCCTTTTTACCGGCGTGTCGTTGTTTTTACTATATTTTTGCCGCGTCCGGCTGTCAATCCGGCGGGGGGAAAGAAAAAAGCGTTTTTTGTTCAAAATGCTTTGACCTTTAGGTGATATTAGTGGTTAAAATTGGAAATTAAAATATGGAAAGGAAGGAAGCGCACAAATGAGTGAAAAGGAAATTGCTCCTGACATTCGTCAAATGAGCTTTGAAGAGGCGCTGAACGCGCTGGAGGATATTGTCCGTCAGCTTGAGGCCGGGAAAGTGAAGCTGGACGATGCCGTCGAGTTCTATGCCCGCGGGACGATGCTCCGCCGCCATTGCGAGGAAAAGCTTGCTTCCGCCCGCTCCCGGATAGATCAGATCGCCTCTTCTCCGGACGGGGAAGCCGCCGGCGCCACCCCTTTAGCCATGGAGTAAACGCATGTCGAATTTATCTGCAGCTCTTAAAGAAACATCGGCCGAGGTTTCGGCGGAAATGGATCGCCTGTTGACGGTTCCGGGGACACCCGAGCGCCGCGTTGTCGAAGCGATGCGCTATTCGGCGCTTTCCAGCGGAAAATGCCTGCGTCCCTTCCTTTTGATGCAAAGCGCCGGACTGTTCGGCGTTGAACGTTCGCGGGCACTCCGTGTGGCGGTTGCGCTGGAAATGGTTCACTGTTATTCCCTGATTCACGACGATCTGCCGGCGATGGATAATGACGATATGCGCCGCGGCCAGCCGACCTGTCATAAAAAATTCGACGAAGCGACAGCCATTCTGGCCGGGGACGGTCTTCTGACCCGCGCTTTCGGCGTCATTGCCGCAGAGGACTGCCTGTTTGAACCCGCCATACGGTGCCAGCTGATCGCCGAACTGTCAAAAGCCGCGGGTATGAGCGGCATGATCGGCGGCCAGATGCTCGACATCCTGGCCGAGCAGATGGATGAGATGGATCTGCCCGAAATCATCCGGCTCCAGCAGATGAAAACCGGCCGCCTGTTTTCGTTCGCGTGCGAAGCCGGCGCCATTATGGGCAAGGCCTCGCACGAAGACCGCCAGGCTCTGAAATCCTACGCCCGCGACATCGGGCTGGCGTTCCAGATTGCCGACGATGTTCTGGACGTGGAAGGCGATGCCGATTCAATGGGCAAGGCCGTGCGGAAAGATCTGGACGCGCATAAGGCCACATTCATTTCGCTCCTGGGGCTGGAAAAGGCAAAGGAACAGGCGGACGCTCTGTCATATCAGGCGATTGCCTCGCTGGAATGCTTTGATGAAAAGGCGGATCTGCTCCGCGATTTGTCCCGCTTTATCGTGGAAAGGCGTTCATGAAGCGTATCGAGGATACCCCGGGAACCGCGTCTGTCCCGGAAAAGCCGGATTTTCCCCTGCTTGATTCCATCCATTCCGCGGCGGACGTCCGACGTCTGTCCGAAGAGGATCTGCCTTTTCTGGCCGAAGAGATACGCCAGGAAATCATCCGTGTCGTTTCCAAAACAGGGGGTCATCTCGGCGCAAGTCTGGGCGTTGTCGAACTTTCCGTCGCCCTGCATTACGTTTTCAATACGCCGGATGACAAGCTGATCTGGGACGTCGGTCACCAGTGTTACGCCCACAAGCTGCTGACCGGGCGTAAGGATCGCTTCCCGACCCTGCGGCATGAAAACGGCCTGTCGGGCTTTACCCGCCGTTCCGAAAGCGTTTACGATCCGTTCGGGGCCGGACACAGCTCAACGTCAATTTCGGCCGGCGTCGGCATGGCTGTCGGGCGGGATTTGCGGTATGCCAAAAATAATGTCATCAGCGTTATCGGCGACGGATCCATGAGCGCCGGTATGGCGTTTGAAGCGCTGAACAACGCCGGAAGCATGAATTCGCGACTGATTGTCATCCTGAACGACAACGACATGTCGATTGCGCGGCCCGTGGGTGCCCTCAGCCATCACCTGTCACAGATTATTTCCTCCAAGCCATACATGACCCTGCGCCAGGTCGCTCTGGACATGGCTTCCCGTCTGCCGCAGTTCGTCCGCCGGACGGCTCTGCGCGTTGAACAACATGCCAAGGGGCTGGTAACGGGCGGGACGCTTTTTGAAGAGCTCGGGTGCTATTACGTCGGCCCGATTGACGGGCACAGCTTTGACCAGCTGATCCCAATCCTGCGGAACATACGGGATTCAAAAGAGGATTGCCCGATTCTGGTTCATGTCGTGACGCATAAGGGCAAAGGGTATCCGCCGGCGGAAAACGCGCCCTCCAAATACCATGGTGTGACGGGATTCGACGTTGAAACAGGCCTGTTCGAACCTCAGAAAATAACACGTCCGACCTTTACACAGGCGTTTTCGGACGCTCTGGTCCGGCTGGCGGCCAAAGACCGGAAAATCGCCGCCATCACAGCCGCCATGCCTTCGGGCACAGGGCTGGACGCTTTTGCCGAAAAGTATCCTGACCGTTTCTTTGACGTGGGCATCGCCGAACAGCACGCCGTCACTTTCGCGGCCGGCATGGCCTGTGAAGGCGTCAAGCCGTTCGTCGCGATTTATTCCAGCTTTTTGCAGCGCGCATATGACCAGATCATTCACGACGTCGCTCTGCAGAGCCTGCCCGTCCGCTTCGCTGTTGACCGCGCCGGTTTTGTCGGAGAGGACGGCGCAACGCATCACGGCGTTTTCGATCTGGCATTTCTCTGCCCCGTTCCGAACATGGTCATCATGGCGCCGTCCGATCAGGCGGAGCTTCAGAGGATGCTGGCGACAATGGCGGAAATCAACGACCGGCCGTCGGCGGTTCGTTATCCGCGCGGGCCGGGAGTTCTGGGCGATCTGGCGGAAACATTTGAACCTTTGGAAATCGGGAAGGGTCGCATTATCCGGGAGGGCAACCGCGTGGCGATCCTGAGCCTGGGAACGCGCCTGAAGGCCTGTCTGGATGCGGCGGATATTCTGGCGCTGGAAGGGATTTCCTCGACCGTCGCCGACGCCCGTTTCGCCAAACCGTTTGATGAAGCGCTTCTGCGTGAACTGGCCGAGGGGCACCAGGCACTGGCTGTCGTTGAGGAAGGCGTGCAGGGCGGCTTCGGCTCACTTGTGCTGACATGGTTGGCCAATGCGGGCCTTTTGGAAAAAACGAAAGTCCGCTTTATCACGGCGCCGGACGTTTTTGTTGACCATGCGTCGATGGAACGGCAGTACGAAGAAGCCGGGCTTGACGCGCGTTCAATCGCCCGAACCGTGGCCGCGATGGTGAAGCCGGAATCATGAAAAAGCGTGCCGACATTCTGGCCGCGGAACAGGGGCTGGCGGAAGATGCCGCCAAAGCCGGAATCCTTATTATGGCCGGAACAATCTATGCGGATACGAAACGTATTGACAAGCCGGGGCAGCTTCTGGCGGACGGAACAATTCTGCGCCTGAAGGGGCGGGAACACCCGTGGGTATCGCGCGGCGGCCTGAAACTTGTAAAGGGGCTGGATGAATCCGGGTTTGATCCGTCCGGCCTTGTGTGCATGGATGTCGGCTGTTCGACGGGCGGCTTTACGGACGTTCTGCTGTCGCGGGGGGCCGCGAAAGTTTACGCCGTTGACGTTGGCTACGGCCAACTGGCACAGAAATTGCGGAACGATCCCCGCGTTGTGGTTCTGGAGCGCACGAACGCCCGCCATCTGACGCCGGAACAGATCCCCGAACCCATGGGCATGATTGTCTGCGACGCCAGCTTTATCGGTCTGCGGACGGTACTGCCCACTCCGATGAGCTTTGCCGCGCCCGGCGCTTTTCTGGTCGCCCTGATCAAGCCGCAGTTTGAAGTCCCGAAACGTTTTCTGGAAAAAGGCGTTGTCCATGATCCGGAACGGCATCGGGAAGTCTGTGCCGAAATGGCGGAATGGCTTGACGCGCGGGAAGGATGGTCGGTGCGCGGGATTTATCAAAGCCCGATCAAGGGGCCGGAAGGCAACATTGAGTTTCTGCTGACGGCTGTCCGTGTCTGAAGGGCGGAAAATAAAGTCATGACGTTTCAAGGAGCGGGTCGGGGAAGCTGAGTCCGAAAGAGGGCTTTGCAGGTTTCGGAAGAGACCGTCCGGACGGCGGGCGGCTCCGGTTAACCGTATCGGCTGTGTTTCATATTTTTCGGGAGCGTTCCTCAAAAAAACGGCGGTTTCTTTACCTTCCCTTTATCATTTGCCTTTTATAATGCATTATTTGAACCCCCTTTTATATCCAAGGCAGTCCCGATGAAACGCTCTTATATGAAAAAACGGAAACACCTTCTTCTTTCCTCCGCCTTTTTCCTGTTTTCTTCCCTGACCTTTCCGTGCCGGACTTTCGCGGCATGCTCGTCAATGAACGACCTGGGGCCGTCGTCCGCCGGAGATTGTGAAGTTGAGGCAAACACGATCGGTTCAACCGGCGCCCAGGGCATTGCATTTTCGGGAACGCCGAATACGATTTCCGGTCCGCATACCTATACTCTGACGGGAAGCCTGTACCAGACGGGAAGTCACGGCATTTCGGTCGCGATGACGGGGGCGGAACCTCCGGTTATTCAGTTCAACGGCGGTGCTCTCTGGGATATTTCAAGTTACTATACTCCTTCCGCCGACATAACTTTCACCCCGACAAACAGTTTGGGCATGCCACTGAATGAAGGACCGGTTGTCGGCGACATCACGATTCAGAACGGTTATTTCAACGGGCCGGTCAAAATCTATAAGGGCGATACGAAAACGTTCTTTACCTATATCAAAGACGGAAATACCATTCAGGTGCCGATTTCATCGCTGGGCAACATCAATATTTACGGCGGAAAATTTTTCTTCAACGGCGGCGACAGCGAAATCCGGGTCATGGGGACAACCGCGTCTTCACAGACGTCGGGCGTCATCAACCTGTACGATCCGTCCATGTACGTGGGATACGTCCTCAACGCGTCGAATCCGGACGCGCCCACGCTTGACGCCTCACCTTCCACGACCCGTATCGGTTCGCTGGGATACCAGCTGAACGTTAACGGCGGTGCCTATACCATTGCCGAAGGAAGCATTTTGAACTTTGCCGGTTCGGACGTCGTCATTGACAGCGCCTCGACCGGATTCCGCCCGACCACCTTTTCCGGCGCGGGAATGCTTTCCCTGTCGTCGTCTTCAGGAGGCGCGGTCACGGTCAACGACGCCATCACCTGGGACGAAGGCACCATCGAGATCGATACCGGCAATATCATTTTCAACAATAATGTAACGGTGAACGAACTGCTGTTCTACGGCGACAACGGGGCGACACTGTCAATTGCCCCGGAAACGGCACGCCTGACCGTTCGTGAAAACTTCAACATGTATTCGACGACCAAACTGACCGGCGCGGGCGAACTGTACCTGTATTCCGGGGCTTCGGCAACGTTCGGCATGCTGGATTTCGGAACGATCCGGATCGACAGCGGCACCGTGCGCTTTACGGGAAGCTCGACGCTGACAAAACTGGTCGGCGGCGCGGGCGACATTTACATCAATGCACCGTTGAATGTGATAAACCTTGAGATGGGGACGGCCGACTTTTTCATCAATGAAGGCCTGAACGTCACAAACATTGATTTCGGAACGGGCGGGACAATTAAATTCACGGCGAACAAGTCCATTACCATGCGTTCGGATTCCACCCTTTTGAACACAAAGAACGTCGATACGACTTCCTCGCAGGGAACAATCACCGTTGACGCCGGGAAAAGCCTGACATTTGCCGACGCCGAGGGCAATAATTCCGTTTTTGTCAGCAGAGGCCTGAACCTTGAGGCCAAGGAAGGTTCAATCTTTAATTTCAACGGAACAGGCGTCGAGCTGAATAACGTCACTTTGAAAAGAGGAACGGCGAATTTCAACAACGGGGCATCGGTTCTGTCGTCGCTGACCGCGGGCGACACCGGGACCGCGGGGACGTCGCAGGCCTTCATCAATGTCGCACAGGGCGCAAACGTGACGGTCGGAAACATTCTGGCGCTGGTCGGTTCGGAAAGCGTTATCAACGGTACGCTGAGCGCTTCTTCCATTCAGACGAACGGATCGCCGACAACCTGGGCGGCTTTTTCAGGGACGGGTCGCCTGATCGTGACCGGGGCGGCGAATTTCGGCGGGTGGTTCAACGGCCTGAACAATGTCGTCATTGACGCTTCGTCCGCACTGTCGGATGTGACGGCGAATTTCAATGGCTATACAGGCAACGATAAAATCTCGGTGCTGACGCTTCAAAGCGGTTCATCAGCCCAGGCCGTGGCCAACCTGAGCCAGAACCTGACGTTGGATTCCCTTATTTTCGATCCGGTGTCGGGCGGTATCGTCAACATCGGTGCGGGTGCGACGCTGGCCATCCGGCAGACTTCGGACATTTCGGGCGCGAACGCTCTGAAAAACATCATTAAAGGCGACGGCACGCTTCAGCTTCTGGATAACACCAGCATTAATTTCGGCGGCGGCAGTGAATATCTCGGCGGCCTGAAAATCGGAACCGGAACGGCGACGATTACGGAAAATGCGACGCTTGGGACCGTGACGTTCTCTTCGGCCGAAGGCGGCGCATTGGTTATTAATTCCGGAAAGCTTCTGGAAATCAATTCGGATGTTATCACGGCCGGGACGAACAGTATCACGGGCGGCGGCACGCTGCAGCTGGTCGGGAACGCGAACGGCCATTTCGGGGCATCCATTGAAGGATTGGGCAAGCTGGAAATCGGTAACGGGACGGCGACCTTCTCCGTGAATTCTTCGCTGGGGAATGTGACTTTTACGGCGGGAAGCACCGGTAAGATTGAAATCGCGCAGGCTACGACCATCAGTCTGTCAAACTCTCTGAACTTGGCGACAAGCAATGCCATCATGGGCGCGGGGACTTTGCATCTGGCCGGCGCGTCGAACGCGACGCTGAACACGGGATCGGATACGCTGGGCAACCTTCTGATCGGCAGCGGCACCGCGGCATTTAATGCCAATTCCCAGATTGGAAACATCAACTTTTCGGGCGCGGCCGGCGGAGTGAGTATTGCCGGAGGGACGACCCTGACCGTCACCCAGAATCTGAACACCGTGGCCGGGAACTCTGTTTCGGGAGCCGGCACTCTGTTGATCGGCGACGGGGCGCAGGCGAACCTGAACAGCGATCTGAACAGTCTGAGCGCCTTGAGCATCGGGAGCGGAGCAAACGTCCGGTTCAATGCGGATTCGACGCTTCAGAATGTCGGTTTTGCCTCCGGTAATGGCGGAATGATCACAATTGCCGGCGGAAAAACGCTGTCGCTGGCCAACGGGATTACGACGTCGGGGACGAACAACATCGTGGGCGACGGTACGCTTTATCTGGCGGCCGGAAAAACGGGTCAGTTCAATTCCTCCATCACGGGGCTTGGCAATCTTAAAATCGCCGACGGGGCGGCCGCCGCCTTTGGAGAAGAGTCAACGGTGGGCAATCTGTTCTTTGAAAGCACGAGCGGCGGCGGTGTCACGATTGCCGACGGAAAGGTACTTCATATCGGAAACAGCGCTGTTTTCGGCACGGCGAATACGCTGGGCGGGACGGGAACGCTTGATCTGGCAGGCGGGGCTTCGGCGGTTTTCGGCACCGTTTCGTCTTTTGGCGGAACAATCCGGGTCGGTACGGGCGAAGCCCTTTTCGCGCAGGATATGACCGTCGCGTCTCTGGGGTTTGCTTCGGACGCGGGCGGCACGATCCGCATTGACGCCGGGAAAGAACTTGTCGTGTCCGACGGTATCACGACATCGGGAACCAACAACATCACGGGCGGCGGCGTCCTGACCCTGGGCAGTGCGTCCAACGGAACATTCGGAGCAGTTATTTCCGCGCTGGGGGCATTGAATATCGGCAACGGCACGGCTTCGTTCATGGCCGACGCTTCGCTTAACAGCCTGAATTTCATGACAAACAACGGAACCGTCAATATCGCGGGCGGCCGGACAGTTACGGTGTTTTCCGATTTCAGGACACAGGTGAACAACGTCCTCGGCGGGGACGGACGCCTGCAACTTGGCGGCGCGTCCAACGGCACGTTCGGCGCGGCGATTGCCGGACTGGGCGGCCTGACCATCGGGACGGGGACGGCCTCCATCAACGAAGACGCTTCGATCGGCAGTGTTTCCTTCGCGTCTTCGGAAGGGGGCGCTTTGAACATCGCGGCGAACAAGACACTGAACCTGGGGTCGACTCTGTATACGAACGGCGCCAACGCGTTGGCGGGGACGGGAACGATTGCAATGGCCGGGAATGCCGGAACAGTTTTCAACACGGCGCTTAATTTTGACGGCACTCTGACCATGAATGCCGGAACCGCGCGATTCAACACGTCCGGCTTTGTCAATACCGTCAATATCAATTCCGGAGGCACGCTGGATGCCGACGTGTCGCGCGTGCGGGCGAACACCGTCAACCTGAACGAAGGGTCGACGTTGGCTCTGCGACTTCGGAATACGGCGACGGACACGTCGGGCAACGTCCGGGATGGGCATTTCGGGGTACTGGAAGCCAATACCGTGAATGTCAACGGCGCTTCCAACCTGAAAGTCACAATTGATTACGGCACCGTAACGAAGGAAGAAGGCACCGAATTCAAGCTTATCGAGGGGACGGTCAACAACGCGTCGAACTTTACACTCCGGAACAACCGCTATTCGTTTGAAAGCGTTTCGTGCGCGGACGGTCTGTGCTACAACATCATTCAGACCTCAAACGCCGGAGAAGCGGCGGGAGAAGCCGGCGGGACTCAGAATAACGTCAATACCGCGCACGGTTTCCTGGATGGCGAGTTCTTTGCGCCGGGATCCGAGATCGCCAGGGTCGCCGAGCATCTGGATTATCTGTCCCAGCATTCGCCGCGCGAATATACAAACGCTCTGACGGCGCTGGCTCCTGACGTGACCGGCGCGACGACACAGCTGCCGTTGAATGTCCAGAACAAAATCATCGGCACGCTGTCATCACGTCTGTACAACCTTCAGAATTCAATGGGCCGTGTTCCGGCCGCGAACTATAACATAAGAGGGCGTTCGGGCGGTTCTCCGTATGAGTACCGCTGGATGCCGTCCGGCGACTATTACCGCAAAGCCGGATATACGGACGAAGTGATTGAACCGTCTTTGTCGCGGCAGAAGTACCAGAAAGCTTCTCCGTCAGACGCCGATTATCCTTACGCGTCTTCGGAACAGAGGATGAAGCGCCGGATCATGGAGCGCCGCCAGAAACATTTCGGTCTGTGGGCTCAGGGATTCTTCAATACGACGGAACATATCTCCTCTTCGGATCCGAAGGGTTTTTCCGGCGACACCACGGGTGTTGCGCTTGGTTTCGATGCGGAAGTCTGGGACGGATGGGTCGTCGGTCTGGGATATGCGCACACGAAAACGGATACGGACGCCTTACAGCGTTCAATCGACATGACCGCGAATTCCGGTTTCCTGTATTCCATGTACAAGCCGAACCGGTGGTTCTTCAGCGGCGTTCTGAGCTACAGCCAGGGATCGTCGGACGAGGACAAGAATCTGTCCGGAATGACAATTACCGACAGCTATGACACGACGTCCTACGCGCTTCAGATGATGGCCGGGTATGATTACGGCGGGTGGCGTCCGGCTTTCGGTTTCCGCTATGCCTCGATTTCGCAGGACGCCCATCAGGACAGCATCGGCCAGCAGGTCGGCGAAGTTTCAAACACGGTGTTGAGCGGCGTTCTGGAAGCCCGCTTCACAAAGGATATTCTTTCGAAAGGAAACCGTTACTGGCGTCCCGAACTGTCGCTGGGCATTACGTATGACTTTACGTCCGACGACAACGCGGCCATGGTAACACTGCCGAACGGATCGTTCTATTCGGTCTCGGGCGAAAGCCTGGATAAGCTGGCCGGAGAAATCGGACTGAGCGTCGCTTATCTGATCGGCGGGCATACGGATATCTCGCTGGGTTATTTCGGCGAGTTCCGCAAGGACTACCCCAGCCATACCGGTATGTTGAGTCTGCGGTACAATTTCTGAAGCCGGAGATATAAAAAAGCCGCGGGAATTTTTCACCGCGGCTTTTTTTGTTTTTCAAGGAAATCAGTCGTCCTTGCGGGCGCCCAACTGCTGATCGAAAACCATCAGGCCGGCCATCGAATCGCCGATCATCCGGCTCTTTTCAAACAGTTCAAGAGACTGCGCCTCTTCCTCAACCTGTTCGTTGATATACCACTGCAGGAAGGAAATCGAAGCATAATCCTTGGTTTCCGTCGCAATATCGACCAGATTGTAAATCATTTCGGTGACTTTGCATTCGTGCTGGTAGGCCTGCTCAAGAACAGGGGTGACGCCGGTCCAGTCGGTTTCCGGAGCGTCAACGGATTCCAGAGTCGGTGCTTCGTCGCGTTCCAGCAGGTAATCATGGATTTTCATCGCATGTTCCTGTTCTTCCTTCGCCTGGACGCGGAACCAGTGGGCGATGCCCGTAAAATTCTTCAGATGAAAATAATTCGCCATCGCCAGATAC
Source organism: uncultured Rhodospirillaceae bacterium (assembly GCA_900553035.1). GTDB lineage: Bacteria > Pseudomonadota > Alphaproteobacteria > CAAGCB01 > CAG-977 > CAG-977. The sequence goes on along the minus strand of USCC01000049.1, from coordinate 2,297 downwards.
ATGTAGCCCGAATCCAGTTCGGCTTTGATTTGATCGTTTAATGCTTTGACAAGTTTTGTCGGAATACGCATTGTTTTTACCTCCTTCATGTTATGGAGGCATTGTAGCACTTTTGAATAATTTTAAAATAGAGCTTTTGTATAAAGCGCGTTTTTTAAAAGCTTGAGGTATTCCTTCTGGGGAATTTCCACGGCTCCGAACCGGGAAAGGTGAGAGGTGATGAACTGCGTGTCCAGAAGCATGAAGCCCTGACGGTTCAGGTGTTCGACAAGGGCGCACAGAGCGACTTTTGACGCGTTCGTTTCCCGGGAAAACATGCTTTCACCGAAAAAGGCGGCGCGCAGGGAAATACCGTACAGTCCGCCGGCAAGACGTCCGTTCCGGTAACATTCAACGCTGTGGGCGAACCCCATTTCATGCAACCGCATACAGGCGTCCAAAATCTGTCCGTTGATCCAGGTCTCGGGTCGGTCGGCACAGCCTTCGATCACGGCGCGGAAATCCCGGTCGAAAGAAACCTCAAATGTCCCTTTGCGCAGGACACGCCGGAGCGAATGCGGGACGTGAAAGGCGTCCAACGGCAGAATGCCCCTGTTTTCCGGTTCAACCCAGAAAACAGAGGCATCCTCCTTACTGTCCGCCATCGGAAAAACACCCGAAGCGTACGCCTGCAGAAGCAGAGCCGCAGAGAGAGGCCCTTCGGTCATTCCGCCGGCTTGTTTTCAAATTTTTTCAGGAATTTTTCCAGCCAGTGAATGTTGTAATTCCCGTCAATGAAGTCGGGGCTGGAAATGATTTCCTTGTGTAGCGGCAAAGTCGTCTTCACGCCTTCAATGACGAATTCGTCAATCGCGCGGTGCAGACGCATCAGGCAGCCGTTGCGCGTTTTTCCGAACACAATCAGCTTGGCAATCATGCTGTCGTAGTGCGGGGGGACCCTGTATCCCGTATACATGCCGGAATCCACGCGAACCCACAGGCCGCCGGGAGCATGCCACCATTTGATTTTGCCCGGGGAGGGCGCAAACGTGAACGGGTCTTCGGCGTTAATGCGGCATTCAATCGCGCATCCGTCGAAATGGACGTCATCCTGGGTGTAGTTCAGGTGGGCGCCGCTGGCGACGCGGATCTGTTCGCGAACCAGGTCAATGCCTGTCACCATTTCGGTAATGGGATGTTCGACCTGAAGACGCGTATTCATTTCAATGAAATAGAACTCGCCGTTTTCATACAGGAATTCAATGGTGCCGACATTGCTGTAGCCCAGATTTTTCATCGCCGTGGTGACGATATTCCCGATTTTCCTGCGCTGTTCGGTATTAAGAGCCGGACAGGGCGTTTCCTCCAGAACCTTCTGGTTGCGGCGCTGCATCGAGCAGTCACGTTCGCCCAGATGGACGACGTTGCCGTAATTGTCCGCCAGAATCTGCATTTCGACGTGACGCGGGTTCTGCAGGTATTTTTCAATGTACACTTCGTCATTGGTGAAGGCCGCTTTGGCTTCGGCGCGCGCCAGACGGTACGCTTCGGGCAGTTCTTCGGCGTTGTGGGCGATTTTCATGCCTTTTCCGCCGCCGCCCGCCGTCGCCTTGATCAGGACGGGATATCCCATCTTTTCCGAGGCGGCCAGAGCGTCTTCCACGGTCGGGACGCCGCCGTCCGAACCCGGAACGACGGGAAGGCCGGCTTCCATGGCGGCGCGTTTTGCGGTGATTTTATCCCCCATGGTGCGCATCATTTCCGGGGTCGGGCCGATGAAGGTCAGGCCGTGTTCGCGCACCATTTCGGCGAAATCGGCATTTTCCGACAGGAAGCCGTATCCCGGATGGATGGCGTCCGCGCCGGAAATCAAAGCCGCGGTGATGATCGCCGCTTTGTTGAGGTAGGAATCCTTTGCCGGAGCCGGGCCGATACAGATGGCTTCGTCGGCCATGCGGACGTGCATTGCATCGGCGTCGGCTGTCGAATGGACAGCGACCGTCTTGATGCCCATTTCACGGCAGGCTCTGTGAATTCGCAGGGCGATTTCCCCGCGGTTGGCAATCAGAACTTTTTCAAACATTGTTTATTCCAAAATCAGCAGGGGTTCGTCGTATTCGACGGGAGACCGGTCGGAAACCAGAATTTTAACGACTTTGCCGGCCTTGGGCGCCTTAACGGGGTTGAATGTTTTCATGGCTTCGACCAGGAAAAGGGTCTGATCGGCGGAAACCATGTCACCGACGTTGACATAGGGCGCGGCGTTGGGTTCCGGAGAGGCGTAAATTACACCGACCATCGGCGATTTGACGACGCCC
>USCC01000048.1 GCA_900553035.1 uncultured Rhodospirillaceae bacterium | reverse complement strand
ATTTCCGGCAGCCAGAGCCGGGTCGGCAGCCACCGCCGCGGCTTCCTGAGCGAAAGCGGGATTGATAAGCATTCATGAACTCCTTAACAATAATAATGACAGGAGTATAACGCCATCTTTTCAGGATGCAACCACTAAGAACGCGAATAGGCCGCCTTTGCGGATAATTTCATTCCGGAATCGAATAAAAACGCATAAACCGCAAAGCATGAATTGACGAAGGATGGTTTTTCCGAAAATAAAAACGCCGGCATTGGATGGAAATACCGGCGTCCGGAAAAAGGCTGTCAGCGGAACATGCCGCTGATGACGGAAGAAATCTGAGACGCCGTCATGGGTTTTGCCGTCGGCTGACGCGGAATCAGAGGCATCCGAACCCGGCCGTCGGGCTGGCGGACGAAAAAATTATCAACCGATGTCCGCCGTCCGGCTCGCGACGCTATCGGGATATTCTTTTTCTCAAGCGCACTGGCGGCTTCATAAACATCCTGCTTCAGCGTACATGCCGCCTGCGAATTAAAGAAGGAAGCATCCGGCATATAGGAATATCCTCCGTTGCGGCACAGCTTCAGGGAAATATCCGTATCGGGAATATCTTTCAGCATCCGTGCCGGCGAAGACTTATCCGCCATGAAATCAACCGTACTGCGGTCGTAACTCGCGACATATTCCGTATCCATGTACCAGGCTTTGAAAGCCCCCTGCAACGCCATATTCTGGTTTTTCGTCGCCTGTAAACTGCGGACATACGCGTTGGAAATGTCCGGATGGGAAGTCCGGAATTCCTTGAAAACATTCGGATATACGGATTGCAGTTCATATGCCGCCGCACACTGGAAAGCCATGGCGTCGGCCTCCTGAGCCCGATCGATTTTAAACGCGGACTGAAGCGTATTGGCCGACGTCCAGGTCAGCCCCTGCCCGGCATGGCGCGCTTCGTGCACAAGCGTCGAAAGCAACACTTCGTCCGACATGCTTTTATTCAGCAGAATCGTGTTTTCCTGCGGTTCAAAAATACCCCGATCCTTCAAACCGCTTTCCAGTTTGAACTGAACGCCTTTTTTCAGGGCTTCGTCCAGGATTTTTTTGGCTGTCGGGCTGAAGGACGCCTTTTTCACAAGATCGTTCAGGCGGTCTTTTTCCGACAAAGGGCGGTCGCTTCCGCGGCTGAAAATATCGTTAAACCACCCCATAAAGGCCTCCCGTTCCTGTTCATTTCGGACTATTAGACAAATTTAACAGAATAATCGGCAAAAGGCAAGCAACCATTTCCGGTCAAAGCTTACCGACCTCCCCGCCGCGCCGCCTGAAGCACCGGGAACGACGCCAGAGCCTTCGGAGGCTTCACTTCTCCCGAAGCCGTACGGACATAGAAATCGTCCGCGGATGTTGTTTTCGGTTTTTTCAGCAGGTGGCGGATATGAGATTTTTCGATTTTTTCCGCTTCGGCCGCTGTTTTTTCCGAAACCGTCAAAGCCCGTTCCGTCCCGAAAAAAGACGCCGGAACATAAGGCTTTCCGTCAAAATCCAGAAGAGCCGACACATCGCTTCCGGAAACGACGGTTTTATACGCCTTTCCCATTGTTTTTGCCATCCCCATGAATTCCATGATTTTACTGTCGTAGCGTCCGACATAGGAAGCGTCGTCATACCATCCCCTGAAAGCTTCGCCGACCGCGGCGAACATATCCCCGGACCGCCCGTATTCCTTTTCAAAAGCTTCGGCCACATTCGGACGGGATGCTTTAAACGTTTCAAACACCAGAGGATCGGCCGATTTCATTTCATAGGCCGCCGCACACTCGTGCGCCATGGCGTCCGCCTCCATTGCGCGGCAGACGGTAACAGAGGATTTGACCGTCTGTTCATGACAATATCCCATTTTCTGGACAGCGTGGCGTCCTTCATGAACGGCGACCGCCGCCAGTGACGCGTTGTCCGCATTTCCGTCAAGATAAATACGGTTAAAGGCCGGCACAAAACGTCCGAGAGTCTTTGAGGCCGGGTCATGTTCAAGGTCAAAGACAACGCCGTTTTTCAGGGCATCATCAATCACCTTCTTTCCAACGGGGCTGGACGCGCGCACAAAATCAAGCACTTCGGCCACCCTCTTTTTATCTTCCGGAGACGGTTCGTTATCCGGGCCGTTTTTGATCAGATCGAAAATTTCTTTTAAAACACCCATATTTTCCTACCTTCCTTCCCGCCGCACTGCCCGAATGCCGGGGATGAGCCTCTTTCTTTCCGACAAGGGCTTCAGCGCGCCGTTTTTATCTTCCACATACAGATCACGCACGGATCCGTCCCCCAGGCAAAATCCTTTCCACCGCGCGGCCAGAGCCGTTTTCCGATCAACGGCCAAAGCACGCGGCGTATTCAGGAAATCCGTTTCAAGGATATACGGCTTTTCTCTGAAAAGACATACTTTTTCCAGAATTTCCGCCGAAGGCCGTCGGACGGGATGTTCCGATCCCATCGCCCGCAGAATACGCCGGTCATATTTCCCGGCATAACGGCGATTGTCAAACCAGGCTTTGAACGCTTCGGGCAATGCTTTCTCCGGCAGTGCGGCCTCCCGAAGATAAGCGGCGGCCATTTCCGGACGGTTTTTCCGGAAGGCGTCCCAGACGGCCGGTTCATGCTGCCCCATTTCATAAGCCGAGACACATTCAAAGGCTGACGCATCGGCCTCTATAGTTCGACCAATACATAAAGAAGTCTTTATATCATATTGATTATCAAAAGAATGTTGTCCCGCGTGGCGCGTTTCATGAACCACCGTCGGAAGCAGCTCTTCATCCGGCAGGCGCCCGTTCAGCAGGATCAGGTCAAAGAAGGGAATGTACGTCCCCATTGTCCCGTCCGTCAATCGGCCGAACGCGTAAGCCGGCGCACGCACGGCCGCGGTTTCGTTCAAAAGAGCCGCCGCGGTCGGAGACAATTCCGACGCCCGGCACAACAAGGAAGCCATCCGCCTGTCGGATGTTCTTTCCAGAACGCCGCTAAAAGCCGCCGAAAGGTTTCCGCTCATTTTCCACCGACCTTTCGGGACGCCTGTCCCTGAGATCCGCCCGCAACCGACCCTCCTTTTCCTTTCCGGACGCCCCAACCGTCCGCTTTGGTGTTCCGGTTCCCTCTGTTCCGCGTCTCTGCCGCAGGAATCAGAAAAGCCCGCTCTGCTCCGAAAACGTTTCCGTTCCGCCTGTCGTATTCGCCTTCCGCCAAACCATGCCGACCCGGCAAAACGGCACAGGAAGAACGGCTCTGTATGAGAGCCTTTTCATTCCGGCCGGCGGATTTAATACCCTCGGCCGTTTTTCCGTCCTGTTTCCGGACGACCTGCGACGCATTGAGACAAACCTTGAATGCGGACTCAAGCCTTCTGTTCACGGGATTGTTTTCATTTTTCAGGGCAGGCTTTGTAAATTCAATCTTTTCCCAGGCAAACGCTTTCCGCCCTCCGGCTTTTCCCTTCTTTTCCCGCAGACGTCCCACAGCGCCCTGTCCGATCTGGATCGCCGCTTTCAGAGCGCCGGATTTCATGAAACAGACCCCGGAAGGACGGTTCGGCAGAAATTGCTTATAAAGCGGAAGAGCCGTACCCCGGCATATCGCAATCTCCGGAAAATAAAACCGGCAGAAAGCCCCGGTATTCTGCCGTCTCCGCCCCCTCGTCGCATCTCGGATAATGAACCCGTACCGGTGTTCCTCCGCCTGTGTCGAGGCTTCCGTTCTTTCAAAAAGATTGGTGCGGGTTTTCATCTCAACTCTTCCCTCCGAGCGCCGGATCCCTCCGGCGCCTGAATGCGTTCATCGGCCGGATGCTTTCTCTCCCGGCCGCTTGTCCGAAGTTTACCGGCTTTCCCCCTTCAGACGCCCGGCCAGAACGACGGACATTCCCGCGTTTTTCTCCCCTGGAGCCGCGGTTGATTTATCCGCGGGAATTTCAGAGATGTTTTCCGGTTTTGCCTCGGGGCGCGGCGCCAGAAAAGCGGCAAAAGACGCGGAAACGCCCTTTTTCTTCAGGGGCTTGGGAGCCCCGAAAAGCGGCCGGACGCGCATTTCATAAATCGACCCGTCCTTTGCCGGAAGCCCGGCCAGGCGCATGGCAAACGCTGTCGATTTCGATACGCTCAGCGCCTTGTCCGTTTTCATAAACGAAGGATCAACGTAAGGAGCCTTTCCTTTTCCGGGAACGCAGGCGGCGGTCAGTATCTTTTCGTCCGAAAGTTCAATTTCCGGCCGGATGAGGCCGCATGCCACAGCACAGTTCACGATATCGGCATCATACCGGCCGACGTACGAACGGTCGGCGAACCAGCCTTCAAACGCCGCCGGAAGCGCTGTCGCGGCATCCTTTAGCGCGGCCGTTTCATAAGCGCGCGCAACAGGCGCATGAGAGCGGGCAAACGTCTGCCATACTTTCGGGAACGCCTCTTTCATTTCATAGGCCGCCGCGCATTCGTGCGCCATGGCGTCCGCTTCGCTGGCCCGTTCCCCGAGAATCAGAGATTTCAGGTTGCCTTTCCGTACGGTTTCCTGAGCCGCATGACGGGATTCATGCACAAGCGTTGCAACGAGCGTTTCATCTGAAAACGCGGCGTTCAAAGTGACGCTTTTATGTTCTTTATTGTAAACGCCCGCGCAATCCATACCTTTTTCAAAAAAGATTTGGACACCTTTGTTTTTCAGGGCGTTATCAACGATCTTTTTCCCGGTTGGGCTGTGTTCGTCAAGCATATGGAGCAGTTTTTCCAGACGTTTTTCATCGTTCTGCGCCTTCGGCACGACAGCTTCGGCCTTTCTTTCGCCGAAATAGGTGCGGGGATCAATCCCCATGTCACGCAGAATTTCATTCGCCTGTTCTTCACGTGCATCCATGATTTTGCGTCCTTATAAAAATCCTTAAAGTTTTCTCAGCATAACATGCTTTTTAATGAATGTCCTTATTTTTTAGACAAAAAACATGTTCTTTTTGTGACGGCCGTTCCGTTTTTCACGAAAAAGCTTTTCGGAAAGGCGCCGGGACGTGTTCGGATGGAGCGGTGCGCCCCCGAAAAGAAAGTGTGTCTTCGGTTCCGCCCTCTTGCCGAGCCCAGCCCTCTGCGTTGGGGCAAGGTGGGTCATGCTTAGGGGAGTGACGCGCCAAGGCTTCCCTGCCCCCGCTGATACGACCTGTGGCCTCCGTTTTTTCCTGCCCGGCGATGAACGCGGCAGAAACCGAAGTAATCAGGCCGCCCTTCCCGTTTCATGAACATACGGCGCAACGCGGGAATCGTGCATGATCGCCCCTCCTGTTTTCCGGAGAAGACCGACGCCGGGCACAAACAGCGAGGAGAGATTGGAACCGATCATACCCCGAGCCGTCACCCGCGCGAAATGGCCGGAAGCGCGGACGTCCGAAGAACGAAGCATGTTGAAAAACAAATGTTATTTACGACCCGAAAACAGGACGCCGAACAAAATCACCGGACATTCTTTTTGGCCTGCAGGTCACGCACCCACGGCGGAAGGGCTTCTCCGATTTCCTGATTGATGCTCCGCTCCTGTTCCTTCAGCCGATCCTGCGGCGGGTCGGGTTTCGGTTTTCATCGGGTGTACTGTTCCGTTCTCATCCCGGACGAACAGACGGTCAAGAGACCTGTCCTGACGGCCGTACAGGAAAAGCGCGTCATCCGCCACGCCCCGGCACCGTCGCGCGATGTCTGCGTCAATCGTCATGGCCCGTTCCGACGACAGGAAAACAACATCGCGGAGGTATAAATCATCCCCTTTGCGGCACAGGTTGAAGGCCACCCGCTCGCCGGCAACATTATCCTTTAAAAAAGACCATCCTGCTTTTTCCCGGCTGTCTTCCAGAAACTGAAGAGCGTCCTTGTCGTATTCTGCAACGTAGGGCGCGTCGTCATACCAGGCCTTGAACGCTTCGCTCAAGGCATTCCGTTCATCTCTGGAGGCTTTCATCTCGCGCGAAAATGCAACCGCAATGCCCCGGTGCATGTTTTTGAATTTGAACCACGCTTCGGGATTGTCGTTCTGCATTTCATAAGCGGCCGCGCACTCGAACGCCATTGCGTCCGCTTCAGAGGCGCGCCACATGGTCAGAAGTGTTGCGGTGTTTCTGTCCGCCGACAGGTGGAGATTATGCTGAACCGCATGACGCGCTTCGTGGACAAGAACCGTGCTTAAAACAGCGTCAGAGTGCTTTTCGTTCAGGTAAATCGTTTTGTCGGCACGGTTATACGTCCCCAGCGTTTTGTCCATGTCGCCGGTGAATTTGTATTTGCAACCGCGCAGAGAAGCGTTCTGGAGCGTTTCAAACGCGGTCGGACTGCTTTCGGCAACCGAGGTCATCAAACGCTTCATGCGTTCGTTCCGCGCCTCTTCCGTCACGGGGGACGCCGCCGTATTAAAAACTTTTCCAAGTTCTTCCGCCGCCATGTTTTTCCTCTGCTTTTCACTTCCCGGCAGGCCGGCCTTTCCGCCCTTCCGGATTTAAAGCGTATCACACAAAATAATAGACAAAAAGCAGAAAATGCTTCTGCCTCTTTTTCCGGAAGACGCTTTCCGCCCCGCCCGGATGCGTATTCACGCTCAGCGCCCCGTCCGCCCGGAGATTTTCCGGAACCAACCCGTAGCACCCGGTTTCTTTTCCGGCGCCGGAGCTTCTTTTTTAATAACGGGGAACTGCTCGTTCATCTGTTTCTTCTTCCGGCTGTTGAACCAGTCGGAATATTTCTGGATTTTCGCCGCCTTTCGCGCCGTCGTTTCGCAAACGGCCATGTTGGATGGCTTTGAAAACTCTTCAACGGTCATGTAAGGACAGACCTTTTTCGTGATTTCGGCATTATCAATATCCAGCACAAGATGGCCGGTTTTGAAAATACAGCCTTTCAATGCCTTCAGCAGTGATGCGTCATAACGGGCACAGTACGTTTCATCGGTGTACCAGGCGTTGAAAGCCCTTGATAAAGCCTTGTCGGAATTACCGCTTCCTTCTTCCATTTCATGCTGATATTCCGACAGAATGCGCGGATGCCTTTTTTTAAAGGACAGAAACGCCTGGGGCAGAACCTTTTGCATTTCAGTGACCGCCGCGGCTTCGTGAGCTTTTGCGTCGGCTTCCAAGGCGCGGTTGAGTTTCAGGGCGGCGCTGGTCGTATAGCCTGTCATGACGGACAGCCCCTGTGCCGCGTGACGTGCTTCATGAACCAGCGTGCTCACCAAAATCTCTTCCGGCATCGAGGCGTTCAGGGCAATCTTCCTGGCTCGGGGATAGCATATGCCGCCCGTGTGTTCCGGAAGCTCATGGCTCATCACAAATTCGACACCGTTCCGACGCGCCTCTTCAATCAGCTTTTTACCCGTGGGAGAGTATTTTTCAACAAAACCGACCAGGACATTCACACGTTTTTCATCATAGGCGGCTTCGGCTTTCTTTTTAAAAGCCTTCCGCAGAGACGGCTTTGTCTGCCAATATTCCTGAGGAGTCCGGAATCCGGATTTTTCCGAATATACGTAATACCCCGTCATTGAAGACGCGCGATTAAACCGAAAATGCATCCGGTCGGCGATTTTCTGAATTTTTGCCCCTTCCTGCGCCGTTTCCTCGGAAAGAGTGGCCATGTGCGAAGAAGAAAGGTCTTCTCCCCCGGCATAGGGACAAATTTTTTCAACAATCTCCGTATCTTTCAGATCCCGGGACATGCCGGAAAAGAAAAACAGTCCGGCCTTTGTTCTTTTCAGCAGGGAAGCATCATAACCGTTCACATAGGAAACGTCGGCATACCACGCGCGGAAAGAAGAACACAGCGCCTTATCCCGATCGTCCTGATCCATCCAGCGGTTACAGTTCCAGGCCGTGCGGAAATGCTGTTTTTCAAAAGCCGCCGCCGCTTCGGGAACAGCGTCCTTCAATTCATAAGCGGCCACCGCCTGCCACGCGACGGCATCGGCCTCGCGGGCCCGGTTGAGCTTTAAAGCGGTTCCGACGGAATAATCCGCCGAAAAGGGCAGTTCCTGAACCGAATGCCGCGCTTCATGAACAAGTGTTGTCAGCAGAAACGCGTCCGGCTGAGCCGCGTTCAGAAGAATTTCCCCCGAAGACGCATTACAGCACCCCAGCGTGCCGGACGGCAGTTCATCCGACAGAGAAAATTTTGCGCCTTTTTTCCGCGCTTCTTCAATCAGCGCCCTTCCCGTCGGCGAATACTGCGACACAGTATTCAGCAGACGTTCCAAACGCCCGTCGTCCGGTGGCGTTTTCCGAGCCGCTGCCTTTGCAAGAGGACGCACGGATACGTATTCTTCCAGAGGAAATACCGCCTCTTTCAAAACCGCCCCGGCCGGCCTGTCACGCGCATCCATCGTTTTTACTCCGCTGTTTCAGTACTCTATATATAGAGCACATCTTTATAGTAGCGTATCCTTTTTCCCCAGAAAAGAATTTTCGAAAATATTTTCCGTTTTTCGTAAAAATCTTCAAAATCAGGTAAATCATAAAATTTTTTGGAAAGCCCGCTTGCCTTTTCGCCGGGAAACCGTTTAGACTGATTGCCAACATAACTTTTCGAATGAGGTTTATTGATGGATACTCTCCTTATCCGCAATGCGGTTGTGCTGACGTTTACGCCGGAAGCCCCCGTACTGCATAACCATGCCGTGTTGATTGAAGGCGGAAAAATCAAAAAAATCGCTCCCGATACCGGGTTCGCGGACTATAAAGGCAAAACGATTGATGCCCGCGGACGGGTCGTCATGCCGGGATACATCAACGCCCACATGCATTACTATTCCACAATGGTGCGCGGCCTGGGCAAGGCGGAACCCGCGTCGGATTTCCGCGGCGTTCTGGAAAACCTGTGGTGGCGTCTGGACAAGAAGCTGACCGTCGAGGATTCCTATTACAGCGCCCTCATCCCGATGATTGACGCCGTGCGCAACGGCACGACAACCCTGATCGACCATCACGCCAGCCCGTTCCATATCACGGGTTCTCTTGACGCGATTGCCAAAGCCGGAAAGGAAATCGGCCTGCGCAACTGCCTGTGCTATGAAGTTTCGGATCGCGACGGCGAAAAAATCGCTCAGGAAGGATTGGAGGAAAACGAGAATTTCATTCTGCGCTGTGAAAAGGAAAACGATGACCTGTTGCGCGGCCTGTACGGGTTGCATGCTTCGTTCACGGTTTCGGACAAAACGCTCGAAAAAGCCGTTGATTTCGTGAAAAAGCATGATACGGGATTCCATGTCCATACGGCCGAAGCTGCCGCGGATGAGGAAGCCTGTGAAAAAGAACACGGCAAACGCGTTGTCGAACGCTTTAAGGATATGGGCGTACTGGGTCGAAAAACGATCTGCCCGCATTGTGTCCATATCAACGAACATGAAATGGATCTTCTGGCGGAAACGGACACGATTGTCGTCCACAACCCGCAGTCCAACCTGAACAACACGGTGGGCATCGCGGACGTAATCAAAATGGCCGGCAAGGGTATTCTGGTCGGCCTGGGGACGGACGCGATGACGGTCAATATGCGCGAAGAGCTCCGGTGCGGTTTGTGGGCCCAGAAATACGGCCATAAGGATCCGGCCTGCGGCTTTATGGAAATCGCATCAACCATCGCGTTCAACAACGGAAAAATCGCCGAACGCCTGTGGGACGGATTCGGTCTTGGCACCCTGAAGGAAGGCGGCGCGGCGGATCTGATTATCCTGGACTATCTGGCGCCGACACCTCTGGACGCCGGGACGTGGTTGGGTCACCTGATTTTCGGTTTTGCGAACGTCCCCGTCGACACGACCATTGTGAACGGCAGGGTTTTAATGGAAAACAAAGAGCTCAGGTTGGATATCGACGCCGAACGTGCCTATGCCCGTTCACGCGAACTGGCCGAAAAGCTCTGGGACCGCTTCTGAGAAATTAACGACTGTATTTGGAGAACTCTATGAAGAAAAAGCTGTATCTGACGGATGCTCAGCTCAAAAGCGAGCTGGACCGCTGTCTTTATTGTGCCGAAAAGCCGTGTATGAAAGCCTGCCCGGCGAACTGTTCGCCCGCGGATTTCATCATGGCGGCAAAATGCGGCGGCAGCAAGGACTACGCCCGTTCGGCCGAAATGATCCTGAAATCAAACCCGATGGGGCAGACATGCGGTCTGACCTGTCCGGATCAGTTCTGTATGAAGGCCTGTTCGCGTAAAAACTTCGATGCCCCGATCAAAATTCCGGCGGTTCAGGCGACTATTCTGGAAAAAGCCCGCAAGCTGGGCGTCATGGAAGCTCCGGCTCCCGTCACGCCGAACGGCAAGAACGTCGCCGTCATCGGCGCCGGCCCGGCCGGTATGGCGGCCGTGGCGGTTCTGGCTCGCAAAGGCTACAGTGTCACGCTGTTTGAAGGCGCGGCTCAGGTCGGCGGCGCCGCAAACCTGATTCCCGAAGGCCGCCTGCCCCATGAAGTCATTGAAAAGGACTGGGGCTTTATCAAAACGTTCGGCGATATCACACTGAACCTGAATCACCGCGTGGCCAACCCGGTTGACCTTCTGAAAGACGGATATGACGGCGTGATCTTTGCTGTCGGCGAACCGCACAGCGCTAAAATGGGCATCCCCGGCGAAGATCTGACCGTGTCCTTCATGGATTATCTGCGCGAACCCGAAAAATACGCCACGGCCGGCAACGTTGCTGTTCTGGGCGGCGGCGCGGTGGCCACGGACTGTGCAATCACGGCGCGCCAGAACGGCGCGGAAAACGTCGAAATGTTTGTCCGCCGCCGCATTTCCGACATGCGCCTGACCAGCGAGGAACGTTCCTGGCTTCTGGAAAACGCCATTGACATTACCAGCATGACCCGCGTTGAAAAGATTGAAAAAGTCGGTGACACCTATACGATGTACACCTGCAAGACGCGCTTCAACGGCACGAAGCTGGAAGACATTCCCGAAACGACCATCAAGCGCCCGGGCTTTACCCATATTGTCATGGCTGTCGGTTCCAAGGCGGATCCGAAAACCGAGGCGGAAAAGGTCGTTTATGCGGGTGACTGCAACCACGGCGGTTCGACCATTGTCGAGGCTGTTGCTTCGGGCAAGAACGCCGCCAACGAACTGCACGCCGCCATTACGGGCGAAGTCCAGGAAACCGTCTGCCCCGTCAGCAAGGTTGTGACGTACAAGGCCAAGTCCTGTACCGTCGTTGAAGGCGTTGAAAAAAAGCCGGTGGATCTGACAACCGATTTTTTTAATGTGTTCAAGCTGCGGAACCCGTTTCTGCTTTCCGCAGCACCGCACACCGACGGTTACGAACAAATGAATGCGGCGATGGAAGCGGGCTGGGCCGGCGGCGTGATGAAGACGGCGTTTGACGTCAAATCTTCGGCCGATATCCATATCCCGGCCGGCTATATGTTCACATTTTCGGATTCGACCTACGCTAACTGCGACAATGTGTCCGACCATCCGATTGACCATGTCTGCCGGGAAATTGAAAAGCTCCGGAAGAAATGGCCCGACCGCCTGATCATGGGCTCGACGGGCGGTCCCGTCACAGGCGACGACGATCATGACCGTGCCGGATGGCAGGCCAATACGAAAAAGATGGAAAACGCCGGATCAATTGCGGTGGAATACTCGCTGTCCTGTCCCCAGGGCGGCGACGGCACCGACGGCGATATCGTGTCGCAGAATGCGGCTCTGACGGCGAAAATCATTGATTATGTCATGGAGGTTTCCGACCCGAACGTGCCGAAGATGTTCAAACTGACCGGTGCGGTGACGTCAATCATCCCGATCATCCGCGCCATTCAGGAAGTGTTCGCGAAATATCCGGATAAAAAAGCGGGTATCACGCTGGCGAACTCCTTCCCGTCCCTGACGTGGCGCAAACGAACCGATGGTTCCGAAGGCCGCTGGGATCAGGGCGTCAATGTCGGTTCTCTGGGACGCGGCGTGCTGCCGGTTTCCTATCTGACGCTGGCAAACGCCGGGCGGACGGGCATTGAAATCTCCGGCAACGGCGGCCCGCAGAGCTATCTGGAAGCGGCTAACTTCCTGGCGCTGGGCGTCAAGAACGTTCAGTTCTGCTCGATTGCTTTCAAATACGGAATCGGCATCATCCGGGAACTGGAAAGCGGTCTGTCAAACCTTCTGGCGGAACGCGGACTGAAATCAGTCCGGGAACTGATTGGTATCGCACAGCCTCATCCGGTGACGGATTTCATGGATCTGTCGGCCGTAAAGCAGATTCCCGAATGCGATTACGATCTGTGCGTCCGTTGCGGAAACTGCACGCACTGCGGTTATATGGCGGTTTCGCCGGGTCCGCAGGGGCCTGTCTTTGATCCGACGAAATGCGTTGGATGTACATTCTGCACAAAAATCTGTATTGCGGGAGCCTTGAAAATGCGCGACCGGACAAAAGACGAAATCCATCCGGAAATCGTCGTCTGATTTTGATACGGAAAAAGAAAAGCCTCCTCAGACGGAGGCTTTTCTTATGCCCCGCCTCGGCCGGACTTTTCTGAAAACGGACAAGCCGCCGTGCGCCCGGCATCCACGCGTTCCTGGCACATTCAGAAGTTTTTCACGTGACGCCTTTTCAGAAAGGAATCGCCCCGGTCGGAACGGATACGGAAACTCCGTTCACTCAAAGACTACCCCTTCCGGAATATTCCGCCCGAGATACGGATTTTAAGACTGAAGCGTCTGAAAAAAGAATAAATAAGAACGCTTTTCCGCGTCTCAAAAAATTCTCTGATTTGCAAGTAAAATTTTCTCGTCTTTTTTATATTAACCTGTTGACTTATAAAATATGGAACACTTAGACTAATCGCTAGACGAAAAATTTAAACGTTGTCGTTTATGAAAACACCTTATCCAACCTTAGTTTTTTAGTAGGAGTTACAATGACTGAAACAAAGAAAAAAGCTTGTTGCAGAAAAAAAGCCGACGCCGCCTGCTCAACGAAAGCGGAAGCAAAAACCTGTGATACAAAAAAGTCCGGGTGCTGCTGCAAGGTTTTTGAAGGTCTGATGGACAACATCGCCGGCCTGAAATCCAACCTGCACAACAAAGATTTCCTGCTGACGTGGGAACAGACCGAAGACGAACTGAAGCGCGTTCTTCTGGTCGCCGAAGTTCTGAAGCTGTTCCGTGAAAAGAACATTTCTTCCAAGGCTTTTGAAACCGGCATTGCCGTTTCGGTGTTCCGCGACAACTCCACACGCACGCGTTTCTCCTTTACGTCCGCCTGCAACATGCTGGGCTTGGGCATGCAGGATCTGGACGAAGGCAAATCACAGATCGCCCATGGTGAAACCGTTCAGGAAACCGCCAACATGATTTCCTTCTGCGCCGAAGTCATTGGTATCCGCGACGACATGTATCTGGGCGCGGGCAATGCCTATATGCGCGAAGTCGGCGAAGCTCTGGACATGGGCTACAAAGCCGGCGTCCTGCCCGTCCGTCCCGCGATGGTTAACCTGCAGTGCGATATCGATCACCCGACGCAGGCCATGGCTGATCTGGCGTGGCTGAAGGAACACTTCGGCGGTCTGGACAAGCTGAAGGGCAAAAAGATTGCCATGACGTGGGCCTACTCCCCGTCCTACGGCAAGCCGCTGTCCGTCCCGCAGGGCATCATTGGTCTGATGACCCGTTTCGGTATGGACGTTTCTCTGGCATATCCGGAAGGCTACAACCTGATTCCCGAAGTCGAACAGATTGCGGCAAAGCAGGCAAAAGCCAACGGATCCAAATTTGAAATCGTCAATTCGATGGAAGAAGCGTTCAAGGATGCCGACATCGTTTATCCGAAATCCTGGGCGCCGTATGCCGTTATGGGCCGCCGTACAGAACTTCTGAAGGCGAAGGACATGGACGGGCTGAAGGCTCTGGAAAAAGAATGCCTGGCCAACAACGCCAAGTTCAAGAACTGGGAATGCACGGAAGAAAAGATGAAGCTGACGAAGGGCGGCAAAGCGCTGTACATGCACTGCCTGCCCGCCGACATCACCGGCGTTTCCTGTAAGGAAGGCGAAGTCGCCGCGTCCGTGTTCGACCGTTATCGCATTGACACGTACAAGGAAGCCGGCTGGAAGCCCTATATCATCGCTTCCATGATCATGAACCGCCGCTTTGAAGACATCGCCGGCGTTCTGAAGGCCATGAAAGAACGCGGCGAAACACGCATCAAATTCTAATTTCCGATACGATATTTGAGCCTCCGGTACGCCGGAGGCTCTTATCGGATATCATCGAAAAAACTGAAAGGACTGAATTCTAATGGATACGAAAATCACGCAGGCTGCTGAAAAGTACCGCGACGATATGACGAAATTCTTGCGCGACATGGTCGCTATTCCTTCCGAAAGCTGCCAGGAAAAGGAAGTCATCCAGCGCATCAAACAGGAAATGGAAAAGGTCGGCTTTGACGAAGTCCGCATCGACAAGATGGGCAACGTCTTGGGGCGCATCGGTCACGGCAAGCACGTCATCGCCATGGACGCCCACATTGATACCGTCGGCGTCGCCGATCCGAAACTGTGGCCCTGCGATCCGTACAAAGGCAAGCTGGAAAACGGCATCATTCACGGCCGCGGCGCTTCCGACCAGGAAGGCGGCATGGCGTCGATGGTTTATGCCGGCAAGATCATTAAAGATCTGGGACTGGAAGGCGACTACACGCTGTGGGTCACCGGTACGGTTCAGGAAGAAGACTGCGACGGCCTGTGCTGGGACGTCATCATGAAGGAAAAGGTTCTGGATCCGGCGCCCGAAGTCGTCGTCATCACGGAACCCACGAACCTGAACATCTACCGCGGTCACCGCGGCCGCATGGAAATCGCCGTCACGACGCATGGCGTGTCCTGCCACGGTTCGGCTCCGGAACGCGGTAAAAACGCCGTTTATATGATGGCCAAGATCGCCAACGAAATCGAAAAGCTGAACGACCGTCTGAAAGACGACAAGTTCCTTGGCAAAGGCACGATCACGATTTCCTACATCGACTGCAAAACGCCGTCTCTGTGCGCCGTTCCTGACCAGGCCTACATCCATCTGGATCGCCGCCTGACGGACGGGGAAACCGAAGAAATTGCGGTCAATGAAGTCAAGGACGCCATCAAGCGCGCCGGTTTTGAAGTCGGTAAGGATGCCGATGTCGAAGTCCTGACGTACACGACGCCGTCCTATACGGGCTATGTCCCCAACTTCAAGAAGTACTATCCGACATGGGTTCTGCCGGAAGATCATCCGGGCTGTGTCGCGGCGGTTGAAGCCTACAAGGATACCGTCGGCCCGACCCCGAAAGTCGATAAGTGGACGTTCTCGACGAACGGCATTGCGACAATGGGTCTGCACAAGATTCCGACGATCGGCTTTGGTCCGGCGAACGAAATCTATGCCCACACGGTTGAAGAT
>USCC01000047.1 GCA_900553035.1 uncultured Rhodospirillaceae bacterium | reverse complement strand
GTGAAGGCGGCCGTACCGTCGGCGCCGGCGTCGTCGCTAAAATTATCGAGTAATGTTTGAAAAAAAATCAAATTAGTGCTTGATTTTTTGCAAAGGGATGGGTAGGTTTACCCATCCCTTTCGTTTCATAAGAGTCGAGTGGGGTTTCCGCGGTTGCAGGGGTGTAGCTCAACTGGTAGAGCACCGGTCTCCAAAACCGGGGGCTACGGGTTCGATCCCTGTCACCCCTGCCAACAACGCACTGAGTTTTAGGAATTTTTTTATGGCAAAGCTAAATCCCGTACTTTTTTTACGTCAGGTTCGCCAGGAAGTCAGCAAAGTTGTGTGGCCGACTCGCCGCGAAGCCATGATGTCCACACTGATGGTCATTTTATTTACGGTCTGCGCTGCCGTTTTCTTTTTTGTCGTTGATCAGATTCTGGCTTATGCGCTGAAGCTGATCCTTGGTTTGGGAGGTTAGGCATTATGCCCGCCCGTTGGTACGTTTTACACGTTTATTCCGGTTTTGAGAAAAAAGTCGCCGAATCGATTCGCGAATATGCGGATCGCAAAGGGATGTCCGATTCCTTCGAGCAGGTTCTGGTGCCGACGGAGGAAGTCGTTGAAGTCCGCCGTGGTTCCAAAGTGAATGCCGAACGCAAGTTCTTTCCGGGCTACGTCCTGGTCAAAATGGATTTGACCGATGAAACGTGGCATCTGGTGACCAGTATGCCGAAAGTAACCGGTTTCCTGGGCGGTCGCGGTCGTCCGACTCCGATTTCCGAAGCCGAAGCGCAGCGTATCCTGCATCAGGTCACTGAGGGAATCGAACGTCCCAAATCTTCCGTTACATATGAAATCGGGGATCATGTGCGCGTCAGCGACGGCCCGTTTGCTTCTTTCGCGGGCTATGTCGAGGAAGTCGACGAAGAACGTTCGCGCCTGAAGGTGTCGGTGTCGATTTTTGGTCGTCCGACGCCGGTCGAGCTGGAATATTCTCAGGTCGAAAAAGTCTGAAGTTTTTAAAAAGCTTCCTTCCGGATATCGGTTCGCCGGGGGGTGCTTTTCCGTGGAAGGCGTGCCATCGCCGGACCACGGGCCTTAAGGACCGGAAACGGTCAGAACGAATCGAACATGATTATTTTGAGGTAACACAATGGCAAAAAAAATTGTCGGGTTTATTAAATTGCAAATCCCGGCCGGAAAAGCGAATCCTTCGCCTCCGGTAGGCCCTGCACTGGGTCAGCGCGGTCTGAACATCATGGAATTCTGCAAGGCGTTTAACGCCGCGACGCAGAAAATGGAACCGGGTATGCCGATTCCCGTCGTGATTACGGCGTATGCCGACCGCACGTTCTCCTTTATTACGAAAATGCCGCCCGTCAGCTATTTCATTACGAAAGCTGCCGGCGTCGCGAAAGGCTCCAAGGAGCCCGGACGTACCAAAGCCGGAAAAATTACCAAGGCTCAGGTGAAGGAAATCGCTGAAAAGAAGATGCCTGACCTGAACTGCTCGACGGTTGAGGCCGCCATGGCAATGGTGTCCGGACAGGCTCGTTCCATGGGCATTGATGTGGTGGAGTAAGAGAACATGGCGAAAAAAGGGAAACGTTTGACAGCTGCGTATAAATCTGTCGATGCCTTGAAGGCGTATGAGTTGGACGAAGCGATCGCCACGCTGAAAAGCGCGCCGAAAGCGAAGTTTGATGAAACCGTCGAAATCGTTATGGGCTTGAATGTCGATCCGCGTCAGGCGGATCAGATGATCCGCGGCGTTGTGGCTCTGCCGAACGGCACGGGTAAAACGGCGCGCGTCGCCGTCTTCGCCAAGGGGCCGAAGCTGGAAGAAGCGATCAAGGCCGGGGCCGACGTTTACGGCGCCGAAGACCTGATGGAAACCATTCTGTCGGGCAAGATCGAGTTCGACCGCTGTATCGCGACTCCGGACATGATGGGTGTTGTCGGCCGTCTGGGCAAAATTCTTGGCCCCCGCGGGCTGATGCCGAACCCGAAGCTTGGTACGGTGACGAATGATGTCGCCGGAGCTATCAAGGCGGTCAAGGCCGGTCAGGTTGAGTTCCGCGTTGAAAGCGCCGGACAGATTCACGCCGGTGTCGGCAAGATCAGCTTCTCTGAAGAACAGATCAAGCAGAACATTGTCGCTTTTGCTCAGGCAATCCTGAAAGCGAAGCCGGCAAGCGTCAAGGGAACATATTTAAAGCGCGTCGCGCTGAGCACGACTCAGGGCGCCGGCGTAAAAGTTGCGGTCTCCAGCATTGCATCTGCGGCGGCGGGCAACTAAATAAGGGATACCGGTTCGTTTTTCGGACCGGGAGGGGAAGGCGCAAGCCGTCTTCCCCCGACCTGTCCAAGACTGTAGGTACGAACCTTTCGGGGTTTGTGTAATGGTGTGAAGACGCCGCCTGCATAGACAGCGGAACAAGTTATTTCGGCCGCTCCGTCGGAATGGTACGAGACTTGGGTTTCCGGGACAGGAATTAAGGGCTTTCGGCATGGTGCCGGAAGCCAGGAGTAACTGAGGCTTCCGGTTTTCATGAACCGGAGGCAATAAGCGGAGACGAAAGTGAAACGGGAACAAAAAACAGAATTGCTTTCGGAAATGAACGAGGATTTCAACAGTTCCTCTCTGGTGGTCGTCACCCACTACATCGGGTTGACGGTTGCGGAAATGGGAGAGCTGCGCGGAAAGATTCGTGAAGCCGGAGCAAAGTTTCGCGTGACCAAAAACCGTATTACTCGTCTTGCCCTTGCTGGGACCAAATACGAACAGCTCGCCGACCTGATGAAGGGACCGACGGCCATTTCCTATTCTCAGGATCCGGTCGCCGCGGCGAAGGCTGTTGTCGAATTTGCGAAGAAGAATGAAAAGCTGGTTATCTGCGGAGCCGTCATGGACGGGAAGATGCTTAATGTCGAACAAATCAAGGCATTGGCTTCCCTGCCGTCTCTGGACGAACTGCGCGGCAAGCTTGTCGGTCTTATTCAGGCTCCCGCTCAGCGTATTGCATGCGTCCTGTCGGCTCCGGCCGGCCAGGTCGCCCGCGTTGTCGGCGCATATGCAGACAAAGGCAAGGCCGCGTAATTTACGTGGTCATCGAGAAGTAAAGTCTCGGATTGTTCGTGCCTTCGGGCACATCGTGTTTAATTTTGAATTTAACGGAGTTTAATACAATGGCTGATCTCGCCAAAATCGTTGATGAATTGTCCGCTCTGACAGTTTTAGAAGCTGCCGAGCTGTCCAAAATGCTGGAAGAAAAGTGGGGCGTTTCCGCCGCTGCTCCGGTTGCTGTTGCGGCTGTTGCCGGCGGCGCCGCTGCGGCTGCTCCTGCTGAAGAACAGACCGAATTCACGGTCATTCTGGCGGACGCCGGTGCGAACAAAATCAATGTGATTAAAGAAGTCCGCGCCATCACGGCTCTGGGTCTGAAGGAAGCGAAAGACCTGGTTGAATCTGCTCCGAAACCCGTCAAGGAAGGTGTTTCGAAGGAAGATGCCGAAAAGATGAAGAAACAGCTTGAAGCTGCCGGCGCTAAAGTTGAAGTGAAGTAATTCGCTTGACCTTTTGATTTTGGGGGCTGGTCGAATGAGGCAAAACGCTTTGTTCGATCAGTCCTTGAAGTCGTTTTATTCCGAATAGATGCCAAAAACGCCGGGGCATTCCAAACAGCAGGGGCGTTATGGAATTTGTAGATACATTTTAAGAGAATGGGGAGCGATAATGGTCAAATCCTTTACAGGACGGAAGCGTGTACGCAAGAATTTTGGACGAATTCCTACAGTAGCACCGATGCCCAATCTGATTGAAGTACAGAAGAGCTCCTACAGTCAGTTTCTTCAGGTAGGCGTTCCGGCAGCCAAAAGAACCGATACCGGCCTGCAGGAAGTTTTGAAGTCGGTTTTCCCGATCAAAGATTTTTCCGGCCGTGGCGAATTGGAATTCGTGAAGTACGAGCTGGACGAGCCCAAATACGACGTTGATGAATGCATCCAGCGCGGCATGACCTATTCCGCGCCGCTGCGTGTGACGCTGCGCCTGGTTGTGTGGGACGTCGATGAAGACACGGGAGCCCGTTCCATCCGCGACATCAAAGAACAGGATGTCTATATGGGCGACATGCCTCTGATGACGGAAAACGGCACTTTTGTCGTTAACGGCACGGAACGCGTGATCGTTTCTCAGATGCACCGTTCACCGGGCGTCTTCTTTGATCATGACAAGGGCAAGACCCATTCTTCCGGCAAATACCTGTTTGCCGCCCGCGTCATTCCTTACCGCGGTTCCTGGCTGGATTTCGAATTTGACGCCAAGGATCTGGTTTACGTCCGTATTGACCGCCGCCGCAAACTGCCGGTGACGACGCTTCTGTACGCTCTGGAAAGCGCGGATACGATTGCCTTGCGCAAGGAACGCGAAACCGAAGGCCGCACGGTTGATCTGGCTGAAGTTCGCGGTATGTCGCAGGAAGAAATCCTCTCCTATTTCTATAAGAAGGTCATGTATACCCTGGACAAGAAGGGGTGGAAGACGGCGTTCGTTCCGGAACAGCTGAAGGGAACGAAGTTGCATTATGACCTCGTTGACGCGAAAACGGGTGAAGTGCTGGCCGAAGCCGGACAGAAAATGACAGCCCGCCGCGTTTCCGAACTGAAGAAAGCCGGTGTGGCCGACATCCGCGTTTCCGAAGAGGAAATGCTGGGCCGCTATATTGCCGAAGACATGATTAACGAAAAAACGGGTGAAATCCTGGCCGAAGCCGGACAGGAAATCACGGAAGACCTGCTGAAGCTCCTGGCCAAGCACCGCCTGAACGAACTGCCGGTTCTGTACATTGACCATGTCAATATCGGGCCCTATATCCGCAACACTCTGGCGGCGGATAAGAACACAAGCCGTGAAGAGGCGCTGATCGATATTTATAAAGTCATGCGCCCGGGCGAACCGCCCACCGTCGAATCGGCGGATGCTCTGTTCCGCGGTCTGTTCTTTGACCTGGAACGTTATGATCTGTCGGCGGTTGGCCGTGTGAAGATGAACGCGCGCCTTGATTTTGATAAGAGCGAAGTGCCTGACACTGTCCGCGTCCTGCGCAAGGAAGACATTCTTGAAATCGTCCGGGTGTTGGTTGAGCTGAAAGACGGCCGCGGGGAAATTGATGATATTGACAACCTGGGCAACCGTCGTGTCCGTTCGGTCGGCGAACTGATGGAAAACCAGTACCGTCTGGGTCTGCTCCGTATGGAACGCGCCATTCGGGAACGCATGAGCTCGGTGGATATCGACTCGGTCATGCCGCATGATCTGATCAACGCGAAACCGGCGGCGGCGGCCATCCGTGAATTCTTTGGTTCATCGCAGCTGTCACAGTTCATGGATCAGAACAACCCGCTGGCCGAAGTGACGCACAAACGCCGTTTGTCGGCTCTGGGGCCCGGCGGTCTGACACGCGACCGTGCCGGATTTGAAGTCCGCGACGTGCATCCGACGCATTACGGCCGTATCTGCCCGATTGAAACGCCGGAAGGCCCGAATATCGGTCTGATCAACTCTCTGGCGACGTATGCCCGCGTCAACCAGTACGGCTTTATCGAAAGCCCGTACCGCAAGGTTGTCGACGGAAAAGTGACGAACGATGTTGTGTACCTGTCTGCCATGGAAGAAAACAAGTACGTCATTGCTCAGGCCAACGCCGAACTGGACAGCAAGGGGCAGTTCAAGGAAGAACTGGTCAGTTGCCGTAAGAACGGTGAATTCGTCCTGGTTCATCCCGATGAAATTACGCTGATCGACGTTTCGCCGAAACAGCTGGTTTCCGTTGCAGCGGCTTTGATTCCGTTCCTGGAAAACGATGACGCGAACCGCGCTTTGATGGGATCGAACATGCAGCGTCAGGCTGTGCCTCTGCTTCAGGCGGATGCGCCGCTGGTCGGCACGGGGATGGAAGCCGCTGTTGCCCGCGACTCGGGGGCTTCGATTGTGGCCAAACGCGGCGGTGTTGTACAGTCGGTTGACGGCATGCGCATTGTTGTCCGTGCGACGGACAACGTTTCGGCGTCGACGTCGGGTGTTGACATTTACCGTCTGCATAAATTCCAGCGTTCAAACCAGTCAACCTGCATTACGCAGCGTCCTCTGGTGAAAGTCGGCGACATTGTCGCCAAGGGCGATATCATTGCCGATGCGTCTTCGACGCAGCTGGGCGAGCTGGCTCTGGGGCGCAACGTTCTGGTCGCTTTCATGCCCTGGAACGGTTACAACTACGAAGACGCGATTCTGATTTCGGAACGCATTGCCCGTGACGACGTGTTCACGTCCATTCATATTGACGAATTTGAAGTCATGGCTCGCGATACGAAGCTAGGACAGGAGGAAATCACGCGTGATATTCCGAACGTCGGTGAAGAAGCGCTGAAGCAGCTGGACGAAGCGGGCGTCGTGTATATCGGCGCCGATGTGAAGGCCGGCGATATTCTGGTCGGCAAGGTGACGCCGAAGGGTGAATCGCCGATGACGCCGGAAGAAAAGCTCCTGCGTGCCATTTTCGGTGAAAAAGCGGCGGATGTCCGCGACACGTCTCTGCGCGTTCCGCCCGGAATCAGCGGTACGGTCGTTGAAGTCCGTGTCTTTTCACGCCGCGGTGTCGATAAGGACGAACGCGCGATGGCGATTGAACAGTCCGAAATCGAAGCGTTGGCCAAAGACCGCGATGCTGAAAAGGCGATTCTGGAAGGCAACTTCTATGACCGTCTGAAGACGGCGCTTCTGGGTCAGAAGGCAACGACGGGCGCAAAGAATGTTGAGGCCGGCACCGTTCTGACGGAAGACGTGCTGAACGGTATGCCTGCCAGCCAGTGGCGCAAGATCGCCGTTGAGGACGATACCGTCATGGCCGACATTGAACAGATGTCGAAGGTTTTTGACGCCAGCATTGAACATCTGCAGGGACGCTTTGAAAACAAGGTTGAAAAACTGCAGCGCGGCGACGAAATGCCTCCGGGTGTTCTGAAGATGGTCAAGGTTTTCATTGCTGTGAAGCGCAAGCTTCAGCCGGGCGACAAGATGGCCGGCCGTCACGGTAACAAGGGTGTCGTTTCACGCATCCTGCCGATTGAAGACATGCCGCATCTGGCCGATGGAACGCCGGTTGATCTGGTTCTGAATCCGCTGGGCGTGCCGTCGCGTATGAACGTCGGACAAATCCTTGAAACCCATCTGGGATGGGCGTGCGCGACCCTGGGCCGTCAGGTTCACGAGTTGTACGAACGTGTCGTTGCCCGGAAAGCGTCGGTTGAAGACCTGCGTACTCGGCTTGAGGACGTTTACGGCAAGAAGGAATACAAGGACAACATTGCGAAGCTTTCCGATGACGAAGTCATGGAATTGGCCGACAATCTGAAATCCGGTCTGCCGATTGCGACGCCCGTTTTCGACGGCGCACGCGAAGCCGACATTAATATGATGCTGGAAAAGGCGGGACTGCCGACTTCCGGACAGGTTCAGCTGTTTGACGGCCGGACGGGCGAGGCGTTTGAACGTCCTGTCACGGTCGGTGTGATTTACATGCTGAAACTGCACCATCTGGTTGATGAAAAGATTCACGCCCGCTCCATCGGACCTTACAGTCTGGTGACGCAGCAGCCGCTTGGCGGCAAGGCGCAGTTCGGCGGCCAGCGTTTCGGCGAAATGGAAGTCTGGGCTCTGGAAGCGTATGGTTCCGCCTATACACTGCAGGAAATCCTGACGGTCAAGTCCGATGACGTTTCCGGACGTACAAAGGTTTACGAATCCATTGTGCGCGGCGACGACAAGATTGAAGCCGGTATTCCCGAATCGTTCAACGTGCTGGTCAAGGAAATGCGTTCCCTGTGCCTGAATGTTGAATTGAATCAGCGTGAATTCTAAAAAACGCTCTTGAAGAGAAAAGAGGAAAGCATGAACGAGCTTATGAAAGTTTTTGGGCCTGTCGCCGGGACGCAGTCCTTTGACCAGATCCAGATTTCGCTGGCGTCTCCGGAACGCATCCGTTCCTGGTCCTACGGCGAAGTGAAAAAGCCTGAAACGATTAACTACCGTACCTTCAAACCTGAGCGGGACGGCCTGTTCTGCGCCCGCATCTTCGGGCCGGTCAAGGACTATGAATGTTTGTGCGGCAAGTACAAGCGTATGAAGTACCGCGGCGTCGTTTGCGAAAAGTGCGGCGTTGAAGTCACGCTGTCGAAAGTTCGCCGCGAACGCATGGGACATATTGAACTGGCGGCGCCTGTCGCGCACATCTGGTTCCTGAAATCTCTGCCGTCGCGTATCGGCCTTCTGGTCGACATGATGCTGAAAGACCTGGAAGCGGTTCTGTACTTTGAAAAGTACATTGTGATTGAACCGGGTCTGACGCCGCTGAAGGTCAATGAACTTCTGACCGAGGAACAGTATCAGCGCGCCGTCGAAGAATACGGCGAAGATTCCTTCCGTGCCGGCATCGGTGCCGAAGCGTTGAAGGAAATCCTGTCTTCGATTGATCTGGAACAGGAAGCCGAAACCATCCGTTCGGAACTGCGTTCAACATCATCGGAAGCGCGCCGGAAAAAACTGGTGAAGCGTCTGAAACTGGTTGAAGCGTTTCTGGAATCCGGTTCCAAACCGGAATGGATGATTTTGGACGTGATTCCGGTTATTCCGCCGGAACTGCGTCCTTTGGTTCCTCTGGACGGCGGCCGTTTCGCGACCTCGGATCTGAACGACCTGTACCGCCGTGTCATCAACCGGAACAACCGTCTGAAACGCCTGATTGAACTCCGCGCACCGGAAATCATCAT
Source organism: uncultured Rhodospirillaceae bacterium (assembly GCA_900553035.1). GTDB lineage: Bacteria > Pseudomonadota > Alphaproteobacteria > CAAGCB01 > CAG-977 > CAG-977. Next base: position 6,734 of record USCC01000047.1, on the reverse strand, counting down.
CCGCAACGAAAAGCGTATGTTGCAGGAATCCGTTGACGCTCTGTTCGACAACGGCCGCCGCGGCCGCGCCATTACCGGTGCGAACAAACGGCCGCTGAAATCTCTGGCCGATATGCTGAAAGGCAAGCAGGGTCGTTTCCGTCAGAACCTTTTGGGGAAACGTGTTGACTATTCCGGCCGTTCCGTGATTGTTGTCGGGCCTGAACTGAAACTGCATCAGTGCGGCCTGCCGAAGAAGATGGCGCTGGAACTGTTCAAGCCGTTTGTTTATTCCAAGTTGGAACTGTACGGCATGGCGACGACGATCAAGGCGGCCAAACGCATGGTCGAAAAGGAACGTCCCGAAGTCTGGGATATTCTGGAAGAAGTCATCCGCGAACATCCGGTTCTTCTGAACCGTGCGCCGACTCTGCACCGTCTGGGCATTCAGGCGTTTGAACCGGTTCTGATTGAAGGCAAGGCGATTCAGCTCCATCCGCTGGTCTGCACGGCGTTCAATGCCGACTTTGACGGCGACCAAATGGCGGTTCACGTGCCGCTGTCTTTGGAAGCCCAGCTTGAAGCCCGCGTTCTGATGATGTCGACGAACAACATCCTGTCGCCGGCGAACGGCAAGCCGATCATTGTTCCGACGCAGGATATCATTCTCGGCCTGTACTATATGACGCTGGCTCTGGACGGCGAACCGGGCGAAGGCATGATTTTCTCGGGTGTCGATGAAGTCGAGCACGCGCTTTATGCCGGTATTGTCACACAGCACACGAAAATCAAATGCCGTCTGGAAGTCATGGGCGAAGAAGGCGTCATGGTTCGTAAGGTTTTCGATACGACTCCGGGACGCGTCCTTTTGTCCCAGGTTCTGCCGAAGCACCCGAAGGTACCGTTCAGCCTGTTCAACCGTCTGCTCCGCAAGAAGGAAATCACGGATATCATTGATGTTGTGTACCGTCACTGCGGCCAGAAGGAAACCGTTATTTTCGCCGACCGCATCATGGGACTGGGCTTCCGCAACGCGGCTCGTTCCGGCATTTCGTTCGGCAAGGATGACATGATCGTGCCGAAGACGAAAAACCGGCTGATCAAGGAAACCGAAAACAAGGTGAAGGAATTTGAACAGCAGTACCAGGACGGCCTGATCACTCAGGGCGAAAAGTACAACAAGGTTGTTGACGCGTGGTCGGCCTGTACGGACCGGGTGGCCGAGGAAATGATGAAGGAAATTTCCAAGACCGAAGTCGGCAAGCCTGTCAACTCGGTTTACATGATGGCTCATTCCGGCGCCCGTGGTTCCGCGGCACAGATGAAACAGCTGGCCGGTATGCGCGGACTGATGGCCAAGCCGTCGGGCGAAATCATCGAAACGCCGATTATTTCAAACTTCAAGGAAGGCCTGACAGTGGCGGAATACTTCAACTCGACGCACGGTGCCCGTAAGGGACTGGCCGATACGGCGTTGAAGACCGCGAACTCCGGTTACCTGACCCGCCGTCTGGTTGACGTTGCTCAGGATGCCATCATTACCCAGCACGACTGCGGCACGACACACGGCATTACGGTGTCGGCGGTTGTCGAAGGCGGCAACGTCGTTGCGACCCTGGGCGAGCGTGTTCTGGGTCGTACGGTGCAGGAAGATGTTCTGGATCCGGCGAACGGTGAAATCATTGTTCCGCGCGGCAAGATGATTGACGAAGTCGACGTGGAACGCATTGAAACGGCGGGTGTGGATAAAATCTATATCCGTTCGCCGCTGACATGCGAAGCAAAAGGCGGGGTGTGTGCGGCGTGTTATGGCCGCGACCTGGCTCGCGGCACGCCGGTCAACGTCGGCGAAGCGGTCGGTGTGATTGCGGCGCAGTCCATCGGTGAACCCGGAACCCAGCTGACGATGCGGACATTCCACATCGGCGGTGCGGCGCAGCGTGGTGCGGAACAGTCCGGCATTGACGCCGCGTTCGATTCGCAGGTGAAGATTCTGAACTATGTCCCGACGCTGAACTCGCAGAATATGGCGATTGTTCTGACTCGTAACTGTGAAGTCGTTCTGATTGACGCCAACGGCCGTGAAAAGGCGCGCCACCGTATTCCTTACGGTTCCCGCCTTCTGGTCGAAGAAGGCCAGCAGATCACGAAGGGCACACGTATTGCGGAATGGGATCCGTACACCCTGCCGGTCATTACCGACAAGGAAGGCATCGTGAAGTACGAAGACCTGGTCGACGGCGAAACAATGCGTGAAGTGACGGATGAAGCAACGGGCCTGACTTCGAAAGTGGTCATGGACTGGAAGCAGCATTCCCGTGCGGCGGAACGCAAACCGCATATTGCTCTGACGGACGAAAACGGTGAGGTCATCCGCTTCGCCAACGGCATGGAAGCGCGCTTCTATCTGGCGGTTGATTCCATTCTGTCCGTTGAACCGGGGCAAAAAGTGCGGGTCGGCGACATTCTGGCGCGTATCCCGCGTGAAAGCTCGAAGACAAGAGACATCACGGGCGGTCTGCCGCGCGTGGCCGAACTCTTTGAAGCCCGGAAACCCAAGGATCACGCGATTATCTCGGATATTGACGGTATCGTTGAATTCGGCCGTGATTACAAGGCCAAGCGGCGTATCATTGTCAAGAATGCCGAAGGGCAGGAACGCGAATACCTGTTGCCGAAGGGCAAGCTGGTGACGGTTCAGGAAGGCGATTTTGTCAACAAGGGCGATATCCTGGTTGACGGCGCTCTGGTGCCGCATGACATCCTGCGCGTAATGGGCGTCGAAAAGCTGGCGCATTACCTGGTCAAGGAAATCCAGGACGTCTACCGTCTGCAGGGCGTGAAGATCAACGACAAGCATATTGAAGTGATCGCGCGCCAGATGCTGCAGAAACTGGAGGTCACGGATGCCGGAGACACAACGCTCCTGCAGGGTGAACAGGTTGACCAGGCGATGCTGGACAAGGAAAATGCCAAGGCGGTTGCTGCCGGCGGCCGTCCGGCGGAAGCTTCGCCGATTTTGCTGGGCATTACGAAGGCGAGTCTGCAGACGAACTCCTTCATTTCGGCGGCATCCTTCCAGGAAACGACCCGTGTTCTGACGGAATCGGCGGTATCGGGCCGGACGGACGATCTGATTGGGCTGAAGGAAAATGTAATCGTCGGCCGTTTGATCCCGGCGGGTACAGGCTCTGTCATCAACCGTATGCGCGAACTGGCCGCCGAACGCGACCGGGAAGCCATTCAGGCGGAAAACCAGCCGTTGCCGATTGCGGCGGATCTGCCGGCCGAAGGCTGAAAAATAATTTGAGAAAAACGCCGGGGATTGTCTCCGGCGTTTTTTTTTGTCTCTTTCTTTTTCCGGGAGGAGGAAAACGGTTTCGGGAAATGCGGCGGTATCTTTCTTTTGTGTAAAACCGAAGTTTCCGGCTCTTCCCCGGGTTTGCGTAAAATTTCCGTAATATGAAAAAAAGCGTTAATTTCCCTTGACTCTGTGCGGTGTATTTGAGAGTATGCATTGCCTAAAGCATAGAAAAGACGGTGCTTTTATCCGTTTTTTATGCTTTTAAAGGTAAGGAAAAATGGCGGAAATCAGCCGCTTTTGTAATTTTTTCTTTCTGGTTTCGCCTGTGGCGGAATCAGAGATTTTGTTTTTATGGTTTATGAGTCTTTGGAAAAAGACAGAGGGAAGAGGGAATTTGAATGCCGACGATAAACCAATTGATTCGTAGTCCGCGCAAGCCGCGCGTAAAGCGCAACAAGGCTCCGGCCCTGCAGGCTTGTCCGCAGAAACGCGGGGTGTGCACGCGTGTTTACACGACGACCCCGAAAAAACCGAACTCCGCTCTGCGTAAAGTGGCGCGCGTTCGTTTGACAAACAGTGCCGAAGTGCTGAGCTACATTCCCGGTGAAGGGCATAACCTGCAGGAACACTCCGTCGTATTGATTCGCGGCGGCCGTGTAAAGGACTTGCCGGGCGTTCGTTACCACATTATTCGTGGCACGCTGGATACGCAGGGCGTTTCCGCCCGTCGTCAGAGACGTTCTCTGTACGGCGCAAAGCGTCCTAAGTAAGAGAGAAGGAAAGAAAACATGTCTCGTCGTCACGCTGCAGAAAAACGTGAGATTGTACCCGACGCCAAATACGGCGATCTGGTCATCGCCAAGTTTATGAACTGCATTATGCAACACGGAGCAAAAGCCACCGCCGAAAAGATCGTTTACGGCGCTCTGGATCGTGTTGCCGCTAAATCCAAGCAGGAACCGCTGAAGGCTTTTAGCGAAGCTCTGGAAAATGTTAACCCTGCCGTTGAAGTCCGCTCCCGCCGTGTCGGTGGTGCGACCTATCAGGTTCCGGTCGAAGTCCGTCCGGAACGGAAGCAGGCTCTGGCAATCCGCTGGATCATCAACAGTGCCCGCAACCGTTCGGAACAGACCATGGAAGAACGTTTGGCCGGGGAATTTCTGGACGCTTTGGCGAACCGCGGCGGCGCCGTTCGCAAACGTGAAGATACCCATCGTATGGCGGAAGCGAATAAGGCATTTTCGCATTACCGCTGGTAATTAGATTAGAATTTTGTAGAAGGTTTCGTGTAATGGCTCGCACTACTCCCATTGAGAAATATCGTAATATCGGAATCATGGCGCACATCGATGCCGGTAAGACGACGACGACCGAACGTATTCTGTTTTATACGGGCAAGTCGCATAAGCTGGGCGAAGTTCACGACGGCGCGGCGACCATGGATTTCATGGTTCAGGAACAGGAACGCGGTATTACGATTATGTCGGCCGCGACGACTGCTTTCTGGAGAGGGCACCGTCTGAATATTATTGACACTCCGGGACACGTTGACTTCACCATCGAAGTGGAACGTTCCCTGCGCGTCCTGGACGGCGCTGTTGCCGTTTTCGATGGTGTGGCCGGTGTTGAACCGCAGTCTGAAACGGTATGGCGTCAGGCGGACAAGTACCGCGTACCCCGTATCTGTTTCGTTAACAAGATGGATCGCATCGGAGCGAACTTCCTGCGTGCCGTTGATATGATTCGTGAACGTCTGGGCGCCCGTCCGGTCGTCATGTCTCTGCCGATCGGCGCCGAAGCCGATTTTGTCGGTATCGTTGATGTTCTGCGTCAGAAGGCGATCATCTGGAAAAGCGAAACGCTGGGCGCCGAATTTGAAGTCGTCGAAATCCCCGCGGAACTGAAAGATCTGGCCGCCGAATATTACGGAAAGCTGGTCGAAACGGTCGTTGAAGAAGACGATCAGGCCATGGAAGATTATCTGGAAGGCAAGGATATTTCCTACGAAACTCTGCAGAAGTGCCTGCGCAAGGGAACGATTGCGATGAACTTCGTCCCCGTTCTGTGCGGCTCTGCTTTCAAGAACAAGGGTGTTCAGGCCATGCTTGACGCCGTTGTGGATTATCTGCCGTCGCCGGTTGATATTCCGCCTGTCGTCGGCGTTGATCCGGCGAATGGCGAAGAAGTCATCCGTCTGTCTTCGGACGACGAACCTCTGTCGGCTCTGGCCTTCAAGATCATGAACGATCCGTTTGTCGGTTCTCTGACGTTTGCGCGTATTTACTCGGGCGTTATGGCCAGCGGTTCCTATGTGCTGAACAGCGTCAAGGACAAGAAGGAACGTATCGGCCGTATGCTTCTGATGCACGCGAATCACCGCGAAGAACTGAAGGAAACCTCTGCGGGCGACATCGTTGCTCTGGTCGGACTGAAGGAAACGACGACGGGTGAAACGCTCTGTGCTCCTGAAAAGCCGGTCATCCTGGAAAAGATGGAATTCCCCGAGCCGGTTATCGAAGTCGCCGTTGAACCGAAAACAAAGGTTGACGTCGAAAAGATGGGGCTGGCTCTGAACCGTCTGGCGATGGAGGATCCTTCCTTCCGTGTCGCTTCCGACGCGGAAAGCGGCCAGACGATCATCAAGGGGATGGGCGAACTTCATCTGGAAATCATTGTCGACCGTCTGAAGCGTGAATTCAAGGTCGATGCCAACGTGGGCGCTCCGCAGGTCGCCTACCGTGAAACGATTTCGCAGACTTATGAAATCGACTACCTGCACAAAAAGCAGTCCGGCGGTTCGGGTCAGTTCGCCCGTGTTAAAATCCGCTTTGAACCGCTTGAACCCGGTTCGGGTTTTGTCTTTGAGAACTCCGTCGTCGGCGGTAACGTTCCCAAGGAATATATCCCGGCTGTTGAAAAAGGCCTTCGTTCGGCTCTGGAAACGGGCGTTATTGCCGGCTTCCCCTGCACGGACTTCAAGGCGAATCTGTTTGACGGCGCTTATCACGACGTTGACTCCAGCTCGATGGCTTTTGAAATTGCGGCCCGCGCGGCTTTCCGCGAAGGTATCGCAAAGGCGAAGCCCAAACTGCTGGAGCCGATTATGAAAGTCGAAGTCGTCACTCCGGAAGATTACATGGGTGACATCATCGGCGACTTGAACAGCCGCCGTGGTCAGGTTTCCGGTATGGATCAGCGCGGTAATGCCCGCGTCATTGATGCGACTGTTCCTCTGTCCTCTATGTTTGGATATGTGAACACGCTTCGTTCCATGAGCCAGGGACGTGCCCAGTACTCCATGGTGTTCTCGCACTATGCCGAAGTACCGAGCAACGTTGCTGAGGAAATCAAGTCAAAAATGGCCAGTTAAGAATATCCTACAGGATTGGAGTTTTATTAAAATGTCAAAAGAGAAGTTTTCAAGGAACAAGCCGCACTGCAACATCGGGAC
>USCC01000046.1 GCA_900553035.1 uncultured Rhodospirillaceae bacterium | reverse complement strand
GGGGTATCAGTTCTATTGCAAGGCAGAGCTTCGGCAGAAAGCAGAGGCTCATGAAAAGGAATAAAGTTTTTCTCATTTTTGTTCTCCTATGTTTGTTTCAACTTACACTTTATAACTCTAGCATCTGATTGTGGCTAAATTAGGGCAAAAATGTGGCAAAAATGTGATTAAAGGGGGGGGGATTATCCGTAGGCGCGTTCATCCGCGGCTCGTTCCCTGATTTCACGGGCAGCAAAGTCTTTCATTAAATCCTGCGGCGCCCGTTCATGGGTTCCCAGAGCCTCGTCAAGCCTCTGTTCATAATTTTCGCGGATTCGGCGGGCGTGCAGCATGGTTCGTTCGCTCCGTATCTGCGGAAGCATACCCAAGGCGTAAGCCCCCGGATAATCCCGTTCCGCCTCGTCCGTTCGGGTGAGGATGTCCTCAAAAACTTTTTGCGCCTGCTTTGTTTTTCCGCTTTCGTAATAGGCTCGGCCGATCATCGCGGACGTCAGTGTGTCTTTCGGGGCGCAATTGCGGGATTTCTGAAGCGCCTCAAAGCTTTTTTCCATATTGACGGGACGCGCCAGCGCCGCAATCGAGCGGTAAATTTCCGCGGCTTCCTGCTCACAGGTCTTTTTCACGTCGCCGCGCCGTGAGGACGCCGCCCTGTTTTCGGCTTTTTCCGCAGCGCGTTCCAAAAAGGCAAACGCTTCGTCGTAATCGCCGCGCATCAGGGCGCTGTAGGCCGCCTTGCGTTCAAAATCGGGGTCAATGCCGATGACGGCGATTTCCTTGTCCGTTTTCAGGTATTCGCTGTTCAGAAAGCAGTTCAGCGCCTCGATAAGAGGCTGAAGCTCCATCAGGGGAATTTCACTGCCCGAGCGCGATGTCAGCGCTTTGGCGATCTGTCCGTCCGTCAGCCCCTTTTCCATCAGACCCGCAATCTGTTGGATCAGCTCGTCAATCCGGCGGCGGAGGTCTTCGGAGAGCTGTTTGTTCAGGCCCAGACTTTCCAGCTCCTGTTCTTCAGGCTTTTCAATCCGGCGTTCCTTTCGGGCTTCCGCCGAAAAAAGATCGAAAAGTTCTTCCAGGCTTTCCTTTTTCTTCTCGTTTTCCTTTTCCTGAAGCATCTGTTCGGGCGTTTTGGGTCTTTCCGCTTCGGCTCGCCCTTCTGTGTCCGCGGTTTCGCTTTCCGCAGAAGAGGAGGACTCTGCTTTGGATCCGGCCGCCGATTCGCCGCCGCCGAGTCCTTCCAGTCCGCCGGCGCCGGAAGAGCCTTTTTTGAAGATCATTTTCTTTAAAACGCTGATGCCGACAAACGCCGCGACAATCATCAGCCCCAGTCCGCCGTATCCGGAAGCCGAGGAAGACAGGAGGTCAAAGGCTTTTTTGAGGAAATCGTACAGTTCCGTTTCCGAAAACGTCATATTTGCCGCCATTCCCTGATAAAGTTTTGCTTTGTTTCAAAAAATAAAGTACGTTAAGCGCTTAAGGGCATAACATAAGAATATCAGACTTATTTTTTTACACAATAAACTTGAGTCGAAATCATGGGCTATCTGGCAAAAAGAAAACACGAAGAACGCGAACGCTATTTACTCATTTCCCTTCTGATGCTCATTCCCCTTGTGACTCTTCTGGGGACACTGGGGCGCAGTCTGGACTGGCGTCTGGATTATCTGGGGGAATTCAAGGTTCAGGCCGCGCTTTTAAGCGGGCTTCTGGTTTTCTGGTGTCTGTTCCGGAAACGTTGGTACGCGGCGGTTCTGTTCTTTGTTCTGGCCCTTTTCAATCTCGCGCTGGTTTCCTCGCGCTATCATCTGAGCGAAAAGGAGTCTTCCTTGCCGCCGGACGCGCATGTCTTCAGCCTTTTGTATCAGGATCTGAAAGGCGCGGACGAAAAGGCGCCGGAAATCCGTGCGGTCATGGACAATGCGGATGCCGACGTCGTTTTATGGACGAACGTTCCTGTGGACATTTATCGCCATTTGAATGAAATCAAAGGCGCCTATACGCTTCAGAACCAGTCGCTGGACAAGCACGGGCACATGATGCTGATTCTGGCGCGTTCGCCCAGCACGGGTCGCGGCCTGATTCCCGGAAACGCGGGCATCTGGCTTTCCCGGGTCATCGGGACGCGCAAGCTGACGGTCGTGCTGACCTCTCTGGTCAATCCGTGGTCCGAGGAAGGGTACGCGGCGGCGCAGGAAAAAGTCGCACACCTGGCGGATTTCGTCCGGGGGCGCGACGAACCGGTCGTTCTGGCCGGCGGATTCGGCGCGGCGGCGTGGAGCTATCTGCTGAAGGATCTGGAAACCGAAGGCGGTCTTGATCCGAAGGGAACCGTCGCTCTGACCTATCCGGCGGGGCTTCCCGTTTTCATGCGCCGGCCGACCGACCACATCTATACGCATCCGGGCATCGAGGTTTCAGACCTGCAAACCACGGAATCCATCGGAACCGAACGTCTGGGGCTGACCGCTGAAGTGAAAATCGCGCCGGAAAGAAAAGAAGTCGAATTTTACGAGCTTCAGCCTATCCTTCCCGAGGAGGAACTGCTGGCGGAGCCGCTCTGACATTTTCGTACAGCTGTCGGAAATGGTCGGACAGGCTTGTTTCGCCGCCCTTTTCAAAAAGAAGAGACGCTTTGTTCCAGTAATCGGCGGCTTTGTCATAGCGGCCCGTCTTCTGTGCGATCAGCCCCAGGTTTCCGTAATCTGACGCCATGCCGAAACAACGCTGGAGCATTTCCTCCAGATGCAGTGAATCCCGGAACAGGCTTTCGGCTCTTTGCCATTCGCCGCGCCGCAGATAAACAAGGCCGAGCGTCGCGCTGGCATTGGCAAGTTCGACTTTCCTGTCCATTGAGCGGTAAATTTCAATCGCTTTCCTCAGAAGCTTTTCAAGCGCGGGGTCATTAATGTCTGCTTCCATTTTCAGACAGGCCAGAAGAACCCTGTTGTCCGCCTGTTCCACCGGGCTGGCGGCGCCATCCGCCGTTTTGACGGCCTCTCGGGCGGCATCTATCGCTTCGTCCGCGCGGTTCAGCGTCTGATATGTCATGGACAGGTCATTGTACAGCCGGCTTTGAAAGACAAGGGAACCTTCCTCTTTGAAGTTTTTAAGGGTTTCAGAGAGCGTTTCAAGGGCTTCCTCATGCTTTCCGGAACGCAGAAGACACAGGCCAATCTGCCGTTTCAGACAGGCGGCTTCAAAGGAATGATGCGGATCGGCGGCGTAAATGTCCAAAGCTTCGCGGTGCCGTTCCAGAGCGGCTTCAAAACGATCCTTTCCTTCGTACACCATCCCCAGGTTGCCGAGGCTTTCGGCCAGAACAAGGGGCCAGCCGTGCTGTTCGGCCAGAGATTTTGCCCGGAAATGCATGTCTTCCGCGCTTTCATATGCCCCGGCCAGGCGGTAGATCATCCCCAGCCGGTTGGCCGCTCGCGCGTATTCGTCGTCAAGACCGGCTTTTTCAAATTCAGACAGCGCCAGGATCAGCTGTCTTTCGGCTTCGGCCAGATTGCCGTGATACAGAGAAACCGCCGCCAGGTCGGCATACGCCCGCGCGAAATAAACACGGTTTTTGAAAAAATGCCAGATCGTTTTGAAACGCAGGCGCGGGAGACCATTTTTAAACGAAAAAAAACGACCTTCCTCAAAGATTTTCGTCAGTGCTTTTTCCGCTTCTTCATACTGCTGTGCGTCCACCAGGCAACGCCCCAGAATCAGCCAGTTTTCAATATTGTCCGGTTCGGCGGCGCAGATAAGGCGGTAATTTTCAATGAGCTCTCCGTTCACGGTATACGAATGATTCATCTTTTTGCCTGCATAATGCCTTACATTATTCTTTAAAGGTAACAGAACCGATGGCAAATTTCTTTCAAAAAAGCGCCATTTCCGCACTTCATCCCAATTTTATCGGCGCCATCTGGATGATGGGCAGTGTCATCTGTTTCCTGACGTCGAACCTGTCGGTCAAATTCGCCGGGGAAACGCTCCCTTCCATACAGATCGTGTTTCTCCGCTGCCTTTTCCAGTCCCTGATCTTGTTTCCTTTGCTGGCACGGCAGGGATTCGGCATCATGCGGACGCACAGTTTCAAAAATTATTTCTTCCGGCTGTTTTTCGGCGTCTTAAACATTGTCCTGATGTTTTACGCGTATACCCGGCTTGAATTTGCGACGGCGACCTCCATCGTTTTCAGCCGTCCCCTGTTCACGATTGTTCTGGCGGCCTTTCTTCTGAACGAACGCGTCGGCTGGAAGAGGGGCGCGGCGACCCTGATCGGGTTCATCGGGATTCTTGTTATTCTGAAACCGGGCCCGCTGGGGCTGGAAAAAGCGGAAACGGCGGCGATCGTGTCGTCTCTGTGTATGGCGGCGGCGCACATTTACATCCAGAAACTTTCGCGGACGGAAAATCATACGGCCATGCTGGTCTGGTTCGCGGTGACGGCGGCCGCAGTGACGAGCGTTCCGGCCTTTTGCGTCTGGCAACCGTTCGGAATCCGGACGCTGGGAGTCATCCTTGTCATTTCGGCGACGGCAACACTGGCGCAGTACTGCATCATCCGGGCGTATCAGGTCGGAAAGTCAACGGTGGTTTCTCCGCTGGAATATCTGCAAATTCCGCTTTCCTCGCTGGTCGGTCTGGCTTTTTTCGGCGAACGTCCGACACTGGATTTCATTGTCGGATCCGCTGTTATCATCGCGGCCGGCCTGTATATTCTGCGGCGGCGGCCGGGCGATTAGAAAAATGCAGAATTTTCTTTCCTTCGCCCCCAAGGGATTATAATCTACAAGAAAAACACAGGAGAGGCCTGAAGCATGAGTGTTACACCTTTACAGCCGGAGCAGTTGTATTCAGCGGCTGACTTGGATTTTTTGTCTTTTGAAACAACGGCGGATCTTGAAGATCTGGCTTCTCCGCTGGGGCAGGAGCAGGCCATCAGCGCGATTGAATTCTGCATCAACGTTGATTCCTACGGCTACAACCTGTTCTGTATCGGGCCCGAAGGCACGGGAAAGTCCAGCCTGGTGCGCCAGATTCTGACAAAGGCGGCTCGGAAGCGCAAGACGCCCGGCGACTGGTGCTATGTTTATAATTTCGCGACCCCTTATAAGCCCGCCGCCCTGCGCATGCCTGCCGGAAAGGCAAAGCTGTTCGCCAAGGATATGGACAAGCTGATTGAAGAACTGCGTGTCGCTCTCCCGGCCGTTTTTGAAGGCGAGGAGTACCGAACCCGTCTGAAAACCGTTGAAGACAGTTTCCGCGAACAGAAAACACAGTATTTCGATACGATTCAGAAAAATACGACCGGCAAAAACGTTTCTGTCCTGCGGATGCCGGTCGGGCTGGTCGTCGCCCCGACCCGCGACGGTGAAGTGCTCAGCCCCGAAGCGTTTGAAAAACTGCCCGAGGACGAACAGCAGGAAGTTTTGGCCGAACTGAACGCGGCACAGGAGGAGCTGGAAGACGCTGTCCGCGACATTCCCAAATGGGAAAAGGAACAGCGCGAACAGACCCGTCTTCTGAACGAGGAATTTGCTCAGTTCGCAGTCAAACACCTGATTGATGACCTGAAGAAAAAATATAAAAATATCAAGCATGTGACCGCGTATCTGAACGCCGTTTACGAGGATATCATTGAAAACGTTGCTCTGTTCATCGGTGATGAAGAGGAAATGCAGGGACAGACCGAAGAGGAACAGCCGATTAATGTCCTGTCCAAGCAGAAGGTCGAAGGGCCTCTGCGCCGCTACAAGGTCAATGTTCTGGTTGAACACGGAAAGACGGACGGCGCGCCGGTCGTTTTCCTGGAACATCCCATCATGACCAACCTGATCGGCCGTGTCGAACGCCAGCAACAGTTCGGTGCCCTGATTACAGATTTCAACATGATCAAGGCGGGGGCTCTGCATGAGGCGAACGGCGGATTCCTGGTCATTGAAGCCAAAGACATTCTGAACCACAGCTCGGCGTGGGAAAGCCTGAAACGCGCGTTGCGTGCCCGGAAAATCACGATGGATCCGCCTTCGGATGACGGCGGCGTGATGACAACCATTCTGGAACCGGAAGCGATTCCTCTGAATATCAAGGTCGTGCTTCTGGGCGAACCGCAGCTGTATTATACTCTGGCCGAAACGGATCCGGATTTTCCGGAACTGTTCAAGGTGGAGGCGAATTTCTTTCCCCACATGGACCGTACGCCGGAAAACATTGCAAAATACGCGCGTCTGATCGCGACGCTGGGACGGCGCAACAAATTGCGTCCGCTGGAAAAAGCGGCGGTTTCGCGTCTGATCGAACAGGCGTCGCGCCTGTCGGAAGACAGTGAAAAGCTGACCGCGCACATCGCTTATATCAGCGACCTGATCCGTGAGGCCAACTATTGCGCCCTGGTCAGCCGGTCAAACGTCATCAGCCGCAACCACGTCGAACAGGCCATCATGGCGAAAATCAAGCGTTCCGACCGCGTTCAGGAGCGTATGACCGAACAGATCAAGCGCGGCACCGTCATGATTGACACCGAAGGCGAAGTCGTCGGGCAGATCAATGGTCTGGCTGTGTACGAATTCGGTCAGGTCTCCTTCGGCCGTCCCAACCGGATCACATGCCTCGTCCGTATGGGCAAGGGCGACATCATCGACATAGAGCGCGAAGTTGAACTCGGCGGCCCCCTTCATACGAAAGGTGTCCTGATTCTCTCGTCCTTCCTTGCGTCGCGGTATTCCGAAAACGCGCCGCTTTCAATGGAGGCGAGCCTTGTGTTCGAGCAGTCTTATGGTGAAATCGACGGCGATTCCGCGTCGTCAACCGAGCTGTACGTCATGATGTCTGCTTTGGCAAATGTGCCGATACATCAGTATCTGGCTGTGACAGGATCCGTGAACCAGTTCGGACAGATACAGGCCATTGGCGGCGTCAATGAAAAGATTGAAGGATTCTTTGATATCTGCCGGATGCGTGGTCTGACGGGCAAGCAGGGGGTGCTGATTCCCAGAGCCAATATTCCGAATCTGATGCTGCGAAATGATGTTGTCGAAGCCTGCCGTGCCGGAATGTTCCATGTTTATCCCGTTGAAACGATTGACGAAGGCATCGAGATCCTGACCGGGATGCCGGCGGGGGAAAAGGACGGGGAAGGGCGCTATCCGGCCGATACGGTGAACGGAAAAGTTCAAAGACGCCTGAACGAATTTCTGCGTCAGAATCTGGAATATCAGCGCCAGTGCAATGCGCCCCCGCGTCTTCCGGATTTATAAAAGATTTGAAAACCGGCCTGCCGCGGCCGGTTTTTTCGTGTCCCGATTCTTTCGGGGACGGCGTAAAAAAAAGCCCGGTTTCTGAATAAACCGGGCTTTTTATGCGGAGGATTACCAGGCATCCGCGGCCGGACGTCTTCTCTTGGGCGGATCGCGCACGATAAAGGTGCTTTCAAGGACAGACATATCCTGTGCAATTCTTTTATTGTGCTGCTTGTTTAAAATCGTCTCCGGAAGGTAGGCCCAATTGGAACTCAGCGCGGTCAGAGCTTCCTGAAGCTCCCAGCGGTAATTAAACCGGCGGCCGCTCAGTTCCCTGACCTGTGCGAGCTGTTCGGGCGTGAACAGCGACGAATCAAGATACTCGATTTTTTCGGGATTGATGTAAAGCTTTACCAGTTCCGCCGTTTCCAGAAGCTGCTGCTGCTGTGCGCTGGACAGGTCGCCCAGACGATTTTCAACGGCATCAATGAATTCGACGCCCGAATTGAATCTTTCGCCTTTTAAAAGTGTCAGCTTGCTTCCGGAGTATCCTTCCGAGACCATTTTGTTGAACACTTTTTCCGAAAGGAGGTAGGTTTTGGGGATATAGACACGCTGATTGAAAACGTTCTGCATGAAAAACAGAGCGAAAAAACAGATCAGAGCCGCAATCAGAGGAGAAATGACCCACCCGTAGATAATGCGCAGGACAACGCCCCATTTAATGTTTTTCACGCCGCCCTTGAACAGACCGATGCCGATGACCGCACCGACAACCGCCTGTGTGTTGGACACCGGAACAAGGGGAACCGTCGGCAGATTGTGAGAGGCGAGGAAGTATTCAAGGCTTTCCGAAGCAAAAAGGAACAGCACCAGAGATTGGGCCAGCACGACAATCCAAGCCGTAAACGGAGACAGGGAAATCAGATCGTTGCCCACAGTACTCATCACTTTGTGCGAATATGTGAAAACACCGACGGAAACAGCCAGCGAGCCGACGAAAAACAGCTGCTGGACGGCCGTGATATGGAAATGGCCGATTGTCATATCGGTAAATGGCGCAACGGGAATAAACACGCCGACGACGTTTGCCATGTTGTTCGCGCCAAGGGAATATGCACCGAACGCACCAGTCAGAATCATGGCCGCGCGCGTGTAGGCGTCACGGCGCAGCAGATGGACATTGGCCGAACGGAAAAATCTTTTCAGGCCGAAATACAGGATGCCCGCGAAAACGGCGGCAAGCAGAGGGCAGCTCACCCACGTTCCCGCGATTTTGATGACAGAGTTGATGTCCGTGACGGAATCCGTGAACCAGTTCCATCCGATGATCGCGCCGACGACGGCCTGCGTTACCGAAACGGGCATGCCGACTTTGACCATGCTGTAAACGGTGAAGGCCGCGGCAAACGCCGTGACAAACGACCCGCCGAGCGCATTGACCGTTCCCAGGCTGCCCAGAGTATGCGCTGCGCCGGCGCCGCTGATGACGGCGCCAAGGGTGACGAACACGCTGCAGACGATGGCGGCCGTCCTGAATTTAAGCATCCGTGAGGTGACGGCGGTACCGAAAATATTGGCGGCATTGCTGGCGCCGAGCGACCATCCTAAAAACAGGCCGCTGCTTAAAAAGACTAATCCTGTGATACCCATTTAAAAGTGCCTTCAAGTATTTGAAACTGCTGTGCAATTTCTTTGTTTTTTTGTTTGTTCAATACTGTATCCGGCAAGGGAGACCACACCGGATTTAAGGCAGCCAAAGCATCTTCCAGTTCCCAGCGGTATTCAAATGTTTTTCCCGAAAGCGCCTCCATGTCCTTCATCTGTTCGGGTGAAAACTCGTTTTCGGGCAACTTTTTTATTTTGGAAGGATCAATTCTGATCTTCCAGACTTCCGAATACGCAAGAATACTTTTTTCCTGTTCATTGGTAAGGGCAGGAAGGCGTTCTTTGACGGCTCTTATGATTGCCTGTTCCGTGTGATACGTTTTACCGGTTATTGCGGAAAGGCCATCGGCCAGTATACCCTTGTCTTCCAGCTGTTTCAAGACCTGAGGTGACATAATATAGGTTCGGGGCGTGTAAACGGGCTGGTTGAAGACGTTCTGCATGATGAACAGAGAGAAAAAGCAGAAACATGCGGTTAAAAGAGGGGTGGTGACCCACCCGGAAACAATGCGTCCCAGAATGCTCCATTTGATGTTTTTCCCGCCCTTGAGCAGACCGATACCCAGAACGGCTCCCACGACGGCCTGTGTACTGGACACCGGGACAAGAGGGACGCTCGGCAGTCCGTGCGAAACAAGGAAATACTCCAGTCCTTCGGACGCAAAAATAAACAGGACGAGGGATTGTGACATGACGACGACCCATGCGGCAAACGGCGACAGAGGCATCAGCCCGTTGCCGACGGTCATCATGACCCGGTATGAATAGGTATAGACGCCGACGGAAGCCGCGACGGAACCGATGAAGAAAAGCTGATGCACGGCGGTGATTTCAAAACCGAAGAAATTGAAATCTCTGAACGGAACGACCGGGATGAACACGCCGACAACGTTCGCCATGTTGTTCGCTCCCAGTGCATACGCGCCGAAAGCGCCGGTCAGAATCATGGCGGTTCGGGTCAGAGCGTCCCTTTGCAGAAGGCTGAGATCCACTTTCTGTCCGATTTTTTTGACACAGGCGAACAGAGGAATCGCGAATCCGGCCGCAATCAGAGGGCACGCGACCCATGTCCCCGCGATTTTGACCAGAGAATCCATGTCCGTGACGGAATCCGTGAACCAGTTCCACCCGATGATCGCGCCGACGACCGCCTGACTGACCGAAACGGGAAGCCCGACCTTGTTCATCGAATAAACCATGAAGGCCGCGGCAAACGCCGTGACGAAGGAACCGCCGATGGCGTTGACTTTACCCAGAGAACCCAGCGTATGCGCCGCGCCGACGCCGCCGATAACGGCGCCCAGAGCGATAAAAATGCTACAGACAATGGCGGCTGTTTTGAATTTGACCATACGCGTGGCAACGGCCGTTCCGAAAACATTCGACGCGTCGTTCGCGCCCAGTGACCATCCCAGAAACAGGCCGCTGCTCAGAAAAATCAGACCGGAGATTCCCATTTAAAAGTCCTTTCAAGCAATTCCAGCTGCCGCATAAGTTTTTTATTCGCCTGTTTGTTCAGCGTTGTCGCCGGCAGATGTCTCCATGCCGGGTTCAACGCCGTCAGGGCGTTTTCCAATTCCCAGCGGTGCTCGAACGATTGCTCGGACAAGGCTTGAATGTTCTTTATTTCTTCTTCCGAAAAAACATTTTCCGGCAGTTTTTTCATTTTAGAGGGATCAATTTTCATTTTGACGACTTCTGAATATTTCAGAATCCGCAGTTCCTGTTGATTCGTCAGATCCGGAACATATTCCTTTGCGGCGCGAACAACAGCCTGCCCCGATGTGTAGGTCTTTCCGATCATCGGTTCAAGTTTTTCCGCCGGGAATCCGCGGCGCCCGATTTCCTGAAGACCGGGAGCCGTAATCCGGTATTCCTTGGGCGTAAACACGGGCTGGCTGAAAACATTCTGCATGATGAAGAGGGAGAAGAAGCAGAAACAGGCCGTCACTACCGGGGAAATGATCCATCCGGACATGACTTTCAGGAGAATATTCCAGTTGATGTTTTTGGCCGCTCCTTTGTACAGACCGATGCCGATGACCGCACCGACAACCGCCTGTGTGCTGGACACCGGGACAAGGGGAATCGTGGGCAGTCCGCGGGATGCAAGGAAATGTTCCAGACCTTCGGATGCAAAAATGAACAGGACGCAGGCCTGCGACAGGACAACGACCCACGCGGCGAACGGCGATAAAGGCATCAATCCTTTGCCAACCGTCATCATGACTTTGTAGGAATAGGTATAAACGCCCACGGCGACGGCGGCGGAACCGATAAAGAAGAGCTGCTGAATCGCGGTGATTTCAAAACCGAAAAAATTAAAATCCTTGAACGGCGCGACAGGAATGAACACCCCGACGACGTTCGCCATATTGTTTGCGCCCAGAGCATAGGAACCGAACGCGCCGGTGACGACCATGGCCGTGCGGGTCAGGGCGTCGCGTTTCAGAAGGCTCAGCTGAGCCTTATCGGCCAGCCGGGCGAAAACAATGAAAAGGATGACCGCGAAAATACCGCCCAGGATCGGACATGCCACCCAGGTTCCGGCCATTTTCATCAGCGAATCCGTGTCGGTAACGGATCCCGAAAACCAGTTCCAGCCGATAATGGAGCCGACGACAGCCTGGCTGACCGAAATCGTCAGACCGATGCGGCTCATGACGGAAGCCGTGAAAGCCGCGGCAAAGGCTGTGACAAAGGAACCGCCGATGGCGTTGACATGCCCCAGATCGCCCAGCGTATCGGCAGCGCCGACGCCGCTGATGACCGCGCCGAGCATCAGGCAGACGCTACAGACCAGCGCGGCGGTTTTGAATCTGACCATCCGGGTGGCCACCGCCGTCCCGAAAACGTTCGACGCATCCTGCGCACCCAGAGACCAGCCGAGGAACAGACCGCTGCTGAGAAAGATGAAACCGGTTATACCCATGAGTATCCTTTATGAAAAGGGCTCCGCAGAAAAATCAGCTGTCCCGTTTAATGACGAAAATCGCCAGTTTGTCGGTAATGTCTTCGGACATATCCGCAAGGTTATCGATCATTTCGATGAAGCTGCAGATGTGCATCTTGTTTGCCAGCGGCAGATCGGATGTAAACACCGTGCGCTTCATTTTCGTACTGATACGATCCGCTTCGCTTTCATAAAAGCGAACTTTGTGAATGTAATCGCGGCAGGAGTTGAAGTCGCGGAAAAAGGCCCGGCCCGCAATGGTAATCTGCTCGACACAGTTTGTGACGGAATCAACAATCGCCAGAACATCGGGATGCAGGGTCGAGGGGAAAACCGGCTGTTCAATCGTAAAGCGGTAGCCGCTGGCATCGTAGGCGTTCAGGATCCGGTCCAGGTCTTCGACAAGGCTGAGCACGTCGGCGCGCAGATCGGGGATGAGGTTCTGTTCATAAAGACCGGTTTCTATTTCGCGGCGCAGTTCATCGGCGCGGCTTTCGATATGGCCGATCTGTTCGGCGTGGGTGACGAAATCCTCGGTCACGCCGTGTTCCAGAAAAACATGAATGGCTTTTTTATAAATCAATCCCGCTTCGGAAATCCGGTCCAGAAATTCGTCGATTTTGTTTTCCAGGACGCGGCTGCCGTAAAACATTGAAAAACCTTTGGATAAATGCATTTTTGCCCTCTTCGCAATAAGCCGGGTGCGGCCGGCCGGTGTTCTTTCGGATAAAGGTGAAAACCTTATATAGTCCCTGTTATTCAGTATCCTAACAACAGGTAAAGACAATGTAAACATGTGAACATTTTTTTCGGACAAAAAGAACAGAGCGTCCGGATCTTCAGAAAAAAAGCCTTCTTAATGAGGGCTTTTCCGTTTTGTTTCTACTGCCAGAGCGCGACCACGGGCGTTGTCGGCCGGTATTCATACAGGCCTTGACGTCTTGAACCGTAATCCGGCGAGAGCGGGATGAGGCCGCTTTTTTATTTTATTCATCTTTGATGACGGCGCCTCTCATCCTTTTAAAAAGAAAAT
Organism: uncultured Rhodospirillaceae bacterium; assembly: GCA_900553035.1. Lineage (GTDB taxonomy): Bacteria > Pseudomonadota > Alphaproteobacteria > CAAGCB01 > CAG-977 > CAG-977. Next base: position 2,730 of record USCC01000046.1, on the reverse strand, counting down.
GACGTTCATCATGACGTAAAAAACAATATCCCGAAAATCCTGTCTGGAAAATTTCTTCCGGTCTGACTTTCCGGTGAGTGGCTTCACCATAAGCATCCCGATAATCAAAGGAAACGCATTTTCCGGACCGGTAAGCTTTTAAAACGGTTCGGGCTGTTTTTAAAATCCGCCGGAGCGCCGCTTTTGCCGTTTTTTCATTACGGCATTTTTCGCTTTCTTCTCTCAGAAAACGAAAGCGCAGGTAAAGGCCGATTTGTCCGTTCAGCCTGTTTTTCTGGAATTCTTTGAATAAATCCTTTTCATTTGCGGGCCTGTCCGAGACATATGCGCCGTAATCCGAAAGAAAACGCGCTGAAATCATTTTATCATGGGACAGAGCATAATAAAGAGGCGTTTGCCCGTTCGGTCCCTTAATATTGATATCGGCATTATGTTTGATGAGTATTTTTAATACTTTTGCAAGCTCTGCCGTATTTTTTCCGTTTTCATTCCAGACCGCCGTGAAAATCGGCGTTTCGCCGCGGGCATTGCGGATATTCGGATCGGCGCCGTGTTTCAACAGCTTTTTCACAAGGCGTTTTTGAAAAAGTCCGGCGGCAATATGAAGCGCAGAGTCGCCGCCTGTTCCGGCAGAGCGGCACCCGTTGACATCCGCGCCGTTCCGGATGAGAAAAGAGGCGGTTTCCGGCCAGGAAAGGCTGGCCGTCAGGGGCGTATCCCCAAGCCCGTCAGGACAGTTTATTCCGGCGCCTTTTGACAGCAGGCACGAACAGGTGTCGATATCCCCGTTTTCGGCGGCCGCCGTCAAGGCTGTTCTGAAGCCCGGGCGGAAATCATTGACATCACATTTCAGTTCATTGAGGCCAAATTCGAGAATTTCCGGCTCTTTTCCGGAAGAAACGGCGTTCACCATATGAACCAAAGGCAGGTTGCCCGTAAAATCAAGGCGGGCGCCCAGTGTTATCAATATCCGGGCCTTTTCGATGTCGCCCGTTGCCAGCGCATAGGCCAGCGGAGAAAAGGGAAGGCCCTCGGGATTATCCTCATATGCAAAGATATTCACATCCGCTCCCTGGCGGACCCGCTTTCTGATTTCATAAACATCGCCGGCATCATGAAGCAGCGTCCGCCGGATGGCTCCGAACTCTTCGTCGTTATCGTCATAATAGAAAGCGTTGACGTCTTTTTCGGAGCGGGCATATTCTTTTAAATATTCCTCAATCGTTTCGATTTCTTCCTGCAGGGAAGAGTATTCCGGCGTAAGCTGTGCCCTGATTTTCATAAAAGCATTATAAAATAAACGGACAACAGAATGCGTTGTACAATTGCATTCAAACACAAGAGGAGGCTCGTCCGAAACATCAAGGACGGGTTCAAGGGTCTTTGGTTCATCCGCAAAGCCCGCCGCTTTCAGGTTGCAGTCGCACTCAAAGCGCAGATGCACATAAGATTCGCCGATGCATTTTATGTCAAATTGTACAAAGCTGCCTTCTTCATCCATATAAATACGGCCGTCATAGCCTGTGCAAAGATTATAAAGACAGCCCAAAACCTCAACAACCGGATCCGGCCCGTTGGCGTCGCATCCGAAAACGTCGCGATGCCTTTCTCCGTACCAGACACGAAAATGCCAGTCCCCGTATCGGTCTATGGCCGAATCGGTAATATTGAACTGTTTTTCTTTCATTTTTAAAATATGTTCCCTCTTTTTCTTTATTTTAGAATAAAACAACGGTGAATCCACACAAAAAAAAGCCCCCGGAAACCGGGGGCTTCTCCGTGTTTTTTTACTGCTGAACCGCGATTTGGCAAGTCCATGGATAACCGGCGTATTTAATATCCCACCCGGTTGTACAGTTATAGCCGCACGACTTGCGGTACCCCGTACAGACCATGCCCATCCGGCTGTATTCATACAGGTATTGACGGTTAATGCCGCCCCATCCCTGCTGCGGAGACGCAGAATACATGCGGTTGCATTTTGAAGCGCACAGCGAACGGCATACGTCGTTGTCCTGCGTTCCGGCGGCGATTTCCTCATCACTGCATCCGCCCTTTTGCTTTACGCATTCCGAACCGTTCCAGGCTGAACCTGTTTCACAATAACAGACCCCGCCGGAACAATATCCTCCCGGACAGGATTTGCCGGCGCACGGATCCGGCGGCACACAGCTTGAGCCGTTCCAGGAATCACTGCCGTAACAATGACAGCTGCCGCCGGAGCAATAGCCGCCCGGGCACGATTTACCGGCACAGGGGTCATAGCACCCGCCGTTTCCGTCGGCGACTTTACCGGACGGACAGCGGCACGAACTTCCGCGCGGACAGTTTGTACAGGAGTATCCCGAACATTGTTTCCCGGCCGCGCAGTGCGTATCGGACAGACATTGCCGGCAGGAATAACTGTGCGGCGTTTGAGCCAGACAGTGCGGCGTGCTTCCCGAACAGGACACGACCGAGCATATCGGTGCGCATTTATTGGAGGACGGGCTGCATTTCTGATCGGGATTGCAGTTTGAATCCCGCGTGCATTCATATTTTTCTTTAAGAGAGGCGGGCGCAGAGGTGTTTATGTCTTTGTTGGCTCCGCCGGCCGTATCGCCCATACGGCCCAGCTTGCGTGAGACAGCCACATTAAATGCGGCTGAATCATTCAGCGGTTGCAAGGGGGCCGCCCCGAAGAAGGCTGCCAAGGGCACCATCAGAGCCGACTTCGCTCAGTCTATCGAC
>USCC01000045.1 GCA_900553035.1 uncultured Rhodospirillaceae bacterium | reverse complement strand
GCTCCTCCGGGTGCAGTACGATGCCCCCGGCCGAAAAAATATTCTTCCCTGCTCCGCCGCGCGTCCTTCACAGGAATCAGTACTTGCCATCTCTGTAATCGTTCAACATCTGCAGGAGAGCCGGGTTCTGATTTTGTGCCGCATAATCAAAAGCCGTCTTTCCGGCGGTGTTGCGGGCATACAGCGAAGCCCCCGCACTCAGCAGGATCAGAAGCACATTCGGTTCTTTGGAATTTTTGGCCGCATTCATCAGCACCGTATTGCCGTTGTTATCGCGTGCGTTCACATCCGCTCCGGCATCAATCAGGGTCTGCGCCGCCATGTAATTTTCGTTTGAAGCCGCCGCAAACATCAAAGGCGTCCAGCCGTCGGTTTTGGAACGTTCCTCAAGACTCCGCGGGAATGCCAGATCCGACAGAACACCCGGATCCAGCGTCGAAGCCGCTGTAAACATCAACGTCGTTACGCCTTCACTCTGAAGCTCCCGACTCAGATTCCCCTCGACATTCCACAGGGCTTCCGCCGTTTTCAGCCGGCCCAAAACCAAAGCCAGCATATAGGCTGTAAACCCGTGGCTTTCCTCAACGGAAACATCCGCCCCGGCCGCCGCCAGAACAGAAATGATTTCCGACCCGTGCTTTTTGTTTCCGACCGCAAAAAACAGCGCGGTTCGCCCTTCTTCATCCGGCGTATTGACACGGGCTCCCTTTTCCAGAAGCAGGCGGACGGTTTCAGGGGTTGAAAGAGCCGCCGCCGCCATCAGAGGCGTTTTCCCCTCCTTTGTGGGACGGTTGACGTCCGCCCCGGCCTCAATCAATGCACGGATGATTTCAGGCCGCACGCCGTTAACAATGGACTGGACAAGCAGAGGTATGCCCGGCCCGTAAACAAAATTCGGATTGGCGCCGGAAAGAATCAGAGCCGTCACGATTTCCGGGGAATCCGAAAACAGAACCGCCTGCATCAGAGGCGTCGTCCCCAGGGCTTCGTATTCCGCTTCGGCGCCGCCGTTCAAAAGCGCCTTGACGACTCCCGGCGTGTTTGCGATAACGGCCGCCATCAAAGCCGTCATCCCTGAGTTATCCTTCTGGTTGATGTCGGCGCCTTTTTTAATGAAAACGTTAATGACGCCGGGATCTTTGTTCCATGCGGCCGCGTAAAACAGCGCCGTCCATCCTTTCGGGTCTTTCAGATGAATGTCCGCGCCGCGCTCGATCATCGTTTCAACGACATCGGGCGTATTACCGGCCGCTGTCCGCATAAGAATCGTGCTGGTCTTTTTAATGTCCCACGAATTGCCGTCAAATCCCAGAATGTTCACGCCATCCATCTCTTCGGGCTTTTCAGCCCCGGTGACAATGAAGATGTTTTCGGCAAAAAGTTCGGCCGAAACAGGCCGCGGTAACAGAAGCAGGATAAACAGTGAAACTAAAATCCTCATGGTCTCCCCTTTCCTGAAAAAAAGGCGGCCGCGAAGGACCGCCTTTATCCGTTATCCGACGACTGCGGCCAGATATTCCATCGGCTCAAGGTGAATCTTGATTTTACCGTTGCCGACCATCGCCACTGTTTTGCCGTCCATGATTGAAACGACCTTTTCGCCGCTGTTCCCCAGGACGATATCTTCGTCAATCGGCGCACCGCTGAAGTTCAGCGCCGTAAACTGCAGGCGCCCGTCCGGCAGACGGTGAGCCATGACAAACCCGCCCGACGATCTGAACTGCTCAACATGAACCAGATCGGCCAGATGAATACCGAATTCCTGACGTTTCTGAATCATCTTTTTCAGAATGGACGCGAAGGAGTTTTCGTCTTTGAGCTGTTCAACGACCGAACCGTACAGCGCCTTTGCCTTCGGCAGGCCGCCGATGGATTTTTCCGCTTCCGGATCGGCGTCCAGAAGGTCGTAGCCGCCGCGGTTGATCCAGCGGGTATCACCGTCCGCGACAAATTCGGGAATGTCTTTCGGATCAATCGGAAGGGCTCCGACCAGATCCCATCCCGACAGGCCGAACACACCCGGTTGAAAAGCGTTGTACGCCGCCAGAAGCAGATGCGCCCGGCGGATGCGAGCCATGTCTTCGGGACGGATGGCGTTCAGATCCGCAATGCCCAGACGCGTCGCCGCCAGGCCGGCAAAAGTCGTGCACAGTCCGTTGCCGGACAACGCGTTGTAGCGAACCGAGCCGTTGATGGCCTTGTCCTGCATTTCCCGGACGATTTCGGCGCGGATATCCCGGCCCGTACGGCGTTTGCCTTTGTACGTGAACTCAACGTCCATATTATCCAGAAAATGAACCAGCTCGTACGTGATTTCGTCATGGTTCTGCATGTCATGGATCAGGGAAACCGGTTCAATTTTGTATTCCTTCATCAGCTGGTAGCTGAACTTCAGGAAATCGGCCGATCCGGTCAGAACGGCATGCTGAACGGCCGGACGCGTAATGAAATCATACGACAGGTCAACGCCTTTTTCCCCAAATTCCCGGATGTAATTGACGGCAAGGTTCAATTCTTGGAACGTGACGCCCCCCAGTTTGCGCGCGAACATCGCCAGAGAGTTCGTCGCATTGACCGACAGAGGGTGGCCTTCCGACCAGCAACAGTTCGGATCCAGTGATTTTTCAATCCCCAGGAAGGAATTCGCGTCCAGACGCACCATCACAGCGCCCAGCTCCTTCATTGTTTTAACCATATCGCCGCACATCATGCGGAACGCGGCCGAAGTCGGATCCAGCCAGTTCATCGTCGGCTGCCCCGATTTGAAGTAATGCAGGAACACCCAGCGACGGGTCACGCCGTCAACGCCTTCGATTTCCGCCGTTGCGTCCCAGCCGGATAACGGCCGCGTATCGCCGGGAATACTGAACAGCACGCGCTGCAGGTTGCCGGGCAGATATCCCTTGTTGGCCAGCAGGACGACGTTGTCGGGATGAACGTTCGCGCTTTCCCATTCGTCTGTCACTTCGGGCAACAGGTGCCAGTCCTGCGGATCGATTTCCACCATGACGTAAATGCCGGGATATTCGCCGTAATTCCGTTCCGCCAGCCGGAAATCATAGCCCTTTCCGGTATGTCCCGGAATAATGTCGCCGGCGATTTTTCCGCCGTATTCCGCGGCCGTACGGGTCATTGCCTTATATTCCTCATCCGTCCCGAAATCCGGCGAAATGTCCAGTTTGATGCGGTCGAAATAACCGTCCACCGTCGGCGTTGTTTCACGCCCCCGGATCCCGCCCGATACCTTTTCCGGCCCCGTCCGCAGGAGCGAGACGCCCAGTTCGCGCAGGACACGCCACAGCCGCGCATCACCGCAGTAGGGAATGAACTTCTGTCCCCTGAAGGGAATCGTTGAAGCCGGATAGGAATTGAACCAGACCGGCATGTCCTTCACGGCTTCGCGGGCTTTGGGAACGGCGAATCCATGCCCCCACTGCTCTTTTTTCCCGGACAGCGTTTTCGCCAGCCTTCCGGCGTTTTCAAGCATCGAATTTTCTTTGAGCCATTCAATATATTCAGGTGAGTTCGTCGTCATGTTGCATCTCTCTTCGGACAAGGTGGATCATGTTGCAACAGATTATCTTTTTCATTCTCTTTATGCCAACAAAAAAACCGTTTCCGGAAACAATCCCTGGATAATCGGCGCGCACGGGTTTATACCGTTGTACATTATCCCTTTTTCAGGAGCCGCTCATGCTTTCCTATCAGCACATTTACCATGCCGGATGCCTTGCCGACGTCCACAAGCACGCTTCGCTGGCCGTTGTTCTTTCAAAGCTGACGGAAAAGGACAAGCCCCTTTCCTATATTGAAACACACGCGGGGCGCGGGGTTTACAACCTTGAGGCTCCTGAAGCCCGAAAAACCGGAGAAGCCCGGGAAGGTGTCATTTCCTTTCTGAATCAGGGAAAAATGCCGGAAAACCATCCCTACGTCTCACTTCTGCATAAAATGACCCGCGAAGTCGGCAAAAATGTGTATCCCGGATCGCCATTCATCGCCGAAGCCCTTTTGCGGCCGACAGACACGCTTCACCTGATGGAGCTTCATCCGCAGGAGTACCGGGCTTTGCGTTCTTTTCTGCATTACCCGAACACGCACATCCATCATCGCGACGGATATGAAGGCGCTCTTGCGCTCTGCCCGCCGTCGCCACGCCGCGGAATTGTCTTCATCGACCCCAGTTATGAAATAAAGACCGAATATGAAAAAACGGCCGCGACCCTTTTAAAGCTGCATAAAAAATGGCCTGAGGGTGTTCTCATGGTCTGGTATCCCGTCCTGAAGGCCGGGCATCACACGGAACTGGTTTCAATGCTGAAAGACGCCGGTCTGCCGAAATTCCGGCACAGTGAAATCGCCCTTCCCCTGGACAGGGATGGTTTCGGCATGAAAGGCAGCGGCCTGATCACCGTCAACACGCCGTTTGGGACAGAGGAAGAACTCAGCGCCGTTGACGGATGGTTCTGACATAGCCGATTTAACGGGTTCAGTCCGACCCAATTATCATCTGTTACGCAAAGTCCGCTCCCCTTTAAGATAATTCTGTCACAAGGGAGTTTGATCATGACACAAAACGTTGCAGAAATGATGGTATCCGTTCTTGACCGTTCCGGTGTGCGGCGGATATACGGACTGATCGGCGATTCGCTGAACCCGATCGGGGACGCCGTCCGCCGGAACAGGAATATCCGCTGGATCGCTGTCCGGCATGAAGAGGCGGCGGCATTCGCGGCGGCCGGAGAAGCGTTCATGACCGGGAAGCTCTGCGTATGTGCGGGCACCTCCGGTCCCGGAAGCATTCACATGCTTAACGGCCTGTACGAAGCGAACAAAAATCGCGCTCCGGTTCTGGCGATCGTCACCCACATTCCGCGTTCGGAAACCGGGCTGGATTATTTTCAGGAAACGTCGCCGATGCGTCTGTACGAAGACTGCAGCCTTTTCTGTGAAACGGTCTCTCACCCGTCCCAAATGCCCCGCCTGATGCAGGCCGGGATGCAAAAAGCGCTGAGCGAAGGCGGAGTCGCCGTTCTGATCGTTCCCAAAGACGTTTCCGAAGCGCCGGCGGAAGAAAACGCCTTTCTGCGCCCGATTGAACCGACGCCTGCCGCGCTGGTTCCCGACGCCGGAGAAATACGGAAACTGGCGGATATCATCAACGTTCACGAGAAAATAACACTCTACTGCGGCATCGGCTGCTGCCATGCGAAGCAGGAAGTCCTCAACCTTGCGGAAACACTCAAGGCCCCGACCGTCTGCACCATCCGAAGCAGGGATTTTATGGAATCGGACAACCCGAACGACGCGGGCATGAACGGCCTTCTGTCTCTGCGTGAAAGCCGCGCGGCGCTCAGGGGATGCGACCTTCTGATTCTTCTGGGAACGGATTTTCCCTATCCGGCCGCGTTGCCGGTCTCCCCGACCGTCGTTCAGATTGACATCAACGCCGGACATCTGGGACGGCGCGGACGTCTGGATTTCGGAATACAGGCGGATGTCAAAGCGGCGCTTGACCTTCTACTGCCTTTGCTACGAGAGAAAAAGGACGCCGCCCATCTGCGCGAAAGTCTGGAACATAAACGTAAAATTGATGAGGAAAAACAGAAGGATCTGGAAAAAATGGCCGCCGCAGAGCCGTTGCGCCCCGAATATCTGACCCATATGCTCAGCCGCGTGGCCGACGAAGAAACCGTTTTTGCCGTGGACGTCGGCCTGTGCACCGTCTGGGCCGCACGCTATATCAAAGCCGAAGGACGCCGGCGCCTCATCGGATCCTTCCGTCACGGGAGCATGGCCGCCGCCATTCCGGAAGCCATGGGCGCCTGGCTGGGCGCAGAAGATCCCGGACGACCCTTCGTTGTTCTGGCCGGCGACGGGGGATTCGCCATGCTGATGGGCGAGCTCCTGACTCTCGTCCAGCATCGGATACCGTTGAAAATCATCGTCTACAACAACGGCGAACTCGGCTATATCAATTTTGAAGCCGAACTTGCCCGGATGCCGCCGTTTAAAACGGAACTTCTGAACCCCGATTTCGCCCGGCTGGCCGAAGCGGCCGGCCTGAAAAGCTTTCGCATAACGTCTCCCGAAGGTCTGGAAGACACACTGCGCCAGGCCCTTGATGCGGAAGGCCCCGTCCTGATCGATGCCCTGACCGATCCGGCGGCCTTGCCATAAAGCTATAACAGAAAACCTATCTTACCGTCACCGTTCAAAAGCTCCATTCTATTTGCATTCCTTTGATGTTCTTGCAAACAGGATGGAGCCATGTCCGACGAAAACAAAACCGAAAAAAAGCCTTCGAACGCTCTGCGCGTTCTTCTGTTCATCTTGATCGTTCTGGTCGTTGTCCTGGGGTTCGATGCCCTTGAACGCCGGAAAGGGGAACAGGCGCCTCCGAAAGAGGCGGAAACATCGGAAAAGGTTCCCGTGCTGGACGTTTTACTGATCCACCCGGAAAAAGTCACGGTTCAGAAAAAATACATCGGCTATGTCACGCCGATTCATGCGGTTGACGTGTTGCCCTACATCAACGGTTTCGTCGAAGACGTCTACGTTCAGGGCGGCCAGGAAGTCCGTGAAGGACAGGTGCTGCTGACACTTCGGCAGGATGAATACAAGGCGCGGCTTGATATGGCGCGCGCCGAAGTCATGCAGGCCCAGGCCGGATACCAGAATGCCGCAACCTATTTCAAACGTGTCCAGGAAGCCGGCCCCAAAGCCATCGCGCAGGCCGATCGTGACAAGGCGCAGGCCGCCTACCTGACGGCTCAGGCCGAAGTCGCACAGGCCAAAGCCGGATACGACGAAGCCAAGGTTCTCTATGACTACACCGTCATCCATGCGCCCATTTCAGGCATTGTCGGCAACATCACCCTGACGAAAGGGCAATATGTTTCCCCGGCCGGAAGCCCGCTTCTGAATCTGATTCAGTATTCGCCGATACGGGTCGTTTTTTCCATTACGGACAAAGACTATCTGAACGAGGTCATGGCAAACGGGACGGATCTGATTAAAAATGAAAAAATCAAGCTCCGTCTGGCGAACGGCGAGCTGTACACCCCGGACGGCGTTTTCCGTTTCGCAGACAATGCCCTGAACCGTCCGACGAATTCGGTCGCTCTGTACGCCGACTTTAAAAACGACGAACGCGTTCTGCTGGCCAACGGCTATGTCGACGTCCTGCTGGAAAAAGATTATGAGGGCGTTCTCGTCGCGCAGAATAATGTTGATATGACCCCGGACGGGAACTTCATCACCATTGCCGACGGCACGGGTGTCCGGCGCATCCCGATTGAGATCATCGCTCCGGTCGGGCGCGACTACCTGATCCGGGATGTTTTTAAAACCGGCGATTATCTGGTTGCAGGGAAAACCCGCCCTCTGGCCCCCGGGCAGAAATTCCGGCTGAACGTCCTGACCGACACGAAGGAGTAAGGAGATGTTTTCCTCTTTTTTCATTGAGCGTCCCCGCTTTGCCGGTGTGATTTCCATCATTATGGTTCTGCTGGGGCTGCTGGCCATCGCCGTCCTGCCCGTTTCCCAGTATCCGCAGATCACGCCTCCGCAAATTATTGTCGAAGCGAACTATCCCGGTGCAAGCGCCCAGGTTCTGGTCGATACGGTCGCCGTGCCGATTGAAAATGAAATCAACGGTGTTGAGGGGATGCTTTACATGTCTTCCACCTCGACGGATGCCGGCGCGTACACGCTGACAATCACCTTTGATATCGGCACGGACCCGGATATCGCGCAGGTCAAGGTCGAAAATCGGCTTCAGCAGGTCACTTCACAGCTTCCGTCCATCGTCAACGAAGAAGGCCTGAGCATCAAAACGCAGTCTTCGAACATTCTGGCGATGCTGGTTCTGCGGTCGCCGAATAAAAGCTTCAACGATCTGTTCCTCAGCGATTTTGCCTACAGCAACATTCAGAATCCGCTGGCTCGTGTTCCGGGCATTGGCGACGTTCAGGTCTATGGCCCGCAATACAGTATGCGTATCTGGGTAAATCCCGAAAAAATCGCGGCGCTCGGACTGGACAGCACAGATATCATCAACAGTATCGCCAGCCAGAACGCACAGGCGTCCATCGGAGAAATCGGTTCCGCGCCGACCCCGGACAACACCGCGATCCTGCTGTCGCTGACAGCCAAAGGACTTCTGAATTCGGTTCGGGATTTTGAGGAAATCATTGTCACCACTTCTCCGGACGGCGGCGTTGTCCGCCTGAAGGACGTGGCGCGGATTGAACTGGGCGCCGACACCTATCAGGTCAATGCCCATTACGACAATGCCCCCGCCGTCGTCATCGGCCTCAGCCAAACGCCGAATTCGAACTCCCTTGACATCATGAAAAATGTCCGCAAGGAAATGGCCGAGCTGAAAAAAACCTTCCCGGATGACATGGAATTTGCCATCGCCTATGATTCGACACAGTTTGTCAAAGCCTCCATCCAGAGTATCATCGAAACGCTGGCCATCACGTTCAGCCTGGTGGTTCTGGTCACGTTCCTTTTCCTTCAGAAGGTCAAAACGACCCTGATCCCGCTGATCACCATTCCGGTATCGCTGATTGCGACTTTCATGGTCATTTACGTTCTGGGGTTTGACATCAATATTCTGACCCTGTTCGCAATGATTCTGGCCATCGGGCTGGTGGTTGACGATGCCATCATTGTGGTGGAGCGCGTCGAATATCTGATGGCTTACGAAGGGATGGATTCCCGGTCGGCGTCCATCAAAGCCATGCAGCAGATCGGAAGCGCCATCATCGCAACGACGTTCGTTCTTCTGGCGATTTTTATCCCGGTTGGCCTGATGGCGGGCATCACCGGCAAGATTTATCAGCAGTTCGCCGTCACCATTGCGACCGCGGTTGTTTTCTCGGCCTTCAACGCCCTGACACTCAGCCCGGCACTGTGCGCGATTTTCCTGCGCAAAGACAAACAGACGCCGGCTCGGGGCTTTTTCAGAAAATTCAATGATACGATCGATTACTTCAAAGAAAAATATATCGGCGTTGTGGGATATTTTTCAAAATTTCTGGGCATGACGGTTCTGGCGCTGGCTCTGGCGCTGGGCGCGGCATGGTTTGGCTTTGAAAAAACAGCGACCTCTTTCCTTCCCGAAGAAGATCAGGGGCTGATCCTGTCGAACTTCCAGCTTCCCAGCACGGCGACGATTGACCAGACGAACGCGCTTCTGGCTCGAGCGGGCGAACGTATCATGAAAATGGACGGCGTGAAGTACTTCATTTCCGTGGCGGGATACAGCATGCTGAGCGCGGGCGGCGAGAATATTGCCCTGGGCGTGGTCGGACTGGATGACTGGTCAAAAAGGACGTCGAAAAAACTGTCGATTGAAGCGCTGACCGCCCGGCTGACCGACATGTTCGCGAACGACCCGCAGGCGGATGTCAATTTCTTTGCGCTGCCGTCCATCCCCGGCGTGGGGAAAAGTGACGGCCTGTCGCTGGAGCTTCTGTCCCGGAACGGCGCCTCGACGCCGGCGGAACTGTACGGCGTCATGGAAAAATTCCTCGGAAAGCTGAACTCTTCAGAGGATCTGTCCTATGCCTTCAGCACGTTTACCGTGGACGCGCCGCACATTTATCTGGACATTGACCGAACCAAACTTGAATCCTACGGGATTCCCGTCTCATCGCTGTTCACGGCTCTGCGCAACAATCTGGGATCCGCGTACATCAACAACATCACACTCAGCGGCCAGGTCAACAAAGTCATCCTTCAGGCCGACGCGCCCTACCGCCGGACGGTCGAAGACGTCCAGAATCTGTATGTCCGATCCAATTCGGGAGAACTCATTCGTGTAAAAAGCTTTGCCGACGTCCGCACAACGCTGTCGCCGAAAATCATTTACCGTTACAACCAGTACACGGAAGCCTCCATCGTTGCCTCTGCCGCGCCGGGCGTCAGTACGGGTACGGCTATTGCGTCGGTTGAACAGGCCGCCCGGGACATTCTGCCGCGTGATTACTCCATTGCCTGGACAGGGCTGAGCCTGCAGGAAGTCGAAGCCGCGGGTCTGGCTACATTCCTGATTATTCTGGCTCTGGTTTTCTGCTACCTTTTCCTGGTGGCCCTTTATGAAAGCTGGATGCTGGCGTTTTCCGTAATGTTTTCAACGGTTTTCGCCATTGTGGGCGCTCTGATCGGCCTGCATATCATGAAACAGCCGCTTAGTATTTATGCCCAGCTGGGGCTGGTGATGCTGATTGGTCTGGCGGCGAAAAACGCCATTCTGATTGTCGAATTCACCAAAGCCTACCGGGACGACGGCGCCAGCATTCTGGAAGCCTCACAGAAAGGCGCCGCCGAACGTTTCCGTGCTGTTCTGATGACGGCTCTGACCTTCATTCTGGGGGTGTTCCCGATGATCATCGCCAAAGGCGCCGGCGCGGCCAGCCAGATTTCAATCGGCACCAGCGTCTTTTACGGCATGATTGCGGCGACATTTGTCGGCATCATCTTCATCCCCTCTTTGTTCGCCCTGTTTGAAACCATCAAGGAATGGACCGGGCACGGCGTTGAGGAAGCCGAAATTATCCGCGAAACAAAGGAAAAGGGCAATCCGCTGGGCATCAAGCTGGACGATACGCCGAAAGGAGAAGATCATGAATAAGTACGTTTCACTTTTCTCGCTTCTGCTTCTTGTTTCGTGCACGGTAGGTCCCGACTACCGCCGTCCGGACGATGTTCCGGAGGATGCCGTCGCGCGGGCACTGTCTCTGAAACCCGACGGGGATAAAAGTGTCGGGCGCGACTGGTACCGTCAGTTCGGCGACCCGGTGCTGAACCGTCTGGCCGAAGACGCCGTAAAAGACAGCCCGCAGGCGCAGATCGCCGTCCAGCGTCTCCGCGAAGCCCGCCTTGCCCTGAGCATCCGTGACGTGCAGTATTTTCCGACGTTTGACGCGGACGCCAGTTATCACCGCTTAAAACCCGGCAAAAATGCAGGATACGCAATCAAGGAAGATTATTTCCAGACCGGGCTTGACGCTTCATGGGAGCTTGACATTTGGGGGGCCGGCCGCCGCCTTTCGGAAAGCGCGCGCGCCGCTGTTGAAGCCGCCGCCGCCAATGCCGACGACGTACATATTTCGCTGACAGCCGAAGTCGTGAATACTTATGTCAGCCTGCGCCTGACCGAAGAACAGCTGAACCTTGTGCGTCAGAATCTTGACATGCAGCAGAAAATCCAACGCCTTGTCGAAGACCAGGCAAAGGCCGGACTTGTCAGCCAGAGCGAACTCAGCCAGACACGCTACATGACGGAAAATCTGAAATCACAGCTTCCCGGACTGGCGGCGGCGGCGGAGGCCTACCGCAACGCCCTGGCCGTTCTGACCGGCAAAGTCCCGGGTGAGGTCAACGGGCTTCTGGCTTCAGCGCCGCGGAACATCGTCCGCGAACGTTTTGAATATGACCTGAGCGCCATGTATGACCTGCCGGCCGACACTGTCCGCCGGCGCCCCGACGTCCGGGCGGCCGAACAGAACCTGATCGGCCAAAATGCCCGCGTCGGACAGGCCGTCGCCGCGCTCTATCCGTCGGTCAGCCTCAGTGCTTTCCTGGGATTCCAGTCCGACACGCTCCCCCGGCTTCTGCGTAGCAAAAGCGGCATGTTCTCCTACAGTCCGGCTGTCGGGCTTCCGATTTTCCATTGGAACGCTCTGACAAACCAGGTCGAGCTGGAAAAGGAAACGACGAAGGAATACGCGCTGGTTTACAAAAGCACGGTTCTGAACGCCGTCGGTGAAATCAGAAACGCCATGACAAACGTGACGCAAAGCTATGTCCGGAACCGGACAGAGGAAGCCGCTCTTCTCAACATGCAGGAGGTTTCGGTCCTCGCCTTTACGCAATATGAAAAAGGGTTGATTCCCCTGAACAGCCTTCTGAGTACACTGCAGAACCTTCTGGAAACGCAGAGGACCTACACTTCAGGGAATGCCGCGCTTTATCAGGCTGTCGTCGCTTTTTACAAAGCGGCGGCCGTCTGAATGGCCTGACTGCCGCAAAATATATCTAAAGAACAACATACATACACAACCCTAAATACACGCAAATATCACAAAATATATATTATAATAATATAAGAGTAAAAATACATAAAAACTGTTTTTGCAGTTCTGCCGATGATCCTGCTGTTACCTCCTCTTCAGGCGTCCGCCGGCACCACACTGACATGCCCCGGTTCTCCACTCTGTTCAGGAACCATTCAGCTTTCCGGAACCGTCGGAACGTTTCGGAATCAGCGCACGGCTTGAACTGGGAAAAAACATCGGGCGTCATACGGAGCTCCGGTTCGTTTATGACGGCACTCTGAAAAAAGACACACAGAGGCACACTTTGCTTCTTCAGCTCAAATATGAATTCTCCTGACCCGAAACAGGAAGGGGCAGACCGAACCCCTTCCCTTTCTCTGTCTCAGGCCAGCGGATCGTACTCTGCGGCATGGCGGCACATGTCCAGATACGACCGGCGTTCGCGGGCTTCTTCGTCACGGATGCCCATCGCCAGATAGCGGAAGGCGTCCGCCGCATGGCTGGTCCAGTCGTGTTTGGGCCGCGGCATGAAATCGCGGCGCGTGCTGTCCCATTCCTTCTGATACTGGCGAAGAGCCTCCAGCCCCGCCGTGCATTTTTCTGCGTCAAAGCGGCACCGCGGCAGCAACAGCCGAACCGCCGCAATCCCGTCATCCACGCCCGCGCGCGGCAGTACCCGCCCCCGGATTCCCAGCCCCGCCAGCAGTTCCAGGCGGCTTTTCCCGCTTGAAAGCTCGTGCACCTGAATATCGTGCGGGAAAATGTTGTCATTTGTGTAGGTATAGGGCTTTCCCCTCAGTACCCGAACATAATGATCCAGACCAACACCCGAGGCCTCGTAATAATCAATGACATCAACGACGGCGCCGTTCACCTGATAAAACCAGACCGCCGTACTGTCGCCGATCCCCAGATCCCACGCCGTACTCACCGGTTTTGCCGGATTGTACGGGACAAGGCCGACACGGCCTTCCAGCTCGGCCTGTTTCAGAAGCGCGGCGTAATAGCTCCCTTTAACCGCGGCATCAAACGAACAGAAAAACTCCTGCTGTATCATGTCTTCATCCATCCCGGCGGCGCGTTCGGCCTCGATCGCACTCATGGGAAGGGCGCGGGTTTCTGAAACGCCCAGTTTCTGAGCGAACCACCCCGGCGCCCGCACTGCCGTTTCAAACAGTTTCAGCCCGTGATTGCGCCCGCGCGGGGTATAGATGAACAGCGCCCACCCGTCGTTTTCCGCCAGAATGGGACGGATAAAGTCCCACGCGGCCGGATCGGCAATCGAATATTCCGAAAAAACGACGCCGACCGGATTCGCCCCGACAAGGCTGTTGTAATTATCTGAACCGACACACTGCCAGATTGACCCGTTAATCAGCTCGATTTTCATTTCCTGCGCATTGGCGGATTTGCGAATCGACGGCGGAAAAACCTGATCAATGACACGCCGCCCATAGCGATCAATGGCGTCCCAGACGACCTTGCGCGCCTGTGTCTGAAGCGGTAGCATGTGCCAGTACACGCCTTTATGTTGCATCGCGGCAACCGCCGTCCAGTTCAATGCCAGACTGTCCTTCCCGGCACGCCGGTGCCATACGGCCACAGCCCGTTTGCCGCCGCCTTCCAGATACCGCCAGAGTTCAAGCTGATATTTTCTCGGCTTCCACCGATACGGAATTTTAACCTTTCCCATTTTCTCCCCCGGATAAAAAAAGCCCCCGAAGAACCCTCCGGAGGCGGACACACTCTAAACTAACAAATAGTTATATTATTTTTTACATTTTGTCAATATATTTTTATAAAAAAAAGCGGGGTGATTAAACCCCGCTCCTTTTTCAGACCGGCTGGATTATTCGCCGTAAACGATCGTCGTCTGCTTTGTGTACAGGAAGAAAATCGTTGTGGTTTTGAAATCGACGTGATGGACTTTGGTGATTTTGCCATTATCCATAGCCGCTTTGATGGAAGCATCGCCATCCGTGAACAGGATAATACCCTTCTGTTCGGCAACGCCTTTCTTCAGGGGACGGACACCGGGGTTCGCATAATAAATGCCCGGAGAACCGGCATCAATCGCAATCGCGGAAAACATCGCCGTATTGTGCGGAATGACACCGCAGGCCGACAGGGCCAGAGAAGCGGCAACGACGAAACCCATGTAAAATTTTTTCATTATTCTAAACTCCACGTTAAAGAAAGGATTAAAGGGCGAATTTTCCATCCGCACCCGTTTCATTGCTAATGGATTCGACCGGTCATTTCAACATATCTTTTTTAATTTTCTGTGATATCCGTCATTTGAGGGATGTGTCCGCATGAGCGGATGAACGTCAGCAGCCCTTCCGGAGTCAGCGTTGTCGTCGCTGTGTTCCGAAGGGGATGAAAATTGACGAATTCCTGTTCCATCATCCATTTATCCAGAACGACGTTGACTTTGTGCTCCCTGTCGTTGATCAGAGCGAACGGCGTCACGGATCCGGGTTCGACGCCAAGGACTTCGAACAAAAGAGCCGGATTCCCGAATGACAGACGTTTTGAACCGATCCGAGCCGGCAGCGTTTTCAGATTCACCGTTTTTCCGGCCGGAGCCATGATCAGCCACAGCTTTCCCTTTGCATCCTTGCAGAACAGGTTCTTGCAGTGAACGCCGGGGATGTTCCCCCAGTACCTGTTTCCCTCTTCCACCGTAAAGGCCGGCGGATGCGGCGTGTTGCGGTATGAAATCCCCAGCTTTGTCAAATAATCCAGAAGCTGTTCGGGCGATGTCGGCAAAACATGTTTTATTTCGTTCATTTCGACAGATATCCGTTTATAATCTTCCTGACTTTTATACATACATCCGGCATTGCGGAAACGGAAGGATTTTCTGATGAAGCTTCTGAACACATACAGCTCGCCCAATCACAACGAACGTCCGAAAGCGCCGGACATGCTCCTGTTGCACTACACGGGAATGCGGACAGCGGCCGACGCTCTGCGCCGCCTGTGTTCGCCGGAAGCCGCTGTCAGTGCGCATTATCTTATCGACGAAGACGGCCTGATTTATGCTCTGGTTGACGAAGACAGACGCGCCTGGCACGCCGGTCTTTCCTTTTGGCAGGGAGAGCGGGATATCAATGGCTGTTCCATTGGCCTTGAAATCGTCAATCCGGGCCATCAGTTCGGCTACCGACCTTTTCCGGAACGCCAGATTGACTCGGTTGCCGTCCTGGCCCGGGATATTATTGAACGGCACAAAATCCGCGCGGCCAGAGTTCTGGGCCATTCCGACGTTGCCCCGAAACGCAGACAGGATCCCGGCGAACTGTTCCCCTGGGAAGCGTTGGCGGAAAGAGGAATCGGCCTGTGGAGCGGCGGTTTTGCGGCGCCTTTCGGTTCCCGCGGAGAAATGCTGGCCGCTGCCGGATATGATGTTTCGGACGAAGACGCGGCGGCACGCGCCTTTCAGAGGCATTTTTATCCGGACGCCTTTGATCGGGAGAGCGAAAAAGACCGGACAGAAGAACGACTGAGCGCTGTCGCGCCCCTTTTGGGGGGATAAAAGCCAGCCGCTTTTTTTTGCACCACAATTCTGCCACACCTTTG